>CAZQHE010000196.1:0-5938 GCA_964593155.1 uncultured bacterium
GAGGAGCTCTCCAGGCAGACCGGAGCGCCCATCTGCGGCAAGGACTTCAAGACCGGCCAGACGCTGATGAAGACCATCCTCGCCCCCGGCTTCAAGGCCCGTCTGCTCGGCATGAACGGCTGGTTCTCGACCAACATCCTGGGCAACCGCGACGGCGAGGTCCTGGACGATCCCGAGTCGTTCAAGACCAAGGAGGAGTCGAAGCTCGGCGTCCTGGGCAACATCTTGCAGCCGGAGCTGTACCCCGATCTCTACGGCGACCTCTACCACAAGGTGCGGATCAACTACTATCCGCCCCGCGGCGACAACAAGGAGGGCTGGGACAACATCGACATCTTCGGGTGGATGGGATACCCGATGCAGATCAAGGTCGACTTCCTGTGCCGCGACTCGATCCTGGCCGCGCCCATCGTGCTCGACCTGGCCCTGTTCATGGACCTGGCCCAGCGCGCCGGCAAGCGCGGGATCCAGGAGTGGCTGAGCTTCTACTTCAAGAGCCCGCAGGTCGCGCCGGAGCTCTACCCCGAGCACGACATCTTCATCCAGCAGACCAAGCTGAAGAACACACTGCGCCACTGGATGGGCGAGGACCTGATCACCCACCTGGGGAACGAGTACTACCCCGAGTAGGCGTGCCGGACGCCGAGGTGGGGAAGAGGAACGGGGCGGCCGGGTGGTCGCCCCGTTTCGCGTTCCGTGGCACCGCCCTCGAGCGGCACTGGGAGGCGGAACCTACTAGCCGGCCATCTTCTCCGGCTCGGGCTCCATGTCGACCGTCGTCGCGCGGGGGCGCCGGGCGCGATCACGGTACACGCCGGCGAGCACGCCGCGCACCACGATCAGGGTGAGCAGCCAGCCGCCCACGACCAGGGCCGACCAGACCAGCCAGATCTGCATGGTGGCGCCGAAGTCGGCGGCGAGGAAGAGGATGGCCAGGGGGGCCAGCCAGCCACGGCCCATCATCGACTTGAAGTCGGGCAGGGCGGGCTCGCCGCGCTTGACGCGCAGGTGGGCCCCGATCGACCACACCAGGGCCGAGGTGGCGAAGGCGAGAACGAGAATGACGATGGCGTACACGGGAAACATCGAACCGTCCGTTTCGGTGGCAAGGAATCCGGATGCGCGTGGCGAGGGCGCGCCGAATAGTTCGCACCGGTGACGAAGCCGGTGCCATTGCAGAGTACCGGCGACCGGCGTGCGTGCACCATGGTGCACTTGCACCAAGATAACGTGCCATGGCGGCGATGGGTGCCCCGGGTCACAACAACGAAACAACAACGAAACACGCCCCCGGTCGAGGGAACCGGGGGCGCGGATCGTCTCTTTCGCACCCTTGCCTCTGGGAGGCTCTCGCTTGGCTCTCGGAATCAGCGCTGGCGGACGCCGACTGCATCACGACCACCTGCGCTGGCCGTACGAACACCGTCGATCACGGAAAGTTCCGGGCCCGTTCCGGATTTTTCGGTCGGAATCCGTCCGGCGGTCCCGACGGGGCGCTCGCGAAGGCAGACCGGGTCGCCACTGTACTCCGGCACCAGGCTGCGGAGGTGGTCGATCATCTGCGGGGCGTCGCCCTCGCGGGCCCAGTCGACCAGCGTGTCGATCCGCCGCCACAGGTCGGTGACCCGCCCGGCGCCGCGCGGGGCGCGCAGGATCCCCGGGTGCTCCGTCGGCTGCGGATCCTCCTGCTCGGTCCAGAGCTCCTCGTAGAGCTTCTCGCCCGGGCGCAGGCCCGTGAACTCGATCTGGATGTCGCGGCCCGGCTCGAGGCCGCACAGGCGGACGAAGTGCCGGGCCAGGTCGAGGATCCGCACCTGCTCGCCCATGTCGAGCACGTAGGTGCTGCCCTCGCCGTCCATGGCCGCGGCGAAGAGCACGAGCTCGACCGCCTCGGGGATGCTCATGAAGTAGCGGCGCATCTCCGGGTGGGTCACCGTCACCGGTCCGCCCCGGGCGATCTGCTTGCGGAAGACCTGCATGACCGAGCCGTTGCTCCCGAGCACGTTGCCGAAGCGCAGCGTGGTGAAGTGCGTGGCCGACCGCTCCTGCAGCTCGGCCACCACCAGCTCGGCCACCCGCTTGCTCGTGCCCATGACGCTGGTGGGCCGCACGGCCTTGTCCGTGGAGATCAGGACGAAGCGCTCGACCCCGTGCGCGGCGGCCAGCTCGGCCACCTGGCGCGTGCCCAGCACGTTGGTGCGCACGGCTTCTTCGGGGAAGTGCTCGAGTACCGGCACGTGCTTGTAGGCGGCGGCGTGGAAGACCACCTCGGGCGCGTGCGTGGCGAAGACGTCGTCGAGGCGATCGCGGTCGCGGATGTTGCACAGCACCGGCCGCACGCCCACCGGCCCGGCCAGCGCGCGCAGCTCGTGCTCGAGTTCGAACAGCGCGTTCTCGTTGACGTCGAGGGTGATCAACGTGTCGGGCTCGTGGGCCACGATCTGCCGGCACAGCTCGCTGCCGATCGAGCCGGCCGCGCCCGTGACCAGCACCGTGCGCCCGCGCAGCAGGCGGTCGACCTCGCCGTGGTCGGTGCGGACGGGCTCGCGCTCGAGCAGCTCCTCGAGCGTGAAGTCGCGCAGCTCGGCGATGCCCGCCCGGCCGGTGAGCAGCTCCTCCATGGCGGGGATGCGCTTCACCGGCAGGCCCGTCTGCCGGGCCAGGGCCCGGATCTCGCGCATGCGGTCGTGCGACAGACCGCAGATGGCGACGAGGATGGCGTCGGCGCTCCGCTCCCGGACCACGCGGCCCACGTCGTCGATCCGGCCGTCGACCGGCACGCCGTGGATCGAGCGCCCGTGCTTCGAGACGTCGTCGTCGACGAAGGCCACCGGGCACAGCTCGCGCGATCCGGTGCGCTTGAGTTCGCGCACCACGGCCTCGCCCGCGTCGCCCGCGCCGATGACCACGGCGCGGCGCTGCTCCGAACCGTGACGGACCGCTTCGAAGACCAGGCGCGGGCCCACCCGCACCGCCCCCAGCACCAGCGTGCCCAGGAAGAAGTCGATGGCCACCACCGACAGCAGCCACGGCGGCGCCGGGGCCACGAGCGCGATCACGGCCAGCACCGCACTCGACACGATCGCGGCGTGGACGGTGGTGACGAGATCGCCGAGGCCCGCGTAGCGCCACAGCCCGCGGTGGACCCGCAGGCCGACGAAGACGATGCCCTTGACGGCCAGCGCGACGGCCAGTCCCTGCCCGAACCACGGCGCCCACTCCGAGGAGGGCAGACCGAGCTTCAGCAGAAAAGATCCGGAATAGCTGGCGACGACGGCGAGCGCGAGGAGGCTCGCGACCAGGGCGTCGCGGCGACGCCCGGACGGGGGATGGAGCACCATGCGAGAGACGTCCTTCGGTTTCGGCCCGACGGAGCGGGATCGAGAATCCGACCTGGGCAGGGCGCGCGCCGATCAGCGGGCAAACCTCGTTCCAGGCCGGAGGGAGCCGAAAAGCGCCTGATTCGGGGCGGCACGCTAGAGCGCGGTCCGAGACTGGTCAAGCGTTCGTTCCCGATCGGCAAGAGGCTGGTCACACTCGAGTCCTGGATCCAGCCGGGGATCCCTCTTCCCGCGCAGATTCCCCCATCCTGGCTGTCATCCGCGATTGACAGTCTCCCCGGCCACCCCTAGCCTGCCGCCCAACTCGTTGCCGGGCCGGAACTTGGTCCGCAGCGAGGCCCTCCACCCCGGAGCGATGCCGTGGAGCCCGTGCCCTTCCACGTGCCGACCGTCGACGACGCCGACATCCCCGGCGTGCTCGAGGTACTGCGCAGCGGTTGGATCACCACCGGCGCCAAGGCCCGGGCCTTCGAGGAGGCCTTCGCCGCCCACGTGCGCGGCGATTCCGACGACGAAGTGCACGCCCTGGCCGTGAGCAGCGGGACCGCCGCCCTGCACCTGGCCCTGGAGGCCGCCGGCGTGGGGCCGGGCGACCGCGTCCTGGTGCCCGTGTGGACCTTCACCGCCACCGCCGAGGTGGTGCGCTACCTCGGCGCCGACCCCGTGTTCTGCGACGTCGACCCCACCACCCTGAACCTGGGTGTGGATCAGATCGAGGACGCCCTCGCCTGGCTGCGCCCCAGCGAGCAGGAGGCGGTGAAGGCCGTCATGCCCGTGCACGTCGGCGGCCTGCCCTGCGACATGCGGGCGATCGAGGAGCGGGCGTGTGGCAGCGAGTGGAGCGTGATCGACGACGCGGCGCATTCCTTGCCAGCGCGTCACGCGGGGCGGTCCGTCGGACGCTGGGGCCGCGCCAGCGCGTTCAGCTTCTACGCGACCAAGACCCTGTGCACCGGCGAGGGCGGCATGGTCGTCACCCGCGACGCCGACCTGGCCGCCCGCATGCGCGTGATGCGCCTGCACGGGATCAACCGCGACGCCTTCGACCGGTATCGCAGCGAGAAGCCGGCGTGGTACTACGAGATCGTGGCTCCGGGGTTCAAGTACAACATGGGCGACATCGCAGCGGCACTGGGACTGAGCCAGCTCGAGCGGTTGCACGACTTCCGCGACGCCCGCGCGCGCATCGCCGCGCGCTACCACGCGGCCTTCGCCGGAGTGGACGGCCTGACCACCCCACCCGACGCGCGCGACGACGACCAGCACGCCTGGCACCTTTACCCGCTGCGCGTCGAGGGCGGCCGCGCCGTCCGCGACCAGCTGATCCAGGAACTGAGCAATGCGAAGATCGGCACCAGTGTGCACTTCATCCCACTGCACCTGCACCCCTACTGGCGCGATCGCTACCACCTGCGCGAAGACGACTTCCCCGTGGCCAGCCAGGCCTTCGCGGAGGAAGTGAGCCTGCCGATCTTCCCGTCGATGAGCGACGCGCAGATCGAGCGGGTGTGCGAAGAGGTCCCCCGGGCGTACCAACGCGCGCGGGACCACGTGAGTTCGCAGACGACGTCGAACGAAGCCTGACACCACGACCGACAGCGACGTCCGATTCTCCGGCCCACAGGACGGGCCGCACGAGTCCGAGGAGTGCACGGATGCCCCGCTGGGTCGATGTGGTGCTCGCAGGCCTGGGCCTGCTCCTGATCTCGCCCCTGCTGCTGCTGATCGCCGCCGCCGTCAAGCTGACCACCGCCGGCCCCGTCCTGTTCCGCCAGGAGCGCGTGGGCCGCCAGGGCCGGCTGTTCATGATCCTGAAGTTCCGGACCATGGTCACCGACGCCGAGAAGCGCGGTTTGAAGATCACCTGCGGCGGCCGCGACCCGCGCGTGACCCCCGTGGGCTACTGGCTGCGGCGGTTCAAGCTCGACGAGCTGCCCCAGCTGTGGAACGTGCTCGTGGGCGACATGAAGTTCGTGGGCCCGCGGCCCGAGGTGCCCGAGTACGTGCGCCTGTGGGACGAGGTGCAGCGGGCCGCGCTGCTGGCCGTGCCCCCCGGGATCACCGATCCGGCGGCGCTGGCCTTCCAGGACGAGGACGAGGTGCTCGGCACGCACGACGATCCCGAGCGGGCTTACGTGGAACACGTGATGCCGCAGAAGCTGGCGATGAACATGGAGTACCTGAAGGCGCGGAGCGCGCGATCGGACATGGGCTTGATCGCGTCGACGGTGCGGAGGGCGGTGTTGCGGGTGTGACGCGTCGGCGCGGTCGAGGGGCTCGGCCGCGTGGGGCCCGGGTCCTGTTCGGAATGGTTCTGTGCGTGGGTTGCATGGTCGGTCCGTCGGCCGCTTCCGCCGCAGAAGTCGGAGGCGTCGCGCCTGCTTCCGCAGCGGAAGTCGCCGGGGACGCGGTCACTTCCGCCGCGGAAGTCGCCGTCCGAGGCCGCGCGGCCGCCGACTCCGTCCCCGGACCGCGCTTGACCCTGCAGAGCGTCTACGCCGACGTCGAAGGCCCGCCCGTGTTGCTGGAGCGTACCGACGGCCTCGAGGTGGACCACGGCTGGAACGTGTTCGCGACCGTCGGCGACCGGTTCCGCC
>CAZQHE010000197.1:0-5788 GCA_964593155.1 uncultured bacterium
CCGTAGCACCTCGAAGCCACGCTCGAGCGCGGACTCCAATGGCTCCAGGCGGTCGAGGACGACGGTCCACACCTCGTTCTTCAGCGGCTTCTTGCCGATGGTCTTCTCGATCTTGCCGGGCAGCAGACCCATGAGAACCGACCAGGTGGCCTCGTCGTCGGCCAGAGCGCGTTCGTGCACGATCCGGCGGAACTCCTCGAAGCGAGCGCGACTGCGGCCGGCTCGGCCGGCGTCCACGGTGTCCACCGCCTCGTGCAACGACTCCACGAACCCCGGGTCGTCCAGGAGACCCGCGAGGATACCGCGCACCTCGCGGTCGACGTCGTCGAGCGAGTTCTCGACGAGGGGCAGGAACTCGGCGCCGTCGTACTGCAGCCAGGTCTTCAGGTCGGCGTACAGGTCACGGTCCCGACCTTCCCGGCGCGAGGGATAGCCCTGCTCGCCCAGCCACGCCGCGCGCCACGGCGGACCGGCCTGCACCAGTGCACGCCAGGCATCGGCCACGGCCACCTGCCGGAGGAAGTCGCTGTCCTGCGTCTCGTCGGTCTCGAAGACCAGTCCCGCCTCGAAGGCGCTGTCCTGCAGCACCCGCGCGCAGAAGCCGTGGATGGTGCTCACCCGCGCCTCGTCGAAGTCACGCAGGGCGCGCAAGATACGTTCGCGGGCCCGCGCGCGGTCGTCGCACCGCGCTACCAGTGACTGCACGAAGTCGTCGTCGACCTGGCAGCCCTCCAACGCCTTCCGTGTGTCCTGCAAACGGGCGCGCAGGCGTTCGCGCAGTTCGTGCGTGGCGGCCACCGTGAACGTGACCAGCAGCAGGCGGTCGATCGACGCGACGCGGCCCTCGACGACCAGTCGGGTGGCCAGGGCGGTCAGCGACCAGGTCTTGCCCGTTCCGGCACTGGCCTCGATCAACAGGGGAAAGCGGTCGAGGGGTTGGTGGACGGGATCGAATCCATGGGAGGTGTCGCTCACGACGCACCTCCCTTCGTGCGCGGCTCCGGGGGCCATTCCGCGCTCTTGGAGCCCGTGGTCGCGGCGACGACCGGATCGAACAGGCGCCCCCAGCGCAGGAAGTCGTCGTCGATCAGGTCGGCGGTGCGCACGCCCCGCATGCAGAGGGCGACCTCGTCGTCGTCGCGGTCCCCGCGGCCGTGATCGTCTGCCTCCCAGGCGGATGCGATCTCACCGGAAACGCTCTGCGCGACCTCGACGTCGAACCGGCCGTCGAGCTTCCGGCTCTTCGAGCACCACGCGGGGGTGGTGCGCCGGAAGAATCGCAGGGGCCGGCGCTGGCCCTCGACGAAGCCCGCGATCATCTCGTCGAGCAGGGCGTCGGGGTCTCCCACCGTGTCGTCGAGCACCTTGAATGCCTTCTCGGCCGCCACGACGCACGTCGCCCACGGCGGCGGGCCGTCCTTCCCGCACGTGGCTCCAAGGATCACGTGCCGCACGTAGGCCTCGATCAGGGCATCGGCTTCGATCTTCGGCTTCGGCACCCACACGATCTGCCCCTGCGCGGGATCGACGTCGAGCGTGCCGGTGAGACGCCACGCCGCCGTGCTCCGATCGACCTCCCACGGCCGCGGACGCGGACTGGCCGCGAGCACGTCGTGCCAGCGTCCGAGGGTGGCCTCCACCCCCTTGCGGGCGTGCACGCGTCCCGAGCGACCGCTCGTCGCGCCCAGTTCGTGTTCGGCGCGCTCCACGATCACGTCGACCGGTGGCAGGTCGTCCACGTGATCGATCATCCAGCGTCGGATCCGGTACTTGCCCAGCCCGTCCACCTCGAAGGGTTCGTCGTCGAGATCGCCCTCGTCGAAGTGCAAGGACATGCCGAGCACCCGCGTGACGAACCAGCGGCAGGGGTTGCGCCAGAAGGTGACGAGGTCGTCGACGGTCACCAGCGCGCGGCCATCGGCGTCGCGGACCAGCCCGTCGTCGGCGCGGCAGGAGTCGACGAAGGGACTGCGTTCCGTCGTCCGCGAACGCAGCGCGCGCGCGGCGTCGACGGTCTCGCGCGCGTAGGTGAAGTGCTCCGGGTGGTCGTCTCGGCCGTACGCGGCGTGGAAGGGTTGCAGTCGGTGCTCCACGGTGAGCACCGCCGAAGGCTTCGGGTCGGGATCGGCGTCGACCACGAAACTCGCATCGATCACCTCGACCAGTTCGTCCAGACAGACGCTGCGCGCGACCTCGGTACCGTCGCGCTGCGACATCCCGATGGCCGTCAACGCCAGGCGCCGGCGCGCCGAGGTCAGCACCTCCAGCAGCATCTGCCGATCGTCGGCGCGGGGCGAGCGGTCCCCGCGGCGCGGATGGCTCCGGGTGAGGTCGAGTCCCTCGGCCGGATCCCGGCGCGGGAAGGAATCGCTGTCGAGTCCGGCCACGGCGATCATCGCGTAGGGCAGACTCCGCATGGGCCGCAGCTCGGCCACGGTGATGCTGCCACTCACGAAACCCTGCCCGGCCGCGTCGTCGGCCAGCTGCGCCCGAAGCACGGTGGTGAACGTGCTGCGGGCCACCTCGGGGTCGTCGTCGCGTGCGACCTCGGCCAGGGTCTCGATCGTCCGCACCAGGTCGACGCGCAGGGCGGCATCGGCCCGGTCGTCGACGGCGGTGAGCGCGAACAGGGCCGACCGCAGATCGTCACACCAGCGCCGCAACGAGCGCGGCCGGACCAGGCGGTCGAGTTGTGCGAACAGCGCGTCGACGGCGGTGGCCAGTCGACCCACCGTCTCCGCGCGGCCGGTCGTCGCGTCGGCCCGGGGCACCAGGCCGTCGATCGTGACGTCCGACCGGCCGAGTGCGAAGCCCAGCACCAGGCGATCGAGTCCCTCGCGCCAGGTCCCGCCGGCGAGATCGTGGAGATCGTGTTCGGCCGCGCGCGTCGAGGGATCGCGCCCGAAGCGGATACCGGCTCCGCGGACCAGGCCGTGCACGTCGCTCGTCGGCACGTCGTCCAGACCGAAGCGACGCGCCACGGGGCCGGACTCGAGCAGTTCGAGCACGCCACTCGCCGTGTGGCGTCCACCGGCGTGGTCGAGCAGGTCGAGCGCGAAGCGGGCGAAGTCGGAGTGGTCGGTGTCGCGCCCGTCCGCCACCTGCACCGGAAGGTGCACCGGGCCCGCCGCGGTCGCGCGCGGGCTCTCGAAGACGGCCCGCACGAAGGGCGCGTAGCGATCGATGTCGGGCACGAGGACCAGCACGTCCGAGGGCTCGCGCACCACCCCTTCTTCGAAGGCGCGCAGGATCTCGTCGCGCAGCACTTCGATCTCACGGCGCTCGGAATGGCACACGTGGATGCGCAGCGAACGGTCGTCGGGCCGCACGCGCACGCGTTCGGGAGCCGCGCGTTCGTCCGCGCGGTCCGGCATGCGGGCGTCGAGCAGATCCTGCTGCAGCTGGCCGAGCACGGTCCTCTCGGGTGCCGTCTCCCGCTGGACCTCCGGATGGATGCCCTCGAGTTCGGTCAGCTGATCCTGCAGGTCACGGCCCACCCGCCCCCACTCGGCGAGCAACGGGTGGACCTTCGCCGCGTCGAACAGGTCTCCCTGCTCGACCGGCTGCCACCGTGCCGGACGCGCGTCGCCGATGTACTCGCGCGTGGGTGCAAGCGTGGCGATCGTCACCTCGCGGTGCCGGGCCACCGCCTCGGCGAGAGAGAGCAGGACCGGAGGTACCGAACTCAGACCGAACAGCGTGACCCGCCGGGGAAGTCCTTCGATACCCTCCCGGCGTTGCAGACGCCCGATCCCATCGTCCAGATCGCGCGCGAGCGACGGACGATCGGCCTCGTCCACCAGGGCGTTCCACAGCGCGCGCTGCCAGATCTCGCCGCCACTCTCGTCGGGGTCGTCGCCGAACCACTCCCCGCGCTCCCAGCGCAGCAGCTCGGGCACGCGCAGCGTCTGGTACTGCACGAACAGGCGGGCCACGCGCCGGGCCAGCTGCCCGCGCTTGCGCCGGTCGGGGTCGTCGGCCAGGTAGCGCTCGAGCGGCGCGCGGGCTTCGGGCTCGAGATCGAGTTCGTCGAGCCGCCCCAGCCAGGCGTGCACCCGCCAGGGCAGGGCCTGCGGCCCGAAGGGATCGGCGGTGTCGTCGGGGGTGCGGTCGAGGACGATGTCGGTGGTCCGTCGCGCCCAGTTGAACGGAAACGGATACGCCACCGAAGCGGCGATTCCCAGCTCACGGGCCAGGCGCAGGTTCAGCCAGCGGGACATGCCGCGGCTGCCCACCACCACCGTCTCGGTCTCGAGCGGAGGTAGCGGCTGGGCGTGCAGGCGGGCGACGAGGTCGTCGGCCAGGTCCTCCAGACGATCGCTCGTGGGCAGACGCAGGCCGGGTTCGAGAGGAGGTACGGTCATCGGCGTCGGCACGTGGTGCGAGACGGGAGCCTCGGGGCGGCGCAGTGTAGCGCGCGGCGGCCCGGCGGTCGAGACCGGGCTCGGCGCGGCGTTGACCGGAACCCGCCTCCCGCGCACCCTGGATCGTGCCGGGAGATCTCCCCCACCCGTCAAACCGGATCGATGCACCACACCGACGATCCCGCGATCGACCCCGCCTGGCTCGCGACCCTGCGCGCGCGCATGCTCGAGATCGCCGGACGTCGGGTCCCGGACGACACGGTCGAGGACGTCGTCCAGGACGCCGTGAGCATCGTCCTCGAGAAGGGTCCGGGCATCGCCGTGCGCGAAGGAACCGCGAACCCGCCGCTGGCCTGGTGCTTCGTGGTGCTGCGCAACGTGATCGGCAACTGGTACCAGAAGCGACGTTCGCACGACGACGTCGACACGATCGACCTCGCCGATGCGGCGTCCGACCCGATCGACGCGCTCGACCACGAACGCCGCCACCGCGCGGTCCACGCCGCGTTGGCCACTCTGCGCGCCGTGTCGGAGGAATGCGCCCGCTGGTTGTGGGCCATGGCCCGGGGCCAGCGGCCGGCCGACCTTGCCGCCGGAGCCGGACTCGAACCGGCCGTGTTCTACCGCCGCGTGTACCGCTGCCGCAAGAAGCTCGAGGAGATCCTGCGGCGCGAGGGGGTGCAGCCGTGAACGAAGGTCCCGATCGACACGACGACGAAGCGATCGAACGCTGGGCTGCCGGCGACGTGTCCGGTCCGGAGCGCGAGGCATGGGAGCGGCGTGCGCTCGAATCGCCACAGCGGAGCGAGGAACTGTACGCGGCGATTTCGATGCGCGAGACCCTGCGAGAGACCGCGAACGCCACGCCGAGAGGTCGACGGACACGGTGGGCTTCCCGTCGTCTCGCGGCCGCGGCCGTCGCGGTGGCCGCGGTGGTCGCCTTCGTCGTGTTCGGCCCGCTGACCGAGCCGGGTGAAGACGGAACGCCGCGTCTGCGGGGCACGGGCAACTCCATCACGCCGCTCGCGCCCGAGGGCGAGCTCGACCACTTCCCCCGCCGCTTCACATGGTCGACCACGACCGACGAACCGGGAACCACCTATCGGTGGGAACTCTACGACGCGCAGGCACGACGGCGCGCGACGGAGGTCGTCGCCGACACCCTGCTCGTGCGCGCGCCCGATTCGACCCCGGTCGACAGCACGGGGCGTTGGCGTTGGATCGTGGTCGAGATCGCGCCCGACGGCGCCGAGAGCGGGACCAGTGCGAGCACGAGTTTCGAGGTGGTCCCGCCGCGATGAACCGTCGATGGCTGCTCGTCACCGTGTTCCTGTGCCTCGCGACGGTGGCGACGCCGTTGCCCGCGAGGGCCACGCTGGTCGACCGCGCGCGCAGCGCACTCGCGGATCGGCCCACCACACCGG
>CAZQHE010000198.1:0-5775 GCA_964593155.1 uncultured bacterium
GCGCAGAGCACGCCGACGCACACGAGGAGGATCGCCGTTGCGCGAGGGCCGGAACCCGGAGAATGCCGTCGTGATCTTCGCATGTCCGTCCCGGATCCAAGGACCGTGCCCGTTCGTCATCGCCGGGTGACACTCGTAAACCCTTTCGAACAGGTCGCCTGCGAGTGTCACCGCTTCGAGACGGGTGTGCCGGATCGGCACACTGTGCCCCACGGGCTCGTACGGTGTCGAGCACGGACGGGCGCGCCGCCCCGTGGTTGCGACCTCGCGCCGCCGCCGACTAGACTCGCGGGTCCTCCGCCCGCTCGTTCCCGCACCCGGACCGCCGATCATGTCCAGCCGCGTCGAGAGGATCGCCGACGATCGGCGTCTGTGGACGGCGCTCGTCGTCCTCGCCCTGCTCCTGCGCGTGGTGGCGTGGCTCGAGCGCAGCGGCCGCGCCACGCTCACCGCCATGCTCGACACGCAGCTCTACCGCGCCATGGCCGACGCCCTGGTCGACGGCGGCTTCGTGCTCGACCGGGCGTTCTTCATGAGCCCGCTCTATCCGTACGTGCTGGCCCTGGTCGAACGGCCCCTGGGACCGGGCGCCGTGATCGTCGGACAGAGCGTGCTCGGTGTGGCCGCCCTGCTCGTGCTCGCCCGCGCCGCGCGGGAACTGGCGGGACCGGTGACCGGCGCGGCAACGCTGCTGCTCGGCGCCGCCGCGCCGCCCTTGATCCTGTACGACACATCGCTGCTGCCCGACGGCCCGGCCGCGGCCTGCACCGCGATCGCCGTGGCCGGCGTGATCCTGCGCGAGGCCTGGGGCCGACGCGCGCTGTGGATGGTGGGCACGGCGCTGGCCGTCGGCATCGCGCTGCGTTCCAACCTGCTGTTGCTGTGGCTGCTGCTCGGTCTGGGCGTGGTGTGGTCGCTGCGCATCGATCGGCGGCTGGCGCTGCGTTCGGCGTTGGCGCTGCTCGCACCGGGCCTCGTGGTCATGGTCCTGTTGTCGGCCCACAACCTGGCCGCCGAGGGACTCTGGCAACCGCGCTCCTACAACGGCGGCCTGAACCTGTACGTGGGCAACAACCCCGCGGCCGAGGGCACGTACACGAACGTGCAGGAGGTCCATCCCGGCGATCCCACCGGACAGGAGGCCGCCCAGCGCGCGCGGGGGCGCACGCTGGACAGCGCCGAGGTCGAGGCCTTCTGGCGCGAGCGCGCGGTGGAGTTCCTGGTGTCCGATCCCGGCCGGGCCGTGCAGCTCGCGCTGACGCGAGCCGTGTTGTTCGTCCATCCCTACTCGATGCCGCAGATGGAGGACGCCGCGCTCACAGCCCACGAGTCGCGCGTGCTCGCGTGGGCGCCCTTCGGCTTCGGCGTGGTGCTGGGCCTGGCCGTGCTCGGTGCGTGGCAACCGCTCGTGCGCATGCGGCGGCCCCGCTGGCCGCTGGTCGTGCTCGTGCTGATGGCCTTCGCGGTGGGCGTGGTGTTCTTCGTGAACGGTCGTCTGCGCCTGGCGGTGTGGCCGGCGCTGCTCGTGTTCGCTGGAAGCGGCACGCACCAGCTCGTGGTGGCCTACGTGCAACGTCGCCTGCGTCCGCTGTTCGCGCCGCTGCTCGTGGTGCTGCTGCTGCGCGCGGGAACGCTCCTGTTTCCCGTGCACGAGACCTACCGCCACGCCATGTCGGCGGCGCGCTACGCGTCGATCGAGGCGACGCACGGCAACGAACGGCTCGCGCGCGAATGGCTGCTGGTGATGGACAGCTACATGAACGAACCGGCGCGCTTCGGCGAGGGCCGCGCGATCGACGCCAGCTACGCCGAGAAGCCCGACGCCGAGGTGATGCTGCGCCTCGAACGCGCCGTGGCGCTCTACACCGTGGGCGACGACCGTGCGGCGCTCGAGCTGCTGCTCGACGTGCTCGAGCAGCGGCCGGGTCTGCGGCGGGCGATGCAGGTGCTCGCGGCGGTGACCGAGCGGATGCAGCGGGCAGGAAGTGACGATCCGCGGCTGCGGGAGGCGCGGGCGTTGTTGCGGCAACAGGGCGGGAGCGGTCGCTCCTGACCTACACCGGCTGACGCGATCCCACGCCGTCCGGCGTCGCCGCCGAAGCGACGTGGTTCTCCACCGTCTCCCGCAGCACCTCGAGACGGAACGGTTTCGACAGGAAGCCGTCCATCCCGGCTTCGAGGCAGCGGTCGCGATCCCGGCGCATGGCGTTCGCGGTCATCGCGACGATCGGAACCTCCGACCACGGCTCCGCGCTCGCCCGGATGGCCTGCGCGGTCGCGATGCCGTCGAGCACGGGCATCTGCATGTCGAGCAGGACCAGGTCGAAGGTCTCGCGGGACAGCAGGTCGAGGGCGATGCGGCCGTGCTCGGCCGTCGACACGACGTGTCCCATCCGCTCGAGCATGCGCACGGCGATCTTCAGGTTCATCGGGTTGTCCTCGACCACGAGCACGTGCCGCGGTGCGCCCGCCGAGGAGTCCGTCGGCTCGACGTCGACGGTCTGGTTCTCCTTCGGCAGTGGATCACATGCTTCGAGCGGGATCTCGAATCGGAAGCGGCTGCCCTCGCCGACTTCGCTCTCGACCTCGACGTGCCCGCCCATGCAGGCCACGAGGTGCGAGGAGATCGCGAGACCGAGGCCGGTGCCCCCGAACTCCCGGGTGATGCTGTTGTCCTGCTGTTCGAAGCGACGGAAGATCCGCGCCAGGGCATCGCGCGGGATGCCGATGCCGGTGTCGGTGACCGAGACGCGCAGCCACATGCGGTCGTCGCCGCGCGACGTGCGCTCGCAGTCGACGCGAACACTGCCGGAGTCCGTGAACTTCAGCGCGTTGCCCACCAGGTTCAACAACACCTGACGGATCCGGTGGGGGTCGCCGACCAGCGCGGCCGGAACGCTCGGGTCCACGTGCAGGCTCAGGTCCAGTCCCTTGTCGCGGGCGATCGCGTCGACCGACGCGAGGGACCGTTCGAACAGATCGCGGACGCCGAAGGTCGTTGCCTCGAGATGGAACGTTCCCGACTCGAGGCGCGAGAAGTCGAGCAGGTCGTTCACAAGGTGCAGCAGCGTGTCGGCGGAGTCGCGCGCGCCGTCGAGGTACTCCCTCAGGGTCGTCGACGGGTCTTCCAGGACGGCCAGTTCCAGGTTGCCGAGGATCCCGTTCAACGGCGTGCGCAGCTCGTGGCTCATGTTCGCCACGAAGTCGCTCTTGGCGCGATTCGCCGCGTCGGCGTCGCGCGCCCGGCGGTCGGCCACGTCGGTGGCCTGGCGCAGCCGCTCCATCTCGAGCAGATGACAGGCTGGTTCGAGGACGGGAACCAGACGCTTCAACACGCGTGCGTGGCTTCGGTCGAAGCGAGCGCGACGGTGGCTGAAGAGGGCCACCAGCGCTCCCGCCTCGTCACTGCCGATCGCCAGGCAAAGGGCCGACGCGAAGTTCCTGCGCTCGACGAGGGGCGCGAAGGCATCGCCGCGGGACAGGTCGAACAGGCGGACGGGGCGGCCGTGCTCCAGACGGGCGGGAAGCGTGTCCTGCGCCCAGTCGACCGTGGTCAGATCGGGGTCGGTGGTGGCGAGCACCGTGGGCGCCTGTCCGGAGTCCATGCGCAGGCACACGCCCTCGGCGTCGCCGACGAAGTCGACCAGGATCCGAAGGATTCCCCCGAAGGCGCCCTCGGCGTCGTCGGCCGTTCGCACGCGGGCCAGACACTCGATGACGGTGTCCGACTCCACACGCGTCGCGTGCTCGCTCTCGAGGCGCCGTTGCAGCTCGACGATCTGCTCGCGCAGGTGTTCGGCCACGATGGTCGCTCCCCTACAGCGCTTCCTCGTCGCGGAACAGCACGACGGAGATCATGAGGTTGCCGTGGGCGTTCTGGTTGCCCACGTGACAGCCCTGCTCGCCGAAGGTGAACGAGCCGACGTAGGGAGCATGGTCGAGCGCCTCGTTCAGTTCGCCGACGACGCGGGGCATGCGGTCGGTGATGGTGAGCATGCAGCCCGCGCAGTAGATCACGAGGCCGCCGAGGACGTCCGCTCCGTCCGCATCGCCGGACTCGCGCGCCGAGCGGGCGACGCGGCCGGCGCGCCGCACGAGGTTCTCCTCGGATCCGGTCATCAGCACGAGTTCGCTGCCGACGGTGGCTTCGGTGAAGAGCGTCAGGCTTCCGTCCGCTTCGACCGAGCACGGATGCGACAGGGTGTAGAGCTCCAGGCCGGATTCGTCGTCGACGACCCGGCCGAGCGGCGCGAGCGAGGTCAGGCCGAGGACGTTGCCGCCGGCCTCGAGGACCTCGGAGATCGATCCCTCCGTCCACCGGTCGTAGACGTGCGCGGCGGGCTCGCCGTCGATCTCCTCGATCGTCCGGTCGTGGGCGCGCGTGACGGTGCCGCGGGTCGTGGTGGCGTCGTAGCCGCTGTGGAAGGCGAAGGACAACTCGACCGACGGGAACAGGGCGCTGACGACGACGGCGTCGTCGTGACCGCCCGCTCCGGCGAGCTGGCTCCAGCCTCCGGCGACGGTGTCGTCGGCCGCGCTGCCTCCGGCCACGGGAACGTTCGCGCCCACGAGGTCGGCGATGCCGCGCAGCAGTTCCTCTTCGTGGCCCGGGGCGGCGCTCATCCAGATCAGCGCGGGCGGTTCGCCGTGGCGCCCGGCCCGTTCGAGGGCCGCGTCGACGGCGCGGGCCGCGGCGGCACGCGGGTCGTCGCCGATCACGGCGCTGCCGACGCCGTAGGCGCCTTCGGGGTCGCGGACGGCGAAGACGGCGAGCGAACTCGGTACATCGTCGTGCACGCCGTTCTCGGTCATGACCGCGCGGCAGGACGAAGCGCCGTGGATCGCCCCGGGCGCGTTGCTCGCGGCGTGCAGGCGCTCGGCGATGCGGGTTGCGTCGTGGTGCTCGGTGTAGGAGACGAGCAACCAGTCGAACTCCGTCGACTGCTCGTCGTGCAGTGCGGCGAGGCACTCGTCGACCGCACGTGCGGTGTCGGCGGCGTTGGACGCGGCCGTCGCGCAGGCGAATCCGGTGGCTCTGCCCACTCGACGCGAGACCGGCGTCCGGGTGGTCATGGCGAACCTCTGGGGTTGGGCGTGTCGCTCACGCTATCGGTCGCTCTGCGCGGAAGTTGAGGGGAATTCGAGTGGGAGTTGCGACCGCCTCGCCGCCGCGGGACTTGCGCGCGCACGGGTCCGAAGCCGAGTTTGCGAACACGATGCGAGTGCTGGTGGCGGTTCGCGCCTCGCCGCCGGTCGGAGTCCCTCTCGCGCGCACTCCCGGGGAATCGACATGCGCCCCGCCCCCTCCGCGCCCTGGTCCCTCTGCTTCCTCCTTTGCATTCCGCTCGCAACGATCGTCGGCGGCTGCGACGACGACACGAGCACGTCCCCGTCTCCGGACCGTGGGACGATCGTGGTCGACCCCGAACCCGACGCCATCGACGCTCCGTGGGTCCTGACCGGCCCGGACTCGTCGCGGGTGACGGGCACCGGCGACGACATCGTCCGTGACCTCGTCGCCGGCGACTACACGCTCACCTGGGGTGAGGTGGTCGGGTGGATCCTGCCCGCGCCGCCGGTGCGAACGGAGACACTGGCGCCCGAGGTCTCGGTGACGTTCACCGGGACCTACGCAGCGCAGAGCCAGTCGATCGTGATCGACGTCGAACCAGACCCACTCGAGGCTCCCTGGGCTCTCGACGGACCCGGCGGCGACAGGGTCGTCGGTGCGGGCGACACCACGCTCACCGACGTGCGGGCCGGCAGCTACTCGAT
>CAZQHE010000199.1:0-757 GCA_964593155.1 uncultured bacterium
GGACTCGATCCCGCTACGGCAGAGCTGAGCGGTCGATGGACCATGGACGACTGCGGATCGATGTATCTGAACGGCCAGCTCGTCGTCGATGAGGAATGCGGATTCGCGCTGATCCCCTTCGAAATCGCCGACGGGTTCGTCCCCGGGGTCAACGAGCTCGTGTTCGTGATCCAGAACGCCTCGAAAGCGTTCGGAAATCCCTCGGGCCTGCTGGTCGCAGATCTCGTTGGCTACGCCGAATCCTTCCAGCCCCTCCCCATCACCTTCGGCACCTCCTGGGACGGCGTCTCCCTCCAGGAGATCCTCGACGCCGAGTACGGCGCCGGCACGATCGACGTCGAAACCGACTTCGAGGGCGCCCAGGCCGGTGACGCCCTGATTCCCTACTGGCTCGACGACACCGTCGACGGTTGGATGATCCGCGAGGTCGCCGACTTCGCCCGCGACAACGTGCTCGGCTGGTACGCCGAGACCCTCGCCGGCCCGCCCGCGATCGACGGCGTCGACGACGGCGTGATCTTCGACGGCTCCGGCAGCGAGGGCGAAACGGCCTTCGTCGGCCTCGCCGAACCCACCCGATTCGGACTCTACCTGAACCCGAACGGCAGCGGCGACGGCACCAACGCCCCCGAGCCCGAGATCTTCTTCACCAACCGCGCCTACAACGACGTCGGCCCTGACGGCTCGGGCGCGATCCACACCCCTGACGGCGGTGACCCACAGGACTGCAAGGTGCCTGATTCCTACTCCGGGTTAA
>CAZQHE010000199.1:767-5744 GCA_964593155.1 uncultured bacterium
GCCCCGACGGCACGGGCGCGATCCACCCGCCCGAGGGCGGCGACCCGCAGGCGTTGATCTTCAACATCACGCACCTGCGCAACGGCGTGCCGACCTACGTCGTGGCGTGGGAGGACATCGATTCGGGCAGCGAGCTCCGCGACACCTACGCGCCCGGCTACACCGACAACGACTACAACGACCTCGTCGTGGAGATCCAGGCCAGCTCGCCCGTGCGGACGGAGGAGTCGAGCTGGGGCGAGGTGAAGAGTCGGTTCGGGCAGTAGGGAATCGTGGTCGAGGTTGGCCGGGCCGGCGTGCCGCGCTGACCTGGCCAAGGGGTTTCGGTCGTGCCGGCGGGCTCTCGACTACAACCTCGGCCCGGAAACCGCGAAGGGCGGCCGCGTGCTCGACTGGATCCTCGCGCGGCTCGAGGAAGAGCCCGAGTGGCCGGTCCCGGACATCAAGATCCACGCGAGCCAGAGTGCTGGCCGCGACATGATGCTCCGGAAGAAGCAGGAGATCGACGAGAAGACGGTGGTGCGGGCGATGGAGAAGCGGAAGAGGGCGTAGCGAGGGGAGAAGCAAGCCTGGCGTCGTTCGCGCCTTCCGCTCCGTGCGACGCTAGGTCGAAGTCTCGCCGTCTTCGAGGTCGACGGCGAAATCGATCGCGATGTCGGCCGTGATCGAAACAGGGCCACACGCCATCCCGTGCTCCGTAATCCGGAAGATCACGAGGCCGTCGAGCGGGAGGCGCTCGAGGAACAGGTCGTAGAGGTCCTTGTCCTCGTCTTCGTTCTCGTCCGGGGATGCGTCGGGATCGAGGACCTCCGACCAGGTTCCCTCGAGCTTCGGGTCGATGTACTCGAAGTCGCTGCCCTCGAAGACGTAGCAGAACGCGGTGGCCGGCGAAGCGCGGAAGGGGCCGTCGGGGCCCACGATCTGCTGCCCGGTCCGCGGGCAGTGGAAGCGGGCGGGAGTGAGTTCGAGTTCGACGATGCGGGGGGTGGAGGTGGTCATGGGGCTACCTGGGTTCGGGCTGCAGGATGAGGAACCATCATCAGGGTAGCCACCGTTCGTTCCGTAATGTGGAACGCAGACGGCGGAAATCGGATTTCGGCTCCATCCAGGCGGTGCTCAGCCCGCCAGCCCCGTCCATCGGATCCTCCCCCCTGGATCCACCGCCCCAACCCCGGTTACCTTCGAACCGTTCCGGCTCCTGCCATCCCAACCCACGGCACACACCATGTCCGACACCAACACCCTGCTCGCCCGCCGCGTCTTCGACCAGCTCCTGGCCGACCCCGATCGACGCCGGCGCGCCTGCGAGTTGTTCCACGGCGCGGCGACCGTCGCCGCCGAGACGGCGGACGAGTCGTGGACGTTGACCGTCCCGAGAGACGGCCGCCGGATCCACTTGAACGTCGGCCGCTTCCTCGCCGTGGGCGTGGCGCGCGACGGCGTCAGTCTGATCCTCGACGTCTCCGGTTCCGACCTTCCCGAGGCCATCGCCGTCGAGCGCTCCACGTCCGGCCGCGACTGGGTCGCGAAGGCCCTCGACGACATCTTGGTCGACGGCGCCCGCGCTCGATTCGAAGGGGATGGCCTGGGGAAGTTCCGCCGCGGAAGCAGGAGTTCCGCCGCGGAAGCAGGACCCTCGCACCGTCAACGACTGGTGCCACGTTGCGCGACGGGCAGCACGCCGGCCAATACGTCCATCAATCCCGGCCGAAGCACCGCCGCATCGAGCGCGCGTTCGAGGGCGGCCACGGGGCGGTCGCCGCGTCCCTCGAGGTCGCTGGCCTCGATCACCACGTCCTGAGCGCGTCGATCCGGATCACACGCATCGAGAGTGCCGACGAGCCGCAGGGTGCAGTAGCGCGATCCGAGCAGCTGCTGCCACCGCAGCTCGGGACGCACGGTCAGGACGATCGAGGCGTCGTTTCGGCAGTCGCCGGTGGTGTCCTCCAGGCCACTGCGGCGCAGGGCCTCGCGCAGGTGGCGTTCCACGATCGCGGCGTCGGGGCCCTCGGACGAGGCGACGACCCGCACGGCCACGCGGGTCCGGGCGAGGGCACTCTGCTGCCACTGCTGTAGACGGCGGTGGGTGTCGAGGTCGTCGGTCCAGGTGGTCGGATGGTGATGCATCACGGCGAAGTGTTCGCGGGCCAGGGCGCGCAACGCGTCGAAGCGGGTGGCCGCGGTTCCCCAGGCGTCGGTGGTGTCGTCGTCGAGGACGCGTGCGGCCGCCGATCGAAACGTGACGGCCACGTTCTCGTACTCCGATCGGATCTCGGCGGCGTACTCGGTGCGGTCGAGAACGGCGAGCACGCGGAACCGGGAGTCGTCTTCGGCTCGGAAGCGGGTAGGGGTCTCGATCAGCTCGGCACGCTGGAACTCGGTGCGGGTCGTGACGCTGGAGCGGAGACTCTGACGGTCGGTCACCGCGCCGTCGCGGCTGTCCGAGGTGGCGTGCACCTCGGTCGTGGCCGAGATCGACGACTGGACCTGTGCCGCGACGCCGGCGCGGGCATCGAGTTCGGCCTCGGCGAACCCCGCGGGGCTCGATCCCCACGCGGTGACGTACCGTGCCTCGGGATACGCCCGGGCGGCGGCGTCCCGCAGGTCGTCGCCGGATCCGGACGGCGTGCTCGCGCAACCGACGACCACGAGCAAGGCCATCGTCATCGCGATGCGACGGTGCAGTCGTTCCACGCTTCCGGGCATCACTTCGCTCCGGCGACGCGGTCGACGTAGTCGGCGCCCTCGGCTCCGATCAGCGAGACCACGGTGCCGTCGGGCACGACGATCGCGGTCAGCGGAAGGGTGCAGTCGCCGGACCCCCGTTCGATCCAGGTCTCGCACGTGCGGCCGTGCGGATCGAGGAGCACGGGCCACGGCGGAGGACCGTCGTCGAAGAATCCACGTACCTGGGCCTCGCGTTCGCCGACGTTGACCAGGATCACCGAGACACCGTCGTCGTCGAGTGTGTCCTGCGCGTCGCGCAGTCGCGCGATCCCCGTACGGCAGGGCACGCACCAGCTCGCCCAGAACACCAGGGCCAGCCGGGACACCTCGGGACGCTCGAGGGCCATGCGGGTGTTCCACACGGCACCGTCGAGCGTCCATCCCGAGAGCCAGGGCGCGGCCTCGCCCACGACGGCCGATCCGGCCCGTTCGAGCAACTCGCTCTCCTCACCGGCGCCCTGGACCGTGGTCGCAGGCCAGGTCATGACGACCAGGACGAGCAGAGCGGTGGCACGAGGAAGGATCACCGCGACTCCTGTGCGTCGAGGCGGCGGAACGCATCCTGCGCGCGCTCGTGCACGGCGGCGCGGACGTTCTCCGACAGGCTGTCCATACGGTCGACGGCGCTCTCGAACGACTCGACGTCGAGCGAGACCAGCACGTAGTAGGTGCCGGTCTGGCTGATCCACGTCTTCTCCTGTCGGGTTCCGGCCAGGGTCATCTCGGTGAGCTGGCGGGCCGTGTCCTCGATGTACTGCTCGTCGGCGGCGGCCTCGCCGAAGGCCCCGCCGCCGGTGGTGGTGGCCTGGTAGTCGGACAGCATGCCCTTGACGTTGGTCGTCAACTGGCGGCTGAGCTCGGTGCGTGCGCGGGCGAGCGCCGCGTTCCGCGCCAGGGCGACGTTGTTCGTGCCCGTCGCCGAACCGACGGCCGTCAGGTCTTCGGACTCGGCGTCGTAGCCCTGCAGCACCCACTCGGGCGCACCCTGGAGCTCGGCGGCGACCACCGTGTTGGGGCTCGGCGGGGCCGAGCCTCCGCAGGCGGACAGCAATGTGGCACAGGCCAGGAGGACGATCGTGATCGAGATGGTTTTCATGGCTGACGTCCTGTGGGATCGGGGTTGGCTTCGGGGTCGGGAGAGGCGGCGTGCATCAGAACGCCACCTCCAGGGACGCGACGACGGTGAGCCGGCCGTCGCGGGGAAGCACCGTGGCGCTCACGCGTCGCTCGCGGACGACGGTGTCGCGGATGTCTGCGGGGTCGGGACCGGTGAACATGCGTCCGAGCCTCCACAACAGAAGCCCACTGGCGACCCCCAGGGCGGCGGACCGGAGATTCGCGCCCTGCTGGTAGTCGTCCCACGTGGACTGCGCGGCCGAGGCGGTGGTCGCCGCCACGTGGTCGTCGTACGCGCCCTCGGCTTGCAGATGGAAGTACACGGCCACGCTCGCCGCGGCGGCGGTGGCACCCGTCAGGATCCAGTTGGTGCGCGAGCGGTCGTCGTGCGCTTCGGCCAGCCGCCGCTGGACCTCGAGTTCGAGGTCGTACTGGTCGGGCGCCGCGCCTTCGAGCGTCATGAGCAGAGTCGTGGTCTCCATCACCATGGAGCGCTCGAGGTCGGCCACGTCGCGTCCGCGCGCCTGCCGCGAGCCCACCAGGTTCGCGGTATCGCTGTCGTACAGCCCGAGCGTGACCCGCAACTCTCCGCCGAGGGGAATCACGTCGCCGGTGAGCACGTAGCGCGCACCGAGATTGCGGCCCGTCTCCACCGCGCAGTCACCGGCGCAATCGGCCATGCCCTGCCCGGGAGGCAGGAGCTGGAGGACGTTGTCCCGCGTCATGATCAGATAGCGGTCCGCGGGCAGCGTGTTACGGCACGTACGCCGCAGGGCGTCGCCGAGCAGACGCGACTCGGCCGCCGACAGGTGCTGTTCGGTGTCGACGAGATCGAGCGCGGCGACGCGAGTGGTGGCCGCGGCGTCGGTGACCAGACCCGCAGTGACGAAGAGGGTGGCGAGGATCGGGATTCGCATGGTGGCTTTCGGTGTCGGGAAGGGCATGCGGATCAGCGGACGAAGATGAGGTTGCCGAAGCTCGCGCTGTGGAAGGTCCATCCACTTCGCGTGATGTAGTTGGTGAGTGCACCGAGTGGATAGAACGTGCCGTTGTCGTGCACCGTGTCCTCGATCTCCGGATGGACGGATCGGAGGTCGTCGAAGTTGACCTTGACCATGCCACCGGATCGGAGGG
>CAZQHE010000200.1:0-3717 GCA_964593155.1 uncultured bacterium
ACCGTGTTCGGTCATGTCGGGGTACACTCCGTAGGCGATCTCGTGCGAGGCCGCGTGCACCTCGTGAACCTCGACGCCGTTGCGGCGCATGATCTCGCCCACGACCGAGAGCAGCGCGCGGGTATGGGACTGCTCCGGATCCTTCTTCAAGGAGCAGTTGAGCAGGACGGCCTTCAGACCGGTGAAGTCGTGCGGGTTCTCCTCGCACAGACGCTGCTGGTGATCGTTCAGTGGCATCGTCGGCATCTCCTCCGTTGGGGAAAATGGGGTGGGGAGCGCGGTACGATGACGACCGGCCGGCGTGACCGGCTTCGTTCAGCCCGACACCGAGGCGCGCCGCCTCCACAGATCGCGGGCGCCCTTCGCGAGCAGCAGGGCCACCGGCGTTCCGTGCATGAACAGGTCGAAGATGTCGATCGGCCGGTGCAGGGTGCCCGCGGCCAGCATCTGCAACTTCTCCACCAGATGCGGCTGCGGCTGGAAGGGCGCTCCTCCCAGCAGCAGTGCCGCCACCACCAGGGGGCCGTAGGGGATCGCGTCGAGCCAGCGCACTACCGCACCACGTGCCAGTCGGTCTGTCGGCCGGCGAGATAGAGTACGCGCTCGCCGTCGAACACTGCGCTCTGCTCCAGCTTGATCTGGACGTTGCCGCCGCCCCAGCCGTCGGTGGGCACCTTCACGTTGCCTTCGATGGCGTATGCGGTGCTCGGGTGCAGGGGCCAGTCGCCGCGCACCGGCGTGCCGTCCTGGTCGTCCCACATGCCGATGGTCGGACCCGGCGCGTGGCCGAAGCGGCCGATGGGGTGGGTGTAGGTGCTCGAGACGAGGCCGTCGGCCTCGGCGTCGGCGATGGTGGCGACGAGGATCTCGTTGCCGGTGCGGCCGGTCTCGAAGTTCGCCGTGAGATGGTCCTGCCAGCGATTGCCCACGGCCATCGCGTCTCGCAGGAAGCCGGGCACCGCGTGTTCGCCCACGCGCAGGACGTAGGCCATCTCCTGCGTGTCGGTGCACACGCCGAGGTAGCAGATGCCCACGTCGGTGTGCAGGACGTCGCCGCGGTGGATCACACCGCCGGTACCGCAGAAGGCCTCGTCGTCGGCGCAGTCGAGGTCCTCGCGCTGGATGTTCACGTAGGGCATGAACCACACCGGCAGGTCGAGATCGGCGAAGCGCTGGCGCAGGTACCAGGCGACGTCGTCGGTAGTGGTCACACCTGGCGTGATGACCTCCGACGAGAAGCCCTCGGCGATGACCGCGCGCGCCAGCGACACCACGTGGGCGTAGAGTTCGATCTCGTGGTCGGTGCGGGTCTCGAGCCACCGGACGACGAGTTCCTCGGCCGGCTCCAGCCGGTCCGCGTACGCTCCGGGCAGCACCTCGAGAAGACGTTCGTGCAGACCGTGCGTCAGACCGTCGGCCACCGGCCAGTCGCGCGACACGTTGATCCCGATGCGGTCGGGGTCCTTCTCCTCGATCAGCGCGCCGAGGGCCGTCCACTGCGCGTCGAGCGATCCACCCGACCAGGCCTCTTCGTAGGGTTCGCCCAGCGGATAGCGCGCCACGGTGAGGCGTTCGACGGTGCCGTCGTCGAGACGGTGGAACACGAGCATGGTGGTGCGCCGTGCGGTGAAGCTCGGTTTCGGGACCAGCGAGGCGTAGACCGGGTCGTCGGCGTACTCGCGCGCGATCACCAGCCACATGTCGAGGCCGCTCTCGGTCATCAACCGCGGCAGGAGCGTGTCGAACCGCTCGGCGAGGATCTCGTTCACCACAGCGGGGCGTTCGCGCAGCGGCAGGATGTCGCCCATGGAGTCGATCACGCGCCCCTGGTCGGCGGCGTGGGTGGGGGAGACGAGCAGGACGATCAGGAACAGGGCGACGGTGGGGTTCACGGTCGGGCCTCCGGCCGGGGGCGAGCGCAGGAAACGGCCCGTGATGATCGCGCATCAGCGCGGTGATGTCATCCGTCGCGGACACGAAGAAGCCCCGGCTCCCTCGTTCGGAGCCGGGGCTCGGATTCGATACGGGTCGGAGACGGTGGGATCCCCTGCGAGGGGGACCGATCCGTCTGACCGGTCGCTTCGCGAGCGCTCCCCTACAGGGCCGCTCCTCCCGCGAATCCAGAACCGATACTAGACACGGATCACCTCCTCACAGCGAATCACGAACGGCGAGTCCCATCTCGCCCGGTCCCTCGGGCCGCTGTTGCCGATTCCGGGACCGCCGCGCGGTGCCGCCGGAGCGGGGCGCGCGGAATTCACCCGGCAGTTTCGTGTCCAGGGCGGCCGGTGTCAAGAGGCGGCGAGGTCGCGCCGGCCGGGGTCCCAGCCAGGGTCCGGAGTCGTGGGAAACGCTGCGGAACGATGATGATGCAGGCGCACTACGAGCGCAAGTGGCTAGCGAGCAAGCATTTGGGGCTGTGATCCGGGCGACGACGCACGTCACCGAATCGTGCTCGCCATTCGGTCCGCCGATCGGGATCTTGGAGATCGAAAGGGGGTGCGGATCATGACCGTTCTGATCTGGGTCCTGGCGATCGCCGCCGTCGTCGCCGGCTTCGTGGCCTACGCGATCCGCTGGCGGCGCGAGTCCGACGTCCGGGTGGTGCGTTGCCCCGAGACGGGAGAGAAACAGGCCGTGGTCGTCGACCCCGGCCACGCGATCTCCCACGCCCTGCGCGGTGACGACGCGCGCCGACTGAAGAGCTGCACGCGCTGGCCCGAGCGGCAGGACTGCGACCAGCCCTGTCTGCAGGAGATCGCCTCGGCTCCGGACGGATGCTTCGTCCGCAGCCAGCTCGACTCCTTCTACGCCGGTGCCGAGTGCGCTCTCTGCGGCAAGCCCTTCGGCGACCACGTCGACTGGGCCGTCCACGAGCCCGGACTGCTCGACGAGCACGGCCACATCACCGTGTGGGAGCAGCACCCGGCCAGGAAGATGGACGAGGTCCTCGCCCACAGCCGCCCCGTCTGCTGGGACTGCACGCAGATGCAGCGCGTGGCCGAGAGCCAGCCCGAGCGCATCACGGTGCGCGAGCACAAGAAGTACGCCCGGAGCAACTGACCGTTCCGGGCGACCCTGCGGGCGGTGCGCCGACCCGCGCGACGTTCCCCCCTGTGCGGGTACGGCCTCGTCCGTGCCCGCACCGTCGTTTCCGGGATCGGCGGACGGGCCCGGCGGTTGCCACGCGGTCCGTCGTCGTCGATGATCGGCGGTCCTGTCGCCGCCGTGTTCCTGGTCCGCATCCCCGGAGGAAGTCATGCGCCGCATCGCCGTTCCGATCACCCTTCTGGTCCTGTTGCTCGCTCCGTCGCGCGCGCTCGCCGACCGGCCGATGAGCTGGACCGACCTCATGAAGATGCGCAAGGTCCACGGCGAGACGTTGGCCGAGAACGGCAGCTGGCTCGCCTTCGAGGCGCGTCCGGGCCGCGGCGACGGCGAGGTGATCGTGCGCGCCACGCGCGGCGGCGACGAACACCGGATCGAGCGCGGAACGGCACCACGGCTGAGCAGCGACGGCGCCTGGGCGGCCGCCCAGCAGCTCGCCCCCTTCGCCGTGCGCGAGACCGAGGACGAGCCGCCGAAGCCGGGCGCGGTGCTGCTGCGGACCGACGACGGAGAGCGCTGGAGCTTCGAGCGCGTGAAGGACTTCGCCTTCAGCGACGACGGGGCCTGGTTCGCGGTGCACTTCGAGGCCGACGAGCCCGACTCCACCGA
>CAZQHE010000200.1:3817-5651 GCA_964593155.1 uncultured bacterium
CCGACGACGAGGAGCGCGAAGCGGGAACCCGCGTGGCGGTGCTCCGTCTGTCCGACCTCGAGCGGTTCGAGTTCGACGACGTCGTGTCGATGGCCTTCGACCCCACCTCGCGCTGGCTGGCCCTGACCGTCGCCACCACCGACGGCGAGGGTGATCGCCTGGAGCTGCGCTCGCTCGACGAACGGCTGCGGGCGACGGTCGTGCACGCGGCGCCGAAGACCGCGTACCCGACCATGACCTGGGCTCCGGAGGACGCGCGTCTGGCCTACCTGCGCGGCGACGCGACCGATCCCGAGGACGTCACCGACCTCGTCCTCGAGTACCTGAGCCCGCGCGACGCCGACGACCCGGGACCCGTCACGACGGTTCCCGCGCCGGAGGGGCGCCACTACCCGGGCGAGAACGACCTCGAGTTCACCCGTGATGGCGAGAGACTGTTCGTGGGTCTGCGTCCGGCACCCCCCGAGTCCGACGCCGAGGACGACGAGGAGGCTGGCGAGACCTCGGCCGAGGACTTCGATCCCTACGACCTCGAGGCGATCCGCGACGACCGCGGGGTCGACGTGTGGCATTGGGACGACCCGCGCATCAAGACGCACGAGAAGGCCAGCTGGGAGGAGCGGCAGGAGCAGCTCCACCGTGCGGTGGTGGACGTCGGCGACGGCTCGATCGTGCCCCTCGCCGACGAGTCGATGCCCGACGTGGCCGTGGTGCAGAACCCCCACGTGACCCACGGCCAGACCAGGGTCCCGCACCTCGAGCTGATGACCTGGGACGGCTTCTACTCCGACCACTACGTCGTCGACCTCGAAAGCGGCGAGCGCACGCTCGTGGTCGAGAAGACGCAGGACACGGTGTCGTTGTCACCGCAGGGCGGCTTCGCCGCCTACTACCGCCCCACCGGCGACGGTCAGTGGTGGCTGTACGACGTCGAGCGCCGCGAACACCGTCGTCTGGGCGAGGACCTCGGCGTTCCCTTCGCGAACGAGGACCACGACTACCCGCGCACCCCGCCGGGCTACGGTGTGGGTGGCTGGGCCGACGACGACTCGGCCGTGTTGATCCACGACAAGTACGACGTGTGGCGTTTCCCGACCGACGGCGGCGAGCCCGTCTGCCTGACCGAGGGCCGCGGCCGCGCCGAGCAGCGGATCTACCGCGTGCTCGACCTCGACGACGAGACGGAGGGCTTCGCTCCCGACGCAGAGCTGCTGCTGACCGGCTTCGACGAGCGTGCGAAGAACTCGTCGGTGTGGAAGGGTTCGATGGACGAGGCCGGCGTGCGGGAACTCCGGCAGGACGACAAGTACTACTCGGGATTCCGCCGCGCGGACGAGGCCGACGTGATCGTCTACACCGAGGAGAGCTACACCGAGTTCCCCGACTTCTGGGTCACCGACACCGACTTCGACGGCCCGCGGAAGATCACCGAGATCAATCCCCGGATCGACGATCTCGACCTCGGTTCGGCCGAACTCGTCGAGTGGGAGAGCGTGGACGGCACGCCGCTGCAGGGCGTGCTGATCAAGCCGGCGGACTACGACGAGGACGAGCGCTACTCCGTGCTCGTCTACTTCTACCGCTTCTTCAGCCAGCGCCTGCATCGCTTCAACGACCCGCAGATCAACCACCGGCCGAGCTTCCCGATCTACGCCGGCGACGGATACGCCGTCTTCCTGCCCGACGTCCGCTTCGACATCGGCAATCCCGGCTACGCGGCGACCAAGTGCCTGGTGCCGGGCGTGCAGGAGCTCGTCGACATGGGCGTGGCCGACCCCGCAGGCATCGCCCTGCACGGCCACTCGTGGAGCGGCTACCAGGCCGCCCACGTGAT
>CAZQHE010000201.1:0-5613 GCA_964593155.1 uncultured bacterium
GTCTTCACCTGGTGATCGGAGTCGGCGAGCAACGCGCCCGCCCGCTCGTAGTCCACTCCGGCCAGGTGCATCACCAGTCCCTTGGCGCGCTCCACCAGTTTGCGGCTGGTCGGAGCGACGTCCACCATCAGGTTCTCGTAGGTCTTGCCCCAGCGCACCATGGCCGCGGTGGTGAGCATGGTCAGCATCATCTTCTGCGCCAGTGCCGCCTTCATCCGCGTGCTGCCGGTGATCGCCTCGGGACCGGTGACGACCTCGACCACGTGATCGGCAACGGTGGCCTCGTCGTCGGGGTCGAGGTGGTTGCCCACGAGGAAGGCCGTCCACGCTCCGCGCTCGCGTGCCCGGCGCAACGCGGCGCGCACGTACGGGGTGCGACGGCTCGCCGAGATCCCCACGAGGACGTCGTGCTCGCCCAACGCGACGCCGTCGACGTCGGCCACGGCCGCATGCTCGTCGTCCTCCACTCCTTCCGCACTGCGGATCAGGGTCGGTGCGCCGCCGGCGACGAGTCCGCGCACCAACGCCGGGTCGGTGCCGTAGGTGGGCGGACACTCGGCGGCGTCGAGCACGCCCAGCCGGCCGCTGGTACCCGCGCCCGCGTACACGAGGCGACCGCCGGACCGAAAGGCGTCGACCACGCGGTCCACCACCACCGCCCAGCGCGGCAACGCGGATTCGACCACGTCGAGCACCGAGCGATCCTCGGCGTGGATCGTACGCAACACGTCGACCGTCGCCGCGCGGTCGATGTCGCGCGTGCGGGGGTTGCGCTCCTCGGTGGTCAGTCCACGCAGGAGTTCGTAGAGACTCCGGTCCTCCAGGATCCAGCCTCCCTGCCGGTTCCGCCCAGGACGCGCTCAGCGCATGACGACCACGCGGCCCATGTCGCTGCGCGCACGCCCGCCCGCGCCGCGGACCTCGAGGCGGTAGAGGTACGTGCCGTTCGCCACCTCGTCGCCGACCGTGTCGCGGGCGTCCCACTCGACGGTGACCGCGCGCAGGGTCTCGCCGCTTCCGCTGTTCACGGCGTGCGACTCGAAGAAGTCCGACGTGTAGACGGTGCGGCCACTCAGATCGTACACCGTGAGCCGCGCACTCTCCACGCTGCCCTCGACGTGGGCGGTGACGTAGGTGCGATCGGCGAAGGGACTCGGCACCGGCGTGTGGCGCAGCAGCACGGGCGCTTCGTCGCCGGGCGCGGGGCCTCCGGGATCGGTGATCTGCGTGGGCAGGTCGGCGAGGACCAGGGTGAGGGCCCCGGCCGTCTCGCCGGCACGGGGCGCAGCGTCGAAACGCACCGTCCAGTCGCGTCCACTTCCCTCGACGGCCAGGCCGAGCACGTCGACACCCTCGAAGGTCACTTCGATCTGATCGCTCGTCAGGTCCACCGGACTGCGGAAGTCCAGCTCCAGCGCCGTCCGGCGTTGCGGATCGAGCGTGAGCTGCGCGGGATCGGCGACCGGCTCGCCATCGGCGAAGACCTGCAGGTCCAGGCTCACCGGCAGGCGCAGGACGCGGCGCTGCAGGTCGGAATAGGCCTCGTCGTAGACGGCGATCTCGACCGTGTAGTCCTGCGGGTACACGGGTAGCTCGACGACTCGTTCGATCGAGCGCCAGTCGGTGTCGGCCGTCCCCGGGCGCTCGGTCGCGTAGCTACGGCCACGGTCGTCGGTGATCTCGATCCGGTCCACGCCGGACTCGTCGACGGCGGCCAGGCTGAACGTGGCCGTCGAATCACCCGCGTCGGCTTCGAGCGCACTGCCGTCGACGACCTCGGTGCCCCCACGCTCGACGCGCAGGCGGGGCGCGGCGGCATCGAGCCGCTGCAACGGGTCGCCCAGCAGGTTGTACTGCGAGACCATCTCGTCGAAGCCGCTGGAGAAGGCCAGGGCGTTCAGTTCGGCCTGCGCCAGCGATTCGCCCATCAGCCACTGACTGCGGAGGTCGTCGCCCAGCACGGGGCTGTTGCGCCGCGGCTCCCGGAACATGGCTTCGGTGATCAGCTCCATGAAGCGTGCGTTCGGCAGCAGGAACTCGAAGCCACTGCTGCCGTAGGTGGCGATCGCTCCCTTCTGCGGCAGGCGGACGAGCGTCTCGCCCAGGGCCGGCGTCCCGAACAGCGTCTCGTCGGGCTGGCAGAAGTCCGACACGTGGCACCCCATGCCGAAGAAGAGGTACGGTCGGCCGACGTTCGTGAGCTGATCTCCCTTGTCGGCCGCGATGCGCACGTCGGTGAGGAAGTTCTCGTGGCCGAGCAGGTTGAAGTTCGCGTGGCCCTGGTAGCTGACCACGAGCCAGCCCTCGCTCAGCAGGTCCTCGAACTGGTCGCGGTAGTTGGCCTCGTAGCCCTGCTTGACCGTGTTCAGATCGGCGCAATCCGCACCGCCACGGAACTCGGCGGTGAAGTCGTCCAGGTCCAGGAACTGAGCGACGAGGGTTCCGTCGAGGGGGCCGTCCGCGCGCCGCTTGGCGTTCTCCTGACTGTTCGCGAACTCCCGCTCGCCCGGCTGCAGGCAGTAGGTCGCACCGCCCGCGCCTCCGAGGTAGGAGTCGGTGGAGTAGGCGTCGTCGGCGACCCAGAGCGTGCGGCGGCGCCATTCGTCGTCGGGGGCGGGTTGTTCGTAGGCGATGATCTTGTCGATCATCGTCCGTAGCTCGTCGACGTCGCCCGCGGGAAGTCGGCCGACGAGGATGTCCGAGGTCTGCCGCAGATTGCTCGGGTACGAACCACCCGTGTAACCGAAGATGCCGTACCACTTGTCGGAGGCGAGCAGCTCGTTGCCGTCGAAGTTCTGGATGTGCATGCTGATCGGAACGCGGTTCGGCGAGCCACGCCCGGTGACCATGCGCGCTTCCTCCCCGGCGTCACCCATCAGGACGAGGGCACGAGCGTCCCACTGCAGGTAGGCGTACTCGGCCAGCGCGCGGATCGCGGCGGGCGACTGGAATCCACCCGAGAACTGATCGTAGATCTGCTGGTGGTCGACGTATGCGAAGTTCCAGTCGCGACCACCGATGCGGTCGCGACGGAACGCGATCCAGCGCTCGGACTCGGCGCGGAACTCCTCGGGACCGACCACCAGGACCTGTACGTCGTCGATGGTGTCGAAGAGATCGGCCACGAGATCGCGCTCGAGCGAGGTGATCTGGGGGATGTCCAACCGCGCGGCGGCGAGAAACCGTTTCGTCTGGCTGGCGGCCTGGTCCAGGCGTGCCTGCAGCGTGAAACGGTCGCCGTCCGGGATCACTCCGTCGGCAGGCAGAGCCACGAAGCGCGGTACATTGGGATCGGTCACGTCGAAGAGCAGGACATCGTCGCGTCCGAAGCCGGGAATGCGCACGTCGTAGGGCTGTCCGCCCGTCGGCAGGGTGAAGGAGAGCCGGTTGCCGACGGCCCGATAGGTCGCCGGATACTCCAGCTCGACCTCTCCGAAGTAGCCCGAAAGGAACGAATTCGGGACTCCTTCGCGCCGCATGCGGAACAGCCAGGGTCCGTCGTCGATCGCCGCGGACGCGACCACGCGCTCGAGATCCACCAGTCCTCCGTTGGCCGCGGCCAGCAACTGCGTTCCGAGGTCGATCTCCGTCGATCCGTCCTCGCTGCGCAGCGCGAAGGAGTAGGGGTCGGTCACGCCCTGGAAGCGGGCCGCCGTCCACCGCACCGTGAGTTCGCCGCCGGGCACGGGGTTGACGAACCGGACCGACCCGAGGGCCTCTTCGACCTCGCGCCCGTCGTTCCAGTGGTAGCGCTCGAGATCCAGACGGAAGGGGTCTTCCTGGTAGCCGCGGTCCTGCTCGAAGTGCTCGACACGTGTGTACTGCGTCGCGGGATCGTTGCCGGTGTAGGGGTCGGCGGAGACGACGTCCATACGGGCCCATCCGTCGGCGGGGGGCTCCGCGGCGAGCAGGAAGTAGACGTTGTCGCTGTTGTAGTGATCGGGACGACCCGGCGTCGCGCGTGGACCGCCGGTGGCGGTGCCCCAGCGCGCGGCCTCGTCCTCGACCGACAGGCCGTAGAACACGATCTGGTCGCGCGGATCGACCGGTGCCGAGGAGTCGGCGTCGTCACCGGCGAAGTGGAAGGGCACGTCGATCGCCAGCGGTGCCGGATGTCCCGGGTCCTCCGGCGAGGACGGCCGCAGCTTCACCAGCCGTAGCTGACGGCGGGTGACGGCCGCGGGCAGGCCACCCTCCTCGAGAAGGGCCGCGCCGATCACCCGGCGAACGCCCGTCTGCGAGACCTTCAGCCGGATCGGGTCGGCCAACAGGGTCGCGGCGTCCAGCGTCCCGCTCTCGAGGGCCTGCCGTGGCAGCGATTCGGCGGCCTCGATCGCGCGACGCTTGCGCTCGAGCCGCGGCGGCAGGGTTCGCCAGCCGGCGGCCATGCCCGGGTTCAGCACCACCTCCGCCACCGAGGGCTCCACCCGTCCGGGCATGCCCATGGCGTCCCCACCACCGGCGAACCGGACCGTCAACTCGATCGTCCGGGCGATCCGCAGCGCTCCGGTGGCGGCGTCGTAGAGCACGGGATCGACGCGCAGGGCCGCCAGACGCTGCCGGCGCGTGAAGCTGGGTTCGCCGAGACGGACCACGTCGGCACGAGAGGTCCTGAAGGCCTCGTAGCCCTCGCTCTCACGCACGACCTCGCGGTGACGAGGCTCTCCCGGCAACGCATCGGGCACGGGCTCGGGAACGGGAGCCGGGACCACGCGTCCGGGAGCCAACGACTGGAGATCGAGGCGGTCGACCCGTAGGCGCGCATCGCCCGCCGGCGGCAGAGCCAGCCAACGCGCCGCGCGCGGCAGGACCGGCTGGCCGGGCTCGCCGATCCCGGGGGCTCCGGGGATCTCGACCGCGATCCAGCGCCCGTCGGGGCCCGCACCGCGGACGACGGACTCCCCGGTCACAGCGATCCGGACCCGGAGCTGCCGTTCGGTGCTCTCGAGCACCGTCCACTCGACCGCGGCGCCCACGGGCGCGCCCGACAGGAGACTGGCGAGCACGAGCCAGGAGATCGTGGATCGATACGAGCGCATGACGACGTCCACGCCACGGGCGGCAGGGAGGAGAACACGGAACGGGCGGAGCGCGAGGACGGCCATCCCCGACGATGGTTGGCCGAACAAGAGTACGTTCGAAGCGCAGGGCGGTCAACCGCACCCCACCGACCCCTACGACGAAGGGCCCGGCCATCGGCCGGACCCTTCGCGAAGGCTCGGAAACGTGCGCCGACTCAGTCGGAGCCGAACTGCGCCTTCATGCTGCCCCAGCTGCCCTCTTCGGTATCGACACCCGTGCTCAGACGGAGGTTCCCGATGTCGGTGAACTCGCGGAAGCAAGGGGTCGGTTGGTCGTTGGCCTCGCAAGGATCCTCGGGCACCACGTTGAACTCGACCCATCCGGGAACGTCGTCGTTGAGGGCCGACGACGGCGTCGAGGGGCCCGGACGGAGAACGACCGTCTCCGTCAGCTCCTGCAGCACCAGACCCTGCAGCTCGACCAGCGGCGCGGGCAGGGTGTTCACCCGGACATTTCCCCCGGTCCCGACGATGTAGTTCTGGTTTCCGTCACCCAAGTTCAGCGGTGCGGGACCGACCAGGGTCTCATTGA
>CAZQHE010000202.1:0-5521 GCA_964593155.1 uncultured bacterium
AGGGTCCACAGATGCGAGGGGCCGTGGGGTTGGAAGGGTTCGGCGGGAGGCATGGATCTCGGATCGCGCTTCCGGAGAATGGGGTTGGTCGGCAGGGTAGCAGGACCACCTCCCGCGCGGAACACTCACGAGATGTCCAAATCCACGCCAGAATCCTCTTGCACGCCACCGGCTCTTCTCGAAGAATCCCGTCCAGACTCCGCACGACTGCCGTGGCCGCCCGGTCCGATCTTCCCCTGCGCGGGTGGCCGATGCCGGAGTCCAGCCTTCATCGAAAGCGGGTACGCATGAAGCGATTGGCCGTTGTCACCGCGACCGTCTGTCTTCTCTTCGCCGGCACTGCCGCGGCGAACCAGAGCAACACCGGTTGCGGGATCGGAACCATGATCTTCGAGGGCAAGGACGGGCTGCTGTCGCAGGTCGCCGCCGTGACGACCAACGGAACCTTCGGCAATCAGACCTTCGGCATCACCTCGGGCACGCTGAACTGCGAGCAGGCGACCATGATCGTCGCCTCGGCGCAGGTCGAGCGCTTCGTCGGCGAGAACATGGACCAGCTGGCCATGGACATCTCGCGTGGGCAGGGCGAGTACGTGCGTACGCTCGCAGTGCTGCTCGACGTCCCGGCCGAGGAGCGTCCGGCCTTCTTCGCCAAGCTCCAGGCCAATTTCACGAGCATCTATCCGGCCGACGACGTCACGCACGTCGACGTCGTCCAGAACCTCGAGACGGTGCTGAAGGGTTAGGAGCCCGGCGGTGTTCGTGGTTCGACGCAGCGCGCCGGCGGTGGTGATCGCCGGCGCGTTGCTCTCTCTGCTGTTGGGCTCGGCTCCGGCGCGGGCCGAGTCGGTCGGCGGTGCGAACTCGTCGTACGCCGACGAACTCATTGCATGTGCTCTCGAAGGCCGGCTGCACGAGCGAGCGGAGTGGCGCACGCTGGTGCACTACGACGACGGCTGGTTCGGCACGGAGAGCCTGGTCGACGATCCCGACTTCTTCGCCGCCCCGAACGGCAAGAACGATCCCGCCGCCGAACTCGAGGCCACCGTCCGGTCGTTCTTCGCCGCACCTCCCGACTCGGGGAAGCATCCGGTCTGTCGCTTCGCCGCGCGTTTCGAATGGCTGGTCGAGGAACTGGAGGTGGATCGAACGCGGTTGCCCGTGCCGCGGTGCGAGCCGGTGGAGGAGATCATCGATCGCATGCGACCGGTGAAGGTGCTGTTGTCGTTCCCGACGGCGTACATGAACAGTCCGGCGTCGATGTACGGGCACACGCTGCTGACGATCGTGACCGAGCACGACAGCGAGTTGTTGTCGTACGCCGTGAACTACGCGGGGGAGACGGACACGTCCTTCGGCCCACTCTATGCGCTGAAGGGGGTCTTCGGATTCTACCGTGGCTACTATTCGATCCTTCCGTACTACGCGAAGCTGCAGGAGTACAGCGACGTCAACGACCGCGACATCTGGGAGTACGAGCTGTCGCTCACGCGCGCGGAGATCCGGCGCCTGATCCTGCACGTGTACGAACTGGAGGACGTGTACTCGGACTACTACTTCTTCGACGAGAACTGTTCGTTCAATCTCCTGTACCTGCTCGACGCGGCGCGGCCGGGCCTGGACCTGACGCACGATCGGGGGCTGTGGGTGCTGCCTCTCGACACGATCCGGGCGGCGAACGAAGCGGGGTTGGTATCCGGCGTGCGGTACCGTCCGTCGAAGTCGACGGAGATCGCCCACCTCGCATCGCTGATGAGCGACGCCGAGCAGGAGCGGGCGGTGGCACTGGCGCGAGGACAGGTCGAGCCGGCCGGTGCGGTGGTGGCCGCGGCGGATCCCGCGCGCGAGGCACGGGTATACGACCTGGCCTCCGAGTACCTGCAGTACCTTTACATCGACGGGGCGGTTTCGCAGGAGGACTACGCACCTCGGTTCCGTCGGATCCTCGGAGCGCGGAGCCGGTTGGGGAATCCGGAGGGGGAACGTTCGATCCCGCGGCCACCGCGGCCGGACCTGGGGCACCGTTCGAGCCGCGTGGGCGTCGGTGGTGGCGTGCTCGACTCCCGTGGCTTCGCCAGAACCACCTATCGCGCGGTGCACCACGATCTGATCGACAACCGCGGGGGATACCTGGAGGGCGCGGAGATCGTCTTCGGGGAGCTGGACCTGCGGTACTATCCCGAGGGCGAGGACCTGCAGATCGAGGCGATCGACCTGATCGACATCGTGTCGTTGTCGCCGCGGGACCGTTTCTTCGGGCCGACGTCGTGGAAGGTGCGGACCGGATGGTCACGGCGGGGGCTCGGCGACGGCCGGCGGCCGCTGGTGTACGACTTCGAGTACGGGATCGGCAGGACCTACCGCGGCGGGTCGCTCGGGCTGTGGTACGGTCTGGCCGAGGTGACGGCGCAGCTCGGAGGCTCGCTGCGGCGGAACCACGCGGCGGGCGTGGGGTTCTCGGCCGGCTGGCTCATGCGTCTCGGCCGGCGTCTGCAGCTCCACGGTTTCGGGCGGGCCGTGCGCTTCGGCCTCGGGGAATACGGAACCGTGATGCGTGCGGGCGTGGGCCAGAACCTGGAACTGTCACCGAATCTCGGACTGCGGGCCGAGGTCCGGCGGTCCCGGGTCGACGACACGGACTGGTGGGACTGGTCGCTCCGCCTGCACGTCCATCACTAGGAGAGCCATGCGATTCCCGGTGCTCGTCGCGATCGCGCTGGCCGTGGGCTGCGGCGGTTCTCCGCCGGAGGCCCCGGTGCGGACGGCGGAACCCGGAGTGGTCCGGGCCGACGAGATCCCCGGTGAGATCGCGGAACTGCTCACGGCCAGCACGGAGGATTCGTGCGGCGTGTGCATCCGCGAGAAACGCGCCGAGGTGCTCGAGATCGCGCGCCGGTGGTTCCCACCGGGGACGCGGGTGGTCCCCGTGGACATCCGATCGCTGCGTGTGGTCGATGGCGGGGAGATGGAACTGGCCTTCGGAACGGGTGACCTCGTGCCGCTGAGCTTCCGTGTGCACACCGCCGACGAGCACCTGATCGGGATCGCCCCGGAGGATTTCACGGAACCTGCGCTCGCGGAGCATGTGTTGAACGGTTCCGTCCAGGACGTGGCCCTGGAGGTGATCCCGTTCGCCTACGGGGACGGCCCGGGCTTTCTGTTCGACACGGTGACGAACCGGCTGCAGATCCAGTGCCGGGTGGTGCGGCACGGACGCTGATGCGATCGCCGGTTCACTTGGCGTCGCGTTCGGCGATCACGACGGTCCACAGCAGGTGACGCCACACGCAATCGACCGAATCGAAACCGGCATCCTCGAGCCACTGCAACTGGGCGCGGAGCGGCGCGTGGTGGTCGTGGTCGCGCTGGTGCTGCATCCAGGCGGCCCATTCCTCCGTGGTCACGCCGAGGGCAGCGGCTTCGCGCTCCCATGTGGCCAGGTGCTTGGCGTAGGTGGCCGCGGTGTCGCCCGCGAACTGGTCGGAGTAGCAGAACGCACCGCCCGAGCGCAGCCACCGACGGACTTCTTCGAAGAGATCCTGCTTCGCGTCGTCGTCGAGGTGGTGCAGCGCGATGGTCGAGACGACGAGGTCGAAGGAACCAGCTTCGAGATCGAGATCCCGGAAATCACTTCGGATCGTTCGCAGGCGATCGCTCCGAACACGATCGCTCGTGCGCTCGAGCATCTCGGCCGAGAAGTCCACGGCGTGGATCTCGGCCTCCTCGAACCGCGCGACGAGTTGCTCGGTCAGATTGCCGCCCCCGCACCCGAGTTCCAGGATCTGCGTGGGGCGGATGTGGTCGGGCACGTAGTGCAGCAGGGTGTCGAGCATCTCGGCGTAGCGGGGAACGCAGCGGAGGATGGCGTCGTCGTAGCGGCGCGCCAGTCGGTCGTAGAAGTGTTCGGAGGTGTCGTGGTCGGGCATGGGGGCTCCCGGGCAGAGGTGCGGGGAAAGCTAGGGGGCGGCGAGGGGGCGGTCAACGCCGTTGCGCTGGCTCCCCCGCCGTTGCGCTGGCTCCCCCGGCGCGAGGATCTCCGGTCGATGCTATCCTGAGGCCTGGGTTCTAGTTCGCGGCGCGGCGGCCGGGATCGTGACCGGCTCACGCTCTCCGCTGCGCGCGGATCGGCGACGTGCGAAAGGACGGACACCGTGACCACCACCGGTGGAACGCCTCGGCAGGAAGACTTCTACCAGCGTTTGCGCCAACGCATCCGCAAGTGGGTGGAGCGAGAGGGGCGCAACCACGAGCACGCGGAGGTCCTGCTGTACGCACCCGACCTCTTCCACGTGCTCGTACGCCTCTCCCTCGACGACCGCGTGCCTAGCAAGGAGAAGACGAAGCTCGGGATCGCGGTCGCGTACTTCATCGCACCGATCGACCTCATGCCCGAGGCCCTGCTCGGCCCCGTCGGCTACCTCGACGACATCGCGCTCGCAGCCTACGCACTGAACTCGGTTCTGAACGCTGGCTACGGGGAGATCGCCCAGGAACACTGGGCCGGCGAGGAGAACCTGCTGCACGTGACCCAACGTCTGGTCGCGATCGCCGACGACATGCTGCCCAAGAACATGGTCCGCAAGCTGGTGCGGAAGATCGGGGGCGGGGGGTAGGCGATTGCGGTGGGGCCTGGTGGGGTGGGTTCGATGGGTTGGGGCTCGGTGGGTTGGGGTTCGGCGGGCTGGGCATCGATTGGCTGGGGCTCGATGCCTGGGGATGTTCCACCTCGGAACGGATAGGGTCCGTGCGGACGTCTTCCGACCGCGGGACATGGGGATGTTTCGCGTAGGTGTGCCGCATGCGCCGCCGGCAGCTACGCTTGGGGACGTTCCGCGTGGGAACGGTGGCTTGCGCGGCGTGGGTGGTGCGTGGGGCGTGGTCGCTGGGGATGTTTCGCGGGCAAGGGCCGGTGTCGTGGAGTCTGTGGTCCCGTGGCGTGGCGGCCGCGCAGAGTTGCGTTCAACCGGGACTGTGGATGTTCCGCGTCGGAACGGTGGAGCGTGCGCGGCGTCGTCCGTTCGGCCGGGACGGAGAGTGATTCCGCAATAAGCATCCACAGGTTTGTTCGCGAGGGGCTTGACAGCGTTTTCGTGGGCTGGATTCCGGAGTTGGGCGGTCGCGCCTCGAAGCGGCCTTCTCGCACGCTGACCCGCCGCATGGTGAACGTTCGATTCCGCGTCGGAGTGAAACGACGTCATGGTGTCGTCCCGTGCAGCCTGGCGCGGCTCAGGACGTCGCGAAACAGGGTGTACAATGCCTTCGAACCGCCTCCCCGGAAGGTTCGAAGGCATGCAGGTGATCGAGCGGTTGGAGTCGTTGCGTCGTTCCGAGCACGCGGCGACGGTGGCGCTGGTCTTGGCGTTGGTGGAGTGCCAGCGTACGCGGGCCCATGTCGATGCGGGCCATCGGTCCGTCTTCCAGTTGCTGGTCGAGCGGTTGCGGTACTCGCCGGCCGCGGCGTCGCGCCGGTTCGCGGCGATGCGGTGTGCGGTGCGGTGTCCGGTCGTGATCGAGATGTTGC
>CAZQHE010000203.1:0-5458 GCA_964593155.1 uncultured bacterium
GTGCCGCTGACGGCCGAGGTGCAGTCGGTGGCCGACATCGCGAGCGACGGCGACCACCTGTACGTGAGCGATCCCGTCGCCCGCACGGTGCATCGCTACGCCTTCGACTCCGGGGCGGGCTTCACGGGCCTGACCTACGCGGGCACCGTGGTCGCCGAGGATCCCGAGCAGTTCGACCAGTTCAGCCCGCAGGTGGTGTCGATCCCGGCGGGGATGACCGTGGATGACGCCGGCATGCTCGTGGTGTGTGACGCCGACAGCACACGCAACTGGGTCCTTCGTTACGACCCACTTCCAGCGAGCGGGGTCGAGACCGACCGCGGCCAGAGCGTGATCTTCGGGCCCACCCGCGAGGAGCTGGCCGAGGGGGTGGACGCCTTCGACCAGAGCGTCCGTTGCGGCGACGTGTTCTCGATCGAGGCCAGCACGCTGGGCAAGGCCCCTCCGTGCAACCCGCCGGCCGACTTCGACGCCGATCCCAGTGACGCCGACGGCGAGTTCCACATGCCCAGCGGGGTTGCGACCGACGGCGACGGCAACCTGTACGTGGCCGACCGGATGAACGGCCGGATCCAGCGCTTCAGTCCCGAGGGCGAGTTCGACTCGGACTTCGGGCCCGGCCTGGCCACGGGCGAGGACGCACTGCAGCAGCCGGTGCGCCTGGCCACCTGGGACGGCTTCGCCATCACCCCGGCGGCGACCATCGACATCCCCGGCGCGCGGGTCTTCGTCGTGGACGCGGCCAACGGTCGTCTGCGAATCTACGAGGACAGCCGCTGGACCCCGTTCCGCAACCAGGGCTGAGCGCCTCACCGCGAGCACGCAACAATCCGGGTCCGGCCTCGTAGGGGGAGACGTCGCTCCCCCTTTGCAGGTCCCTCTCGCCGAGGCTCGCGCCCGTCATGCTCAGCGTTACCAATCTGTCGAAGCACTACGGGGAGATCCGCGCCGTCGACGGGGTCGGATTCGACGTCGCCGCCGGACGGATCTTCGGCCTGCTCGGCCCGAACGGGGCCGGCAAGACCACCACCATCTCCATGATCGCCGGCCTGGTGTCGCCGGCGACGGGCCGGGTGGAGGTCGACGGGATCGACCTCGCCCGCGATCCGGCGGCCGTCAAGCGGCGCCTGGGCGTCGTGCCCCAGGAGATTGCCCTGTACGAAGACCTGACCGCCCGCGAGAACCTGGCCTTCTGGGGCGGGATCTACGGGCTGCGCGGCAAGGAGATGGACCACCGCCGCGACGAGTTGCTCGAGCTGGTGGGCCTGGCCGACCGCGCCCGGGAACCCGTGAAGAACTTCTCGGGCGGCATGAAACGGCGACTGAACCTGGCCCTGGGCCTGGTGCACCGCCCGCGCCTGGTGCTGCTCGACGAGCCCACCGTGGGCATCGATCCGCAGGCCCGGATCAACATCCTCGAGGTGGTCCGCGACATCGTCGCCGGCGGCACCACGGTGCTCTACACCACGCACTACCTCGAAGAGGCCGAGGACCTGTGCGACGAGCTGGCGATCATGGACCACGGCACCATCCACGCCCAGGGCACCATCGCCGAGCTCAAGGCCGAACTGGGCGAAGGCAGCGTGCTCACCGTTCAGGGCGGCTTCGAGAAGGAGGACGTGGCGCGGGTGGTCGAGGACCTCGACGGCGCGCGTCTGCTCGAACTCGACGACGGCCGCGCCCTGGTGAACGTTCCGCTCGGTTCCGACGGCGTGGGCCACACCCTGAAGGCGCTGTACGGCTCGGGATTGCCCCTGAGCGGGATCACCGTGAAGGAGCCGAACCTCGAGGATCTGTTCCTCAAGCTCACCGGCCGCGAGCTGCGTGACTGAGGGGGAGGTCGTCGTGTTCTGGAGCCTGATCCGCAAGGACCTGATCCGCCGGTGGCGCAGTCCGGCCAGCACGCTGGTCATGCTGCTGTTCCCGTTCATGATGGCCGGCATGATCGGGGCGATCAGCAGCGGCCCCAGCGACCAGATCCCGCCCACGACGCTCTTCGTGCTCGACCGCGAGGACGGCCTGCTCGGGGGCTTCCTCACCGGTGGAGCCGTGCCCGAGGACTCGGGCTTCCGGCTCGAGGTGGAGAAGGTGGGCGAGGAGGGCTTCGACCGCATGGAGAACGGCGAGGCCTCGGCCATGCTGGTGATCCCCGAGAACTTCACCGAGGATTTGATCGAGGGCCGCACCACCACGCTGCGCCTGATCCGCAACCCTGCCGAGAGCATCAAGCCCGAGATCCTCGAGCAGGGCACCCACGTGATCGCCACCTACCTCGACGTGGCGGTGAAGGTGCTCGGCGACGAGCTCGAGCAGATGTTCGACATGTTCGAGAGCGACGAGATGCCGACGGTGCTCATGGTCACCCAGCTGTCGGCCGCCTTCTACGAACGCATCTCCCAGGCCGAGACCTATCTCTTCCCACCCGTGGTGAGCATCGGCAGCACCAAGGAGGAGGGCGCACCGCGTCCGAACCTGTTCGGCTACGTGCTGGTCATGGTGAGCGTGATGAGCGTGTTGTTCGTGGCCATCCGCGCGGTGACCGACCTGTACGAGGACCAGCGCACCGGCATGCTGCGGCGACAGCTGGCCACGCCGGTGCCGGTGGCGGCCCTGGTCAACGCCAAGGTACTGTTCGCCGTGGTCTTCGGTGTGCTGGTCATGCTGATCCTGCTGGTGGCCGGCGCGCTCTTCGGCTGGTTCCAGGAGGCGGTGCCCGTGCACTGGGTGCTGTTGCACAGCGTGGCGTTCTCGCTCGCTGCGGCCGGGTTGATGACCCTCGTGGTGTCGGTGGTGCGCACCGAGAAGCAGGCCGGGATCCTGGCGTGGATCGTGGTCATGGCCATGAGTGCGCTGGGCGGGAGCATGTTCCCCGCCGAGTTCCTGCCCGAGGGCGTGCGCAACCTCTCGCGCCTCACGCTGAACTACTGGGCGGTGGAGGGATACCTCGACCTGATCGTCCGCGACGGCCGTCTGGCCGACGTCCTGCCGCGCACGGCGTTGCTGGCCGGGCTGGGTGTGGTCTTCGCCGGGACGGGGCAGATGCTCATGCAACGGCGTCTGCGGGAGGTGGTGCGATGAGGTCGGTGTTGCACGTGGCGGTGCAGGACCTGCGTCTGCACCTCGCCGATCGCTCCAACATCTTCTTCCTGGTGCTCATGCCGCTGGGCTTCGTGGTGTTCTTCGCCTTCGTGAACGCGGGTGGCGGGTCGTCCACGCCGAGGGTGAGCCTGCCCGTGGTCGACCGCGACGGAGAGTTCCTGTCGCAGGCCTTCGTGGAACAGCTGCGCGGCGAGAACTTCGACGTGCCCGTGTTCAGCGCGGCCGCGGCGGAGACGACGACCTTCGGCACCCGCTACGTGACCGTGCCCGACAGCTTCACGGCGCGGGTGCTGGCCGGGCGGCAGGCCGACATCGAACTCCGGGCACGGGCGCGCAGCGACGCGTCGTACGACCTGGCCGGGCAGGCGCGCCTGCACCTGGCGCAGGTACGGTTTCTGGGGAACATGGTGCGGTGGGCGGCCGACGCCGATTCCACCGTGTTCGGTCCCGAAGGTACGGCCGATCTCGCCCGTCTGGATCCGGCGGAGAAGGGTCGCTTCCTGGCGCTGGTGGCCGAGCCCGGCCGCGTGGAGGTGACGACCGAGACGGCGGGAACCGGCCGTCCCGTGCCGAGTGGCACGCAGCAGAGCGTGCCCGGAGTGCTCGTGATGTTCGTGATCATGACGGTACTGATCGGTGGCAGCGAGGCCCTGACCCGCGAGAAGCAACAGGGCACGCTGCGGCGTCTGGCCACGACGCCGCTGTCGGCGTCGCAGGTGCTGATGGGAAAGACCCTGGGGCTCACGTTGCTCGGTCTGGCCCAGACCGTGATCCTGGTCGTCGCCACCGAGGCGGTCGCGGCCGCCGGGTTGTTCGGCATGGACTTCCGCTGGGGCCAGCACCTGCTGGGCGTGGCGCCGGTGCTGATCGCCTACTGCGTGTGCGTGGCGGCCATGGGGATCCTGCTCAGCGGGTTGCTCCGCACGCCCCAGCAGGCCGAGAGCCTGGCCTGGTTGTTCGGGCTGTTCATGTCCGCGCTCGGCGGCGCCTGGTGGCCGCTGGAGATCATGCCCGAGCCCATGCGGATGATCGGGCAGGTCTTCCCCACGACCTGGGCCATGCAGGGACTGCACACCGTGATCACCTACGGGCAGGGCGCCGTGCAGACGGTCCTGCCGATCGTGGTGTTGCTGGCGATGGGTGTGGTCTTCTGGGCGGTCGGCAGCCGGACCCTGCGGGTGGTCTGAGTCCGGCGCCGTCGCGGTGCGCGGTTCGGTCGCGGTGCGCGGGGCCCCGGACGAAGGACCCCGCGCCCATCCCGCGGGTGCGGGCCGATCGAACCGGATCAGTTGATCGTGCGGTCGGACTCGTCGTCGCCCCAGGCCTCGAAGTCGTCGTCGGCGCGGCCCCAGCGCGTGTTCGTGATCGAGCCGTTGTCCGAGTACGTCGACGGGAAGCTCGAGATCATGGTGTCGTGGCCAATCTCCTCCAGCGAGCGGGTGTCCTGGACCGCCGCCTCGCCCTGGCGGGCGATCATGGTGGACGGGATCGCCTGCTCCTCGACCAGGGTGCTCGAGGCATCCGGCTCGACGGGATCGAAGTTCACCAGCAGCTCGCGGGCGACTTCGGTGTAGGCCTTCCCTCCGCGGCTCGAGCCAGCATGGACCACCGTCGGACGGCCGCGGACGGGCATTTCCTGCAGCGTGACCGTGCGCGGGACCATGCCCATGAGGACCTTGTCGCCGTAGTTCTCGTGCAGCTGGTTGACCACCCGCACCGACATGCGCGTGCGCAGGTCGACCATCGTCAGCAGCAGCCCTTCGCACTCGAGATCGGGGTTGAGCGTCTGCCGGACTTCGTCGGTGGTCTCGAGCAGGCGTTCGAGCGTGCGGTAGGAGTATTCCTCGGCCTGGACCGGGACGAGGAAGGAATCGGAGGCGGCCAGGCACAGGCGCATGAGCGGACCGAGCGTGGGCGGGCAGTCGACGAGGACCACGTCGTAGCGCGGCGCGAGCTGATCCATGACCTCGCGCAGGACCAGCGGGTGGTCCATGGCCACGCGCTGCAGGTCGATCTCCTGGGAGCCGCTCGGGCGGATGGCCGGCACCACCGAGATGCCGTCGAAGGGCGTGGACAGGACGGCGCTCAGCGCGGGGATCTGCTCGTCGAGCAGGACGTCGGCGAGGGAATGACGGACGTCGGTGTCGTCGCATCCAACGCTCGGCAGCACCGCCCCCTGCGGGTCGATCTCCATGAGCAACACCTCGCGGCCTTCACGGGCGAAGGCGGCCGCGAGGTTGACGGCGGTGGTCGTCTTGCCCACCCCGCCCTTCTGGGATACCACTGCAATGATTCTCGCCATTCTTCTGCTCCTTGCCGGGATGAGCCGAGGGGATTCGGAGGAGCGTGGGGACAGAAC
>CAZQHE010000204.1:0-5372 GCA_964593155.1 uncultured bacterium
GACCCACACCAGTGTGAGCCTGCGCGACGCCTTCCTCGCGGTCGACCGGCCGATGGTCGAGGTCCACGCTTCCAACCTCGCCCAGCGCGAGGACTTCCGGCAGCGCAGCCTGCTGGCCGACATCGCGGTCGGCACGGTGGCCGGCTTCGGGATCCACAGCTACGAGCTGGGCCTGCGGGGGCTCGTGCATTTCCTGGAGCAGCGCCGCGACGAGGACGGCACGCGGGGCTAGGCCGCCCTTGCCCCCGCGGGCACTCCTAGTACACTTTCGCGGTTCGTGGCCCGGCGTCGACCGCGGCCGACCCGCTCTCCTCGCGTCCAGGGAACCGAGAGGCACATGGCCGACACGAGCGATTTCCGCACCGGCTTCACCATGGAGATCGACGGCGATCTGGTCTCCATCGTCGAATTCCAGCACGTGAAGCCCGGCAAGGGCGGCGCCTTCGTCCGCACCAAACTGAAGTACATCGAGTCGGGGAAGGTGGTCGACAAGACCTTCCGGGCCGGCGAGAAGGTCCAGGAGGTCCGGCTCGAGAACCACGAGTACCAGTACCTGTTCAACGACGGAGACATGTACACCTTCATGCACACCGAGACCTTCGAACAGATCGGCCTGCCGAAGGAGGCGCTCACCGATGCCATTCCCTACCTCAAGGAGAACGACACGGTGAACATGCTCATGCGCGACGAGAAGCCGATCACCGTCGAGGTGGCCAACCACGTCGAGCTCGAGGTCGTGAAGTCCGACCCCGGTGTGAAGGGTGACACGGCGCAGGGCGGGACGAAGCCGGCCGAGCTGGAGACCGGTCTGGTGGTGCAGGTGCCGCTCTTCGTCGAGGAGGGCGACGTCCTCCGCATCGACACCCGTACGGGAAAGTACCTGACGCGCGTCTGAGCCACCGGACTCGCTTTGGATGTTGCCCCGGAGCCCGTGGTCCGCGATAGTGCGGTCCGAAACCGGGCCCCCTGGGCCGCCGAAACCGCATCGAGAACGCGCTCCGGGCGCGCGACGTCAGCCGGGGAGTGGTGATGGAGCTGGACAAGATTCGCGAGCTCGTGCAACTGGTCGAGGACAGCCAGATCCAGGAGCTCGAACTCTCCCACCGGGGAGAGACCATTCGCATCGCGAAGGCCTCGTCGGTCGGTCCCGCGACGCCTGTGGCCGCGCCGGTCGTCCCCGCGACGGCGCCCACCCCCGAGGCTCCGGCGGCCGAACCCGCGCCCGAGCCGGCCGCTCCTGGCGGAACCGGCCGCGAGGTGGTCAGCCCCATCGTCGGCACCTTCTACCGCGCTCCCTCGCCCGAGGCCTCGGACTTCGTCGAGGTGGGCCAGCACGTCGACACCGGCGATGTCCTCTGCATCGTCGAGGCGATGAAGGTCATGAACGAGATCGAGGCCGAGTTCTCCGGGACCGTGCGCGAGGTCCTCGCCGAGAACGGTCAGCCGGTCGAGTTCGGGCAGGCCCTGTTCGTGGTCGAGCCCGACTGATCCCCGCCGATATGGCCGGGCGCCGGGTGCGGAACGGCCCGGTGCCACGTGGGACGACGGTCCGGATTGGACCGTCGTTTGCTCGTTCCGTCCCCCGGAGTGGAGCCCCTCCGCGGCGCGGAGCGACGCGCAATCCTGCGCCGCGCTCGCACTCGATGCGGACCCCCGACGGGAGCGGTCACCGTGGCGATCCAGATCAAGAGCATCCTGCAACGCATGATCGAACTCGAGGCCAGCGATCTCCACCTGAAGGTGGGGGTGGCGCCGACGGTCCGCGTGCACGGTCAGCTGGTGCGGCTGGAGTTCGAGGCGCCCGGTCCGAAGGACATGGCCGAGGTCGTCGACCACATCCTCACGCCTGCCCAGCGCGAGGAGTTCGAGACCACCCGCGAGGTGGACTTCGCCTTCGGCGTGCCCGGCCTGGCCCGCTTCCGCGCGAACTTCTACGTGCAGCGCGGATCGGTGGCCATGGTCTTCCGCCAGGTGCCGGTCGAGATCAAGGCCCTCGACGATCTGCATCTGCCGCCGGTCGCGCGCGACGTCGCGTTGTACCCGCGGGGTCTGGTCTTCGTGACGGGAACGGTCGGCTCGGGCAAGTCGACCACGCTGGCCGGGATGATCGACACGATCAACAGCGAGCTCACCAGCAACATCATCACGATCGAGGACCCGATCGAGTTCCTCCACCGCGACAAGCGCAGCCAGATCAACCAGCGCGAGGTCGGCACCGACACCTCGAGCTACACCAAGGCCCTGAAGCACGTGCTGCGGCAGGACCCCGACGTGATCCTCATCGGCGAGATCCGCGACAGCGAGACCATGAAGACGGCGCTCACCGCCGCCGACACGGGCCACCTGGTGTTCAGCACCCTGCACACCATGGACGCCACGCAGACCATGCACCGCATCCTGAGCTTCTTCCCGCCGCACCAGCACCAGGAGATCCGCTACCTCCTGAGCAACACGCTGCGCGCGATCGTCAGCCAGCGGCTGATTCCACGGGTCGACGGCAAGGGACGCGTCCCGGCCGTCGAGGTCATGATCAACACGAGCACGATCCAGGAGTACATCCGCGAGGCCGAGAAGACCCACATGATCCAGGACGCGATCGCCGAGGGTCACGTGACCTACCAGATGCAGACCTTCGACCAGTCGCTGATGTCGCTGTTCCGCAGCGGTCAGATCAGCCTGGAGGAAGCCATGCGGGCCTCGTCGAATCCCCACGAGTTCAGCCTGCGGGTGAAGGGCATCCAGGGGGCGAGCGACGGGCGCTGGGACACCTTCGAGAAGGGTGGCGACAAGGGTCCGGCGGCCGACCCCGCGGGCGCGACCCCGGTGCAGGGCGACTACCTCGAGCTGTGAAGGCGGACCACCCCGGTCGCCGACCGATCTCTTGCCGCCCGGGGCGAATTCGGGCATCGTGAGCGCTTCGTTCCGTGCGCCCGGCGGCCGGAGGCGCCGCACCGACCCGTGACGGGGGACATCGATGATTCGCAAGGTACTGGTGGCCAACCGCGGCGAGATCGCGTTGCGCGTCATGCGCGCCTGCCGCGAGCTCGGGATCGAGACCGTGGCCGTGCACTCGACGGCCGACGTCGAGGCGCTGCACGTGAAGTTCGCCGACGAGTCGGTGTGCGTGGGCGAACCGCTGGCCACGGCCAGCTACCTGAACGTTCCGCGCCTGGTGGCCGCGGCCGAGATCACCGGCGCCGACGCGGTCCACCCGGGCTACGGCTTTCTCGCCGAGAACGCCGAATTCGCCGAGATCATCGGCAGCTGCGACATCAAGTGGCTGGGCCCGGCGCCCGGGATCATCACGCGCATGGGCGACAAGGACCAGGCGCGCCGTACGGCCGTGGAGGCCGGCGTTCCCGTGGTGCCCGGCAGCAAGGGGATCTGCACCACGGTCGACGAGGCGGCCCGGGTCGCCTCGGAGATCGGCTATCCCGTCATGCTGAAGGCCGTCGCCGGGGGTGGCGGCAAGGGCATGCGTCCGGCCATGAGCGAGACCGATCTGAGGCGCGCTTTCCCCATGGCCAGCGCCGAGGCGGCGGCGGCCTTCCGCAACGGCGCCATGTACGTCGAGAAGCTCATCCTGCGGCCGCGGCACGTCGAGATCCAGGTCCTGGCCGACGAGCACGGCAACGTGGTGCATCTCGGCGAGCGCGACTGCTCGGTACAGCGGCGGCACCAGAAGCTGATCGAGGAGTCGCCCTCGCCCGCCGTCGACCCGGACCTGCGCCGGCGCATGGGCGAGGCGGCCGTGAAGTTGTGCCACCACGTCGGCTACACCTCGGCGGGCACGGTCGAGTTCCTGCTCGACGAGGACGGTTCGTTCTACTTCATGGAGATGAACACGCGGATCCAGGTCGAGCATCCGGTCACCGAGATGGTCACGGGCATCGACCTGATCAAGGAGCAGCTCCGCGTGGGTGCGGGCGAGCCGCTCCGGATCTCGCAGGACCAGGTGAAGATCCAGGGGCACGCCATCGAGTGCCGGATCAACGCCGAGGATCCACGCCGGGACTTCGCGCCCTCTCCGGGCCGCATCACGATGTTCCACCCGCCAGGTGGGCCGGGCGTGCGCCTCGACACCCACATCTACGGTGACTACGTCGTCGGGCCGCACTACGACTCGCTGCTGGCCAAGCTGATCTGCCACGGGGCGGACCGCGCCGAGGCCATCGCCCGCATGCACCGGGCCCTGGGCGAGCTGGTGGTCGAGGGACTGCCCACGAGCATCGAGCTCCACCGCGCCGTGCTCGAGGATCCCGTCTTCGTCCGCGGCGAGGCGACGACCCGGTACCTCGACGACCACATGGGGGACCTGGCCGCGCAGCTCGCGGCCGAATCCGCCTGAATCGACGCGGCCGGGCGTTGACCCCGGACCGGGTCGGCCCTAGTGTGCGGCGTGTCCACGCTCCGGAAGGCTCCGGAGCCGGCCGACGTCAAGAGGTCCGCCGCTCCCCGGAGCGCCTGATCCCCCGCGCGAGCCCCGGCGCGGTCGCGTCCGGCCGATCGGGACCTCGACCCGCGGGTCGTACGACCCGTCCCCGCGCGATCGATCGACACCGTTCGCCTTCCGCGTGAGGGGGCCGCTGCGCATGGGCCGACGCGCCAAGTCCACCCGACCACGTCTGCTCGACGTCGTCCTCACTGCCCTGTTGAGCCTCTTCCTCGCCGTGGTCGCGGCAACGGTCTCGGGGGTCGTGGGCTCGGGCAGCGACGGACGCGTTCCGGTGGGGCCGGTGGGCCAGTGGATGGGCACCACGGTGCGCGACGGGGTCGGACCCTTCCTCGTGTGGCTGCTGCCGCTGCTGCCCTGGGCCTGGATCCCGTTGCGGCGCGCCGCGTCCCGGCGACAGGCGCTGGTGCGCAGCGGATGGGCCGTGGTGTTCGTGCTCGCGGTGGCTGCGCTGTTGGCCCACGACCACCTCGATCGCCTCGGGATTCCGCCCGGCGCGGGTGGCAGCATCGGCGAGTGGGCCGAGGGCCTGCTGGCCTCGGTGGTCGGACCCGTGGGCAGCTTCCTCGTCCTGGCCAGTCTGGGCTCGTGGTTGGTCCTGCGCCCCATGCCGCCCCTGCGGATCCCGCTGCCCGCCGTCGATGGTCTGGCCGAACGGGTGAACGGGGCGCTGGCGCCGATCGGACCCGCGGTCTCGGGTTCCGTCGGTCGGATCGGCAGCGCCGTCGCGGACCTGAGGGATCGTGCGCTCGACGCGCGCGACGCGTGGCAGGAGGAGCGCGCGCAGGCGCGCGCCGCACGCGAAGAGGCGGTGGCCGCCGGGGATGCGGCAGCGGTGTCCGCGTCGGAGGAGGAGTACGACTCCGGTGCCGCCGACGAGGAGTACGAGGAGGACGACGAGTACGAAGAGTACGAAGAG
>CAZQHE010000205.1:0-5362 GCA_964593155.1 uncultured bacterium
GACGCGTCCCTTCCTGTTCCGCGACAAGGAACAGTACCGCGGCCTCGAGGGCCTGCGCGAGGTGATGGCCGTCCTCGAGGACGCCGGCATCCACATCGGTCACGTCGAGGAGCGCGAACTCTTCGTGCGCGTCTACCGCTTCATGGTCACCCGTCACGTGCTCAACAGCATCGACTGGGACCACTTCGCCACCGACTCGCTGTTCCAGCTCACCTTCCCGCAGCCGGGAATGCTGCGCCGCGAGCTGGTCGAGCGGTACCGGGCGGCGGCGACCGAAGAGGAACGCCAGCAGGTCCTCGACGACTACATGGAGTCGACCAACCCGCACGACGGCAACCAGCAGCTCAACAAGCCGCTGTTCACCAACGCCGAGGGCGAGATGGAATTCCTCGAGGGCAGCCAGCACAAGTACCCGCAGTGCGCGCTGATCTTCGATACCTCGACGCAGAACTGCTTCGCCTTCTGCACCTACTGCTTCCGGCACGCGCAGGTACGTGGCGACGAGGACATGTTCCTGCAGAAGGAGATCGAACAGGTCCACCGCTACGTGCGCACGCACCCCGAGATCACCGACATGCTGATCACCGGCGGCGACGCGGGCTACATGCCGGCGAGCCGTCTGCGCGAGTACGCCCGGCCTCTGCTCGAGGGCGATCCCGAATTCCTGCACGTGCGCGCCATCCGTCTGGGCACTCGCCTGCTCAGCTACAGCCCCGAGCGGGTGCTCTCGCCGGACTACGACGAGATGCTCGCCCTGTTCGACGAGCTGCACGACGCCGGCATCCAGCTCGCCTGGATGGCGCACTTCAGCACGCCGCGCGAGATCCTCAACCCCAGCACCATCGCGGCGATCCGACGCTTGCAGCGTCACGGCGTGGTGCTGCGCAGCCAGAGCCCGATCATGCGGCACGTGAGCCTGTTCGAGGGTCCGGACGGCCGCACCGACGTCGAGCGCAGCGCGCAGAACTGGATCGACCTGGCCAACCTGCTCGGGACCATGCACATCGGCTTCCACTCGATGTACTGCGCGCGCCCGACCGGCGAGCACCACTACTTCACCACGCCGCTGGCCGAGGTGAACGAGGTCGCCAGCCGGATCCATCGAAGCCTGGCGTCGATCTACCGGCCCACGCGCTACATCTCGATGACCTCGTCGGCGGGCAAGATCTCGATCCTCGGCACCTGCGAGGTGAACGGCAAGAAGGCCTTCGCGCTGAAGTTCACCGAGGGCCGCAACATGGAATGGATGGACAGGGTCTTCCTGGCGCAGTACGACGAGGAGCAGAACACGGTGGACCTGCTGCCGCCCTTCGAGGGCGGGGAGTTCTTCTTCCGCGAGGAGCTGCGTGAGATCGAGGCGGAGCTGGCACGCGCGCTGGCGTCGGCGCGCGAATCGCTCGACGTCTGACGGCACTCCGGCCGGGGGAGCGGCCCCGGCCGTCCCGAGGATCGGAAAGGCGAGATGATCGACAAGCGATGGAACTCGGTGGCCGAGGCCGTGGCCGACATCGGCGACGGGGCCACGGTGATGATCGGCGGCTTCGGCGAGGCCGGCAGCCCCATCGAGCTGATCCACGCCCTGATCGACCAGGGAGCGCGCGGTCTCACCGTGGTCAACAACAACACGGGCAGTGGGCACGTCGGCCTGGCCGCACTGATCGACAACGAGCGCGTGGCCAGGATGATCTGCTCGTACCCGCGGACGGCGAACTCCAAGGTCTTCCCCGAGCAGTACCGGGCCGGCAAGGTCGAGCTCGAGCTGGTGCCCCAGGGCACCCTCGCCGAGCGCATCCGCGCCGGCGGGGCGGGCATCCCCGCCTTCTACACGGCCACCGGCGTGGGGACCGTGCTCGAAGAGGGCAAGGAGACCCGCCAGTTCGACGGCCGCACGTACGTCATGGAGCGGGGCCTGCGGGCCGACTTCGCGCTGGTGAAGGCGCACGTGGCCGATCGCTACGGCAACCTGCTGTACAACAAGACCGCGCGGAACTTCGCGCCGATCATGTGCACCGCGGCCGAGACGACGATCGTGCAGGCCGAACGGATCGTCGAGGCCGGCGAGATCGATCCGGAGTGCGTGGTCACGCCGGGGATCTTCGTCGACCGCGTGGTGCGGGTGGCCGAGCCCTTGCAGGAGTCGGCACTGGTGCGGGAGGGGGTGCGCTACCCATGAGCGCGACCGAGGAACAGGGAGTCGTCGGCTGGACCCGCGAGGAGATGGCTCGCCGCGTGGCGCAGGACATCCCCGACGGCAGCTACGTCAATCTGGGCATCGGCATGCCCGAGCTGGTGGCGGCCTTCATCCCCGAGGGACGCGAGGTGATCTACCACGTCGAGAACGGTCTGCTGGGCATGGGGCCCGACCCTCGGCCCGGCGAGGAGGATCCGGAACTGATCAACGCCGGCAAGAAGCCGGTCACCGCGATCCGGGGGGCGGCCTACTTCCACCACGCCGACAGCTTCACCATGATCCGCGGCGGCCACATCGACGTCTGCGTCCTCGGCGCGATGCAGGTTGCCGGGAACGGTGACCTGGCGAACTGGTCGACCGGAGCGGCCGACGCGATTCCGGCGGTCGGCGGGGCCATGGACCTGGTCGCCGGCGTGAAGACCATCCACGTGATCACCAGACACACGACCAAGACCGGTGACCCGAAGATCGTCACCGAGTGCACCTATCCCCTGACCGGCAAGGCCGTGGTGGACCGGATCACCACCGACCTCGCCGTGATCGACGTGACCAGGGACGGGCTCGTCGTCACCGAACTGGCTCCGGGCGTGACCATGGAGCACGTCCGGGAACGCACCGGAGCCCCGCTGATCGAGGGAGACGAACTGTCCCGGGCGTGACCGGGCACGGCCGCGGCACGGGGCCGCGGCCGACGTCCGATCCAGGACCGGCCCTACCGGCTGGTGACGTGATGGACAAGGACAAGGGCGACAACGACACCCGCAGCGCGCAGCTCTTCGAACGCGCCAAGAGAGTCCTCCCCGGCGGCGTCAGCCGCAACACCGTCCTCCGCAAGCCACACCCGCAGTACGCCGTCCGCGGCGAGGGCTGCCGGGTGTGGGACGCCGACGGCAACTGCCGGATCGACTTCGCGAACAACATGGCCAGCCTGGTGCACGGCCACGCCCACCCGGCGGTGGTCGCGGCGGTGACCGAGCAGGTGGCCCGGGGATCCGCGTTCACGCTCGCCACCGAGCAGGAGCTCCTGTTCGCGGAGTTCATGGTCGACCGGGCGCCGGCCTTCGAGAAGATCCGTTTCGTCAACTCGGGCACCGAGGCCGTGATGAGCTGCCTGAAGGCGGCCCGTGCGTACACCGGCCGTCCAAAGATCGCCAAGTGCGAGGGCGCCTACCACGGCCTGTACGACTACGCCGAGGTGAGCCAGACCTCGAACCCGGCGAACTGGGGCACCGTGGACCATCCGGCGAGCACGCCGGTCGCCCGCGGCACGCCCGCGGGCGCGCTGGGCGACGTGATCATCATCCCCTTCAACGATCCCCTGCGGGCGAAGGCGATCCTCGACGAACACGCCGGCGAGATCGCGTGCGTGCTCGTCGATCCGATCCCGCACCGGATCGGCATGATCCCCGCGACCAACGACTTCATCACGACCCTGCGCGACTGGACGCACGACAACGGGGCCCTGCTGGTCTTCGACGAGGTGATCACTTTCCGGGTCGCGGTCGGAGGCGCGCAGGACCGCTACCCGGTCGACGTCGACCTCACCGCCCTGGGCAAGATGATCGGCGGCGGTTTCCCGATCGGAGCGCTGGCCGGCAAGAAGGAGATCATGGACGTCATGGACCCGAGCGCGCCGGAACTCCTGTTCCCGCACTCGGGGACCTTCTCGGCCAACCCGATCTCGATGACGGCCGGACTGACCACCATGAAGCTGCTGGACTGCTACGCGATCGAACGGCTCAACGTGATGGGGGCCTACGCGCGTCGTTCGATCGAAGAGGTGATCGACCTCGCCGACATCCCGGCCTGCGTCACCGGGGCGGGCTCGATGTTCCGCATCCACCTCAAGCCGAAGCCGCCGGAGGACTATCGGACCAACTACGTGGGCCCGATGGGGGCGGAGCGCCTGGAGATCCTGCTCGACCACATGTTCCACAACGGCTTCATGATGATCAACACGGGTTCGGGCATGCTGTCGACGGCGATGACCAAGGCCGAGATCGACGAGGTCGCCGATGCGCGGCTGGGTGGGCTTTGCGAGGTGCGCGATGCCAGGACGATCGAGCGGGCGCGTTCGGCCTACGAGCCGCTGAGCAAGGTCAAGGTCAGCTGAGCGGGCCCGATGCCCGGGAGGACGACGATGACGACGACGAGGGCCGCCTTCCTGTGCGACGCGATCCGAACACCCGTGGGCCGCTACGGTGGAGCATTGGCCGCGGTGCGTCCCGACGACCTGGCGGCCATTCCGCTGCGGGTGCTGCTCGAGCGCAACCCCGGCATCGATCCGGCGGGCGTCGACGACGTCCTGCTCGGCTGTGCGAACCAGGCCGGCGAGGACAACCGCAACGTCGCACGCATGTCGCTGCTGCTGGCGGGTCTGCCCGACTCGGTGTCCGGCTGCACCGTCAACCGTCTGTGCGGCTCGGGCATGGAGGCCGTGGCGCAGGCCGCGCGCACGATCGCCACCGGCGAGGCCGACCTGATCCTGGCCGGCGGCGTCGAGAGCATGTCGCGCGCACCCTTCGTCGTGGGCAAGTCCACGGCGGCCTTCGCGCGCGATGCGCAGATGTACGACACCACCATCGGCTGGCGCTTCGTCAACCCCCGGCTCGACGAGCAGTACGGGACCGCGTCGATGCCCGACACGGCCGAGAACCTGGCCGCGGAGTTCGGGATCGCCCGCGAGGACCAGGACTGCTTCGCCCTGTGGAGTCAGGAGAAGGCGGCTGCGGCCCAGGCCGACGGCAGTCTGGCCGAAGAGATCACGCCGGTCACCGTGCCCCGTCGCAAGGCCGATCCGTTGGTCGTCGACCGCGACGAGCACCCGCGGCAGACGTCGCTCGAGAAGCTCGCGTCGTTGCGCCCGCTCTTCCGTGACCCCGGCACCGTGACCGCGGGCAACGCGTCGGGGGTGAACGACGGTGCCGCCGCACTGGTGGTGGCGTCGGCCGAGGCGGTCGAGAAGTACGGACTGACCCCGCGGGCGCGGGTGCTCGGATCCGCGGCGGCGGGCGTGCCCCCGCGGATCATGGGCCTGGGCCCGGTACCCGCCACGCGCAAGCTGCTCGGCCGGCTGCAGCTCGACCTCGACGCCATGGACGTGCTCGAGTTCAACGAGGCCTTCGCCGCGCAGGCGCTCACCTGCACGCGCGAACTCGGGCTGGCCGACGA
>CAZQHE010000206.1:0-5359 GCA_964593155.1 uncultured bacterium
CGGCGGCGTGGATCGCAACGGGTTCTCTGGAGACCCGAATGGACCTGGAACTGTTTGTCGAGAAACAGGTTGCGGGATTCGTCGAGAGCCGGCCGCCGAGTCGTCCCACCCCCGACGGCCACGGCCCGCGTCCACGTACGTGGACACGGGCCGTCTCGTGTCCCGGGCAGCACCCCGTGCCCGGAACCGTCCGCTCACCGGCGGACTCAGAACTCGGAGTGCACCGAGCGGGTGGCCACGACGAAGTCCTCGTCGCGGCGGACGGCGGCCCGCAGCAGGCGGCCGGGGTCGCCGTCGATGCGCACGACCACGGCTTCGTCCCACTCCAGCGCGACCACCAGCATCTCGAAGCGGTCGTCGTCGACCATGCGCCCGAACACCCAGCTCGACTCGTCGCCGTGCTCGCGGGTGCGCACCACGACCTGCCAGCCGAGGTCCTCCAGTTCCTCGCGGGCGGCCCACGTCAGATCGGCGGGGGCGTCGCGGCGGTCGCCGTGCAACTCGTAGACGCCCAGGTGGACCCCTTCGATCCCCTCGAGCATGTCGGCGGCGAAGTCGGCGTCGGGGTCGTCGGACCAGCGCGTGGCGGTCGAGGCCAGGCCGATCAGGCCGCCGCCGAAGTGCAGCTCGGCCCGGGGCTCGGAGCGCAGCGGGCGCAGGTCCCAGAGCACGGTGTCGACCTCGGCGGCGATCTCGGCGTTGCCGACCACGCAGCCGCTCAGGAGCAGCAGGCCGATCAGCGCCAGGGCCGGTCTCATCGCCAATCCTCCTGATCGGCCGAGTCGGGCTCGCTCGAGCCGCCGCGGCGGTCGTAGCGCTCCCACTCCTGGGCGTAGGGGATGTCGAACTGGTTGCCGACGCGGGCGACGTCCTCGAGGCGGAAGCGGCCGACCACGTTCACGAAGGTCGACTCGTCACCGTCGACCACGAGGATGCACAGGCCCGAAAGGAAGGTCTCGGCGGGGTCCTGGCCGTCGCCGTCGAGCTTGACGAAGACGTTCACGCGTTCGTCGCGCTCGCGCACCTTCACGATGTTGTCCCAGCCGTCGCGCCGCAGGCGCCGGCCGGTGTCGTCGATGAAGTCGCGCACGGCGTCCTCGTCGCGGCGGTTGAAGGTGAACTGGTTCACGCGCACCAGGTGCAGGTCGAGGATCAGGTCGGCGAGTTCGGGGTCCTCGCCGCGCATGAACGATCCGGCCACGCCGAGCAGCGGCTGGGTCAGATGGATCTCGACCTCTTCGTCGCCGTCGCTCCACTCCCAGATGTCGCCGAAGTCGACGAAGCCGGGCTGGCGCTCGAGCTCCTCCTGGCTCAGGCCGCGCTGGGCCTGGGCGCTTCCGACGCCCGCGAGCAGCAGTGCGGCTGCCGCGCACAGACTGATGATGGTCCGTCCGAACATGGCTCTCATGTCCTTTCTCCGTGGAGTGCACCCGGTCGAGCGTGGGAACGGAGCGGGCGTTCGCCGGTGGGCGGGAAGCGCAGTCCGGAGTGCTGGTCGTCCCGCGCCGGATCGCGCAGGAAGGGGATCGAATCGACGGTCTGGCCGAAGCTGCGGCGCACGGGATCGGCCACGTGCTCGCGCAGCTCGGTCTTCATCTCGCGGCCTACGATCGACGACGTGCGGTCGAGTTCGCCGTTGAGCACGGCCATGGCCATCTCGACCTGTTCGGCCGCCGCGCGGACCTCGTCCTCGGTGAAGACGGTGCCGTCGGCGGCGACGAAGGTGTTCGGGGCCGACCGCCAGGGTGTGGGCCCGACGAAGAGCACGAAGGCCGCAGCGGCGGCCACGGCGGCGGTGGCGATCCAGCGCAGCGTGGCGCGCGGGGCCGGTCCGCGCGCGCGGCGCGGGCGGTGCTCACGGTCGACGGCGGCCAGGATCCGGGCGTCGAGGTCGGCGGGGGCCTCGAGTCGGGGCAGGTCGCGAACGTGCGCGCGGACGGCCCGGGCATCGGCCAGGGCCTCGCGCAGCCAGGCATCGTGTTCGGCCTCGCGCTCGAGTTCGGCCAGGGCGTCGGCGTCGAGTTCGCCGCGGGCGGCGGCGTCGACGGCGTCGGCCCAGCGCTCGACGGCGCGCAGCTCGGCCTCGGTCGGCCGGGGGTCGTGCTGTTCGCGGTCGTCGCTCATGACGTGGCCTCGGTGGTGCCGCCCTCGAAGTGGCGGCGGATCTTCTTGCGGGCCCGGTGCAGGTAGACCTTCACCGCGCTCATCGACAGGTCCAGCGCTTCGGCGATCTCCTCGTAGGTGCAGTCCTGGACTTCCCGCAGGAGGATGATCGAGCGCTGGGGTTCCTTCAGCTCCTCCATGGCCTCGACCATGCGCTGCACGTCGAGAACCGTTTCGGTGTGGAGCGCGCCCGATCCGAGATCCGAGACCTCGAGGGATCGTTCCCGCCCGTCGTCCTCGGCGACCTCGATCCCGAGCCGACCGCGCTCCGAAACCTGGTCGGCGCCGGCCCGGGCCCCCTCGCGCACCTTGCGGCGGCGGAGGGTGTCGAGGCTCAGGTTCCGGCAGACGCGCAACAGCCAACTGCGCACGCTGTCGGGCCGGACCTCGTCTCCCGTCCTCCAGAGCCGGACGAAGGTCTCCTGGACCACGTCCTCGGCGTCGTCCGCGTTGCGCACCAGGTAGCGGGCCGTGCCGTAGACGGCGTCGCGGTGCTCGCGGAGCAGGCTCTCGAAGGTCTTCCGGTCCATGCGCCGTTTCACCGGTAGCGAACGTGCCACCCCTCGGGGGGGTTACAGGCCGCGGGAACGATTCAACGGGAGGCGGGATCGCCCGCGACCCAGCGGTAGAGGACCGGACGGTCGGTGCGCGACAGCTCCTGGCCCTCGGCGTCCTCGGCGCGGATCTCGAGCCGGAACAGGGCGTCGGTGTCGAACGGCTCGTTCGGGCTGTCGAAGCCGATCTCGGGGCGTTCGGCCACACCGACGGCGCTCACGAGGTCGGTGCCGCGGCGGACGAGGACCTCGTAGGCCGCGGCGTCGGGGACGGCGTTCCAGCGCAGGAGCGTGGTGCGGCGCAGGGTGTCGCCGGGTGCCGGCACGAAGCCCTCGATCACGGGTTCGACCACCAGGTCGCCGACGTCGGTCGTCGTCTGCACTTCGACGGCGGTCAGGCCTCCGAGGTTGCGTCCGGGTCGATTCGTGCCGGCCGGGGCGGCCGGGCCGATCCAGCCGTCGTCGGGGAGGACGCCGGCCAGGACGTTGTACACGCCCGGGGCCAGGCCCTCGATCCGGAAGCGACCGTCCGGGCCGCTCGACCCCGGAGTCCCGGTGAGCAGGTGGTCGGCCGCGCGGAAGAGTTCGCCCGGGGCGCGGCGCCACTCGGCGAACACGCGCACGCCCTCGCGCGGGTTCCCGTCGAGGCCGACCACGCGTCCTTCGATCGCAGCGTCGTCGACGCCGGGCTCGAGGCGGATGGTCACGCGCCGGACTCCGCCGGTGGTCTCGATCGCCGGGAAACTCCGCGCACGGTAGCCGGGTGCGGTCACCCGCCAGCTGGGGACGATCGTCCGGAACTCGCCGGGTCGGTCGCCGGGCAGGGCCACGATCGGCACCGGCTGGATCCGGAACCGTCCGCGCGGGTCGGTCACCGGCTCCTGCTCCGAGGCCGAGCCGCGGAACTCCGACCAGTTGCTGCTCTCCTGCGACCAGTTCGCCGCGCCGGTGCTGCTGCTCATCTCCACGCGGGCGAAGGGGATCGGTTCTCCGGTCTCGGCGTCGAGCACGGTGCCGGCCACGCCTTCCTCACCCGGATTCAGGCCGCCGGGCACCGGCGCCACGGGGAAGATCTCGTCGTAGCGCTCGGTCCCGGTGAAGGTGAACCGCGGCCGCGGCAGGCCGAAGAGCGCGACGTCGTCGCTGATCAGCACCGGGAGGAAGTCGCCGTCGGGCACGTCGACGAAGACGAACCGTCCGCTGCTGTCGGCGACGGTGCGGCCGACGGTGGTCAGGAGCCGCAGGTCGAACAGGGTGACCTCGAGTGGTCCGTGACCCGCGCCGTCGGAGGCACGGACGAAGGTTCCGGCCAGGCGCGTGGTGTCGGCAGGCGCGTCCGGGTCGGTGGGTGCGGTCGTGGATTCGTCGTCGCCGCAGGCGGCGAGCAACGACAGAGCGATGGCCAGGACGAGCACGGAGCGCATGGTTCGGACTCCCAAGAGGGGTCGTACGACCATGGCAGGCCTCGGCCACGGCGGCAAGCACGTCACGTCTACGATTCTTGACGCCGCGCGGGCGCCAACGGACCCTGACCGATGGTCCTCGACGGGCGAGGGCCGTCTTCGTGCGAGGAGCCACCATGCGTCATTCCGGAGTCCTGATCACCGGTGCGGCCGGCGAGATCGGCCACGCCCTGGTCCACCGCATCCACGAGCGCGGGATCCCGATCGTCACGCTCGACCTCAAGCCGCTGCACCCGGAGATCGCCGCGATCGCCGATCGCACCTACACCGGCTCGATCAACGACAAGCAACTGCTCGACACCATCCTCGCCGAGTTCAAGGTCACCATGGTCTTCCACCTGGCCGCGCTGCTGTCGACGCGCAGCGAATTCACGCCCGTCGTCGCCCACGACGTGAACGTGGTCGGAACGCTGAACATGCTGGAGTTCGCGCAGGCGCAGGCGCGCAGCCACGGCGAGCCGGTGACCTTCTTCTACCCGAGTTCGATTGCCGCCTACGGCCTGCCCGACGCCGACACCAAGACGAAGGCCGGTGCCGTGGGCGAGGACGACTGGAACACGCCGACCACGATGTACGGCTGCAACAAGCTCGCGTGCGAGCACCTCGGTCGGTACTACGCGAAACACTACAAGCAGCTCGACGCGGCCGCGGCGACGGGCAGCGTGGACTTCCGCGCACTGCGGTTCCCGGGGCTGATCAGTGCCTTCACCACGCCGAGCGGTGGGACCAGCGACTACGCGCCGGAGATGCTGCACGCCGCGGCGAAGGGTGTGGCGTACGACTGCTTCGCGCGCCCCGATGCCCGGATCCCCTTCATGACCATGCCCGACGCCGTGGACGCCACGCTGAAGCTGGTCGACGCCCCGGCGGACTCGCTCACGCGGCAGGTCTACAACCTGCAGGCTTTCAATCCCTCGGCCGAGGAGATCCGCGCGATCGTGCTCGAGTCCTTCCCCGAGGCGGAGATCGGTTTCGGCGTCGACCCGAAGCGCATGGCGATCCTCGACTCGTGGCCGGCGGGCTGCGACGACACCGCGGCGCGGCGGGACTGGGGGTTCGAGCCCGTGCACGGCCTGGACCGGGCCTTCGACGAGTACCTGGTGCCGAACATCCGAAAGGCGTACGAGCGGTAGGGACCGGCGTAGCGCGAGTCGAACTCTCGGACCGGGTGAGGACAGA
>CAZQHE010000207.1:0-5357 GCA_964593155.1 uncultured bacterium
GCCCTACGACGGTCGCGGCGTTCCCTGGGAAGAGGATCCGGCGCCCTTCTACCGCGCCCTGCTGCGCCACGCCAGGTCGGGCGCACCGCAGCGACGCCCCGGAGAGGACGACGATCGCGCGACGGCGCTGGCCCGCGACGTGGTGACCCTGGCCGAGGACGACGACGACTGGCTGCTGCGCGCCTACCAGCGCTGGCGCCGGGCGGTCCGGACGGTGGCGACCACGACGCCGGCGGACGGCGACCCCGACCCGCTGCTCGATCTGATCGTCGACGACCTCGAGGCGTGGATGCGCGACCACGATACGAAGGCCTACGTCGCCGCCCTCGACCGCGGGCGGGCCCTGGCCGCCCACTGGCGCGGCGCGATCGAACTCGAGACAGACGGCGGTCTGTCCGGGCGTCCGGCCGCCCCCGGCCGCGCCGAAGGGCGGGTCGTGCGGGCCTCGCACCTCGGCGACGTCGAGCCCGACGGCCCCGACACGATCGCGGTGGTCTCGACCGTGCTGCCGGCCGACGCGTCGATCGTCCCCTTCCTGGCCGGACTGGTGTGCGAGAGCGGAGACGTCCTCGGCCACGCCTCCATCCTCGCCCGCGAGGCCGGGATCGCCTGCGTGGTCGACGTCGGCGACGCGCGCCGCGAACTCGCCCGCACCGAGCGGGTGGTGGTCGACGGCGACAGCGGCCGCGTGATCCCCGTCGACTGACACGACTTGTCCCTGGCCGGCCCGAGAACTACGATCGTCGCCTCGTGGTCCGGTCGTGTCGGACGAACCTTCCCCCTGGCATCCGGAGTGGAATCCATGACGCGCTCTTCACGTCTCGGTCTCGTCCTCGTCGTCCTGGCCCTGGTGGCCGGACCGGCCCACGCGCAGACGCGGTTCAGCGTCGAGGCCGGCCCCCTGGTTCCCTTCTCCGACTTCGGCGACGCCGTCGACGCGAGTGCGTGGATCGGAGCCCGGCTGGAGTACCAGCCCATGAACGCCCTCGGTCAGGTGGCCGAGCTGGCCTTCGTGGCACAGACCGGCTACGCGGACCTCGAGCTCGACACGAACGTCGAGGGCGACGCGTCGCTGTGGGCGCTGGGAGCCGGCATCCGGGTCTACTCGATGGCCCTGCCCTTCTTCCTGCACGGCGGCGTGGAATACATGTCCACGGAACTGGAGTACGGCCCGGTCGACGCCTCGACCGACGGCTTCGGTCCGACCTTCGGGGCGGGACTGAACTTCGGGCTCGGCGGCGTCTTCGTGGAGGTGGAGGGCCGGTTGCACCTCGGTGTGGGAGCCGACGACGACGAGATCGACCCACGCTTCACCACCGTCACCGCCGCGCTCGGCCTTCCGTTCTAGGATACCGCCATGCACTCCCGCGAACTCTTCGTCAGTATGCTCGACTACGATCGCTGGGCGAACCGGCGCGTCGCCGAGGCCTTCCGTGGGGACCACGTCCCGGCTCGCGCCCGAGAACTCCTCGGCCACGTCCTGCTGGCCCAGCACCTCTGGAGCGATCGGGTGGAAGGACGCACGACCACGACGACGGTCGAGGGCGATCCCACCGTGCGGGATCTCGGTTCGGAGATCGATCGAGCCCACGACCGTCTGGCCGCCCTGCTGTCCCGTGAGGACGAGACATCGCTCGATCGACGGATCGATCATCGGAACCTGCGCGGAGACGAGCACTCCGTTCCGCTGCGCGAGATCCTGCTGCACGTCCTCGACCACGGTGTGCATCATCGGGCCCAGATCGCGAGCAGCCTGAACGAAGCGGGACTCACACCGCCGCGCATCGATTTCATCGTCTACGCCCGAGAACGGGAAGAAGCACCGTGATCCGTTGCTCGACACTCGCCCTCCTGCTGCTCGGCAGCGGCCTCGCCCACGCTGCCGCCGACGTTGTCTTCGTGGGCGGCACGATCCACACGCTCGCCGGCGAGAGCCCCTCGACGGTCGAGGCCCTGGCGATCGAAGACGGTGTGGTCGTGGCGGCCGGCGACCGGTCGGCCGTCGAGAATCACGTGGGCGACGCCACCCGCGTGGTCGAACTGGCGGGGCGTACGGTGATTCCCGGACTCGTCGACGCCCACGCGCACCTGAGTGGGCTCGGCGCCGCCCTGGCCCGAGTCGACCTGCGCGGGGCGCGCTCGGCCCGGGAATGCGTGGAACGCGCGCGCGCCGTCCACGCCGAACTCCCCGACGGCGTGTGGCTGCTCGGCCGCGGCTGGGACCAGAACGACTGGGACGACACCTCCTTCCCCGACCGCTCGCTGCTCGACGAGGCCTTCGGCGACCGCCCGGTGCGCTTCACGCGCGTCGACGGCCACGCTTCCTGGGTGAACACCGCGGCCCTGCGCCGGGCGGGGATCGACGCCGACACGCCCGATCCCGAGGGCGGAGAGATCGTGCGCGATCCGTCCACGGGCCAGGCCACGGGAATCCTCGTCGACACCGCCGAGCGTCTGGTCGCCGCCGCGATACCCGAGCCCGACGCCGCCGAGATCGAACGGCGCTACCGGCGGGCGGTGCAGGCCTGCGTGGAACTCGGCATCACCGGCGTGCACGACATGGGCGTGTCGCTCGACGAACTCGCGGTGCTGCGCCGGGGCGAGCGCGAGGGATGGCTCGACCTGCGGGTGGTGGTCTACCTCGCCGGCGACGAGACGCTCGCGGCGCACGAAGGAGGGCGCGCCGGACTCGAGCCGTCGTCGCGCGTGCGCGTCGAGGGCGTGAAGCTCTACGCCGACGGCGCGCTCGGCAGCCGCGGCGCCGCGCTGCTCGAGGACTACTCCGATCGGCCGGGCCATCGCGGCCTGCTGATCCAGGAACCCGAAGTGCTGCAGCAGAAGATCGAGCGGGTGTTCGCGCGCGATCTCGGTCTGGCCGTGCACGCGATCGGCGACCGCGCCAACCGCATCGTGCTCGACGGGATCATCGCCGCGCACGCGGCGCTGAGCGCACGCGGCGTGGACGTAGCTCCTCTGCCCTCGCTGCACGCCCGCATCGAGCACGCGCAGATCGTCCACCCCGACGACCTGCACCGCTTCGCCGAGCACGGAATCCTGCCCAGCATGCAGCCCACCCACTGCACCAGCGACATGCCCTGGGCTCCCGATCGCCTCGGCGATGAGCGTCTCGAGGGTGCCTACGCGTGGCGCACCCTGCGTGATCTGGGGTGCATCGTCCCGCTGGGAAGCGACTTCCCGGTGGAGGAGGCCTCGCCCTGGCTCGGGCTGTACGCGGCGGTCACGCGGCAGACACCCGAGGGGCATCCGCCCGATGGCTGGTCGCCCGAGCAGAGCCTGACGCCGCTCGAGGCCCTGCTCGGATTCACCGTCTGGCCGGCGCGGGCGATCGAGGCTTCAGGGTGGGGGAGCCTGGAGACGGGTGCGCGTGCCGATCTGGTGGTGGTCGACCGCGATCCGCTCGCGGTGGACGCCGCGGATCTGCTCGACGCCACGGTGCGGCTGACGATGGTCGGCGGCGAGATCGTCTTCGAGCGCTGACTCAGCTCTCGGCCGGAGCGTGCAGTGCGTCGACCAGTGCGCGCAACCGCAGCAGCATTCCCCGGTCGACCTCGACCAGCGCGCGGTCGTCCTCCATGTAGAACCACGCGCCGTCCTCGTCGGGACGCCATCCGAACTGCAGGGTGATCGTTCCGCCGTCGGGCCAGCGGATGTCGACCGAGGCCGTCTTCTCCGACAGCATCACCGCGGGGTGGCGGTCGCCGGCCACGAAGACCGTGCTGCCGGGCTGCATCTCCTCGATGCCCCGGGCCACGTTGCGGGCGGCGTTCTCACGGTAGGTGGAGGTGGCGACCTCGCCGTCCTCGGTCAGCAGGGTCCACTCGCGCTCGCCGCGTCGGATCTCGGCCCAGCGGCCGGAGCCGTCGTCCACCCGGAAGGAGACGGCACGTTTGACGTTGCGCGGAATGGGATTGCGGTCCTCCCATCCCTGCAGACCGCGGTCGAGGACACCGACGAACGACGGCGACACGGCGAGCACCGTGTCCAGACCCCGTCGGCGAGCGAAGTACTGCTGATCGTCGGCCTCGTTGCCGAACCACACCGTTTCGGTGCGTCCCGACCGGTCCGTCACGCTCAGCTCCGCCCAGGGACGATCGAGACCGTAGCCCGACCACTCGCGCTCGCTCAGTCCGTCGCGCAGGTAGGCGGCGATGGTCTGGGTCGACACGACCAGGGCGATGTCGTCCATCTCCCAGCGCCGTAGACGCGGTGGGGTGCCCGGAGGTCCCGACCACCACAGACCGGTCGTGGTGTCGCGCACCGCGACCCAGCGACCGGCCGGCCCCCGGCCCTCGAGGCGCACGATGGCTTCATCGTCGACCTCGAACAGCGAGCGGAGGCGGAATCCGTGGTGGGCCGATCGCACCAGGTCCAGGACGTTGATGTCCGCCATCTCGAGCGCGTCCGATGCCTCGCGCCGCACGTAGCAGAACTCGCCGGTGACGACTTCGATCCCGACCGCCAGACGGCGTGCGTCGCCGTCCGCCGAGGCGAGCACCAGATCGGTCCGCGCGGGCTGCCCCTCGGCGAGCCCGTAGCTCGACCACGAGGCCTCGTCGAGTTCCGGGTTCAGTTCGCGCTGTCGGGCCTCGGTCGTGATCCGTTCCAGCACCGAGGCGACGACGCGGTCCTCGGCGCGCTCGACGATCGGTTCGGTCAACCACCAGCCGTCGTCGCGGCGGACCACGGTCCACCCCCCGTCGGAGCGTTCGACCCGCAACGTGTCGACGGCCGACGGATCCATCGGCACGAGTAGCGCGGCCTCCTGCTGCTCCTCGAAGGCCCGGCGCTCGCGCGGGATGTCGATCCCGAAGATCCACACGGCCAGGGCCACCACCGCCACCGCGAGCAGGACGGTCCATCGGTTCAGACCCATTGGCGTCGCCTCCACAAGGTCCACGCCCCGATCGCGAGGAAGATCACGGGAACCACTGCCAGCGCGGTGATGCGCAGGGTCTCGACCTGCGACGACGACAACACGACCGGGTCGTTGAGGTCGGGCCGCGGGGGCAGCGCGATGCGATCCTCCTGCTCGGTGAGCCACAGGACCGACGCCAGCAGGAGCTGGGTGTTGCCCTGCACCCGCAGGTTCGCGTTGCCGGCGAAGTCGGTGTCGCCGATCACGACCAGCCGCGCCGACTCGGCCATGTCCCGCTGCAACTCGAGGTCGCCCGCCCGCAGCGTGTCGACGCGGGTGGTGTCGCGTACGTCGACGGCGTCGCCGAGCATCTCGAAGGTGGTGGCCATGGTCGACGAGATCTCGTCGGAGCCGAAGAAGAAGCGGCGCAGGTCGAGGCGCACCGCGTAGGCCAGCGGAAGTGGTCCCGGCTTGTCGACGT
>CAZQHE010000208.1:0-5341 GCA_964593155.1 uncultured bacterium
ACCAGAGCCTGGGGCTGCACTTCCTCTACGCTGCGCCTCTCTTGTTCGCGGTGTCGTCGATCGTGCTGGTCGTGGTCAGCCTCCGCACGGCGCCGCCCGACCCGGCAACCGTCGACGACATCGTCTGGACACGCGAGACCTGGAAGCAGGACGCCGCCACCGCGCACACACGGCCGTGGTGGGAGGATTACCGCGCGCAGGGAGCCGGGTTGCTGGTGGTGACGGCGGCTCTGGTGTTCTGGTTCCGCTGATCAGGCGCCGTCGGTGGCTTCCCGGGCCTCGGCCGCCACACCCGACTTGCCGTCGAGGTGCACCGTGTACGTCGGATGCGCCAGGCGGATCCCACGATCCTCGAGTTCGGTGAGGATGTGCAGATTGATCCCCTGCTGGACGTCCATGTACACGTTGTAGTCGTTCGTCCCGATGTAGTAGACGAACTCGTAGCGAAGTGCCGTGGGCAGGATGTCCTTGAGGTGCGCGCGGTCGAATGTGGTGTTCTCCTGCGCTTCCACGCCCTGCTTCGCGATGTCCGGGATCGCCCGTAGATGATCGGTCGGCGTGCCGTGCACGACGTCGATCGAGAAGGCCACACGACGCCTCTGCATGCGCTTGTAGTTGCGGATCCGCGCGCTCAGGAGGTCGGTGTTGCCGAACACGATCTGCTCGCCGCCCAGGCTGGTCACCCGGGTGGTCTTCAGACCGATCTTGTCGACCACGCCCAGATAGTCGCCCACGATCACGAAGTCCCCCACCTCGAAGGGCCGGTCGAGGATGATCGCCAGCGAGGCGAAGAGATCGCCCAGGACGTTCTGCGCGGCCAGAGCCACCGCGATCCCGCCGATGCCGAAGCCGGCCACCAGGGCGGAGACGTTCACGCCGAGGTTGTCGAGCGCGAGCAGCAGCACGGCCGACCAGACGATCACCAGTCCCAGGAACTGCACGACGGTCAGCGAGGTGCGCTGGGCCGGGTCGTCGGCCGCGCGCGCCGAGACCACGCGGTCGAGCCAGGCACGCAGCATGGCGCTCGCCCACAATCCGATCTGCAGTGCGATGCCCACCGTGACGACGATCGTCCAGGCACGGCCGACGTCTTCGGACACGGCGAGCCAGGGCCGTGCCGCCAGCAGGCCGATGATGATCAGGAACCAGTTCCGCGTGGCGTCGAGGAACGCGCTTCCCAGCAGCAGGACGCCCGACAACCGGGAGTCGTGGCCCGAACCGGTGGTGACGGCGCGGCGCAGCGCCCAGCGCAACACGCGACCGACGATCCAGACCAGCAGGACGGTCAGGACCGCGCCACACCACGCCCAGGCGACGTTGCCCAGGAACGTCCCCTCCAACCAGGGTAGATTCTGCATCCAGGATTCGAGCATCGCGTTCATGATCGCACACCGTACTCGCGGGATCCGTGCATCGGAGCGGGGATCTTCGTGACGTCGACGTGGGGCGTCCCCCGATTGCCGGAACGAGCCCGGCGTCGGTGATATCCTGATGGTGCGGACGACGTCCGTCCAGCCCTGGGAATTCCGCCCCACGAGGAGGAGCAGTGACCAAGACCATCCTGATGATCACCGGTGACTTCACCGAGGACTACGAGACCATGGTTCCCTTCCAGGCCCTGCAGGCCATGGGGCACACCGTCCACGCCGTGTGCCCGGGCAAGAAGGCCGGTGACACCGTGGCGACCTCGATCCACGACTTCGAGGGCGATCAGACCTATTCCGAGAAGCGGGGACACAACTTCGCGCTCAACGCGACCTTCGACGAGATCGACCTCGACGACTACGACGCCCTCGTGCTGCCGGGCGGCCGGGCCCCGGAATACCTGCGCCTGGACGACCAGGTGATCGCCGCCGTGCAACACTTCTTCGAGAAGGACGAGCCCGTGGCGGCGATCTGCCACGCCGCGCAGATCCTGGCCGCGGCCGGCGTGCTCGAGGGGCGGACCTGTTCGGCGTATCCGGCCTGCGCTCCCGAGGTGAAGCTGGCGGGCGGGAAGTATGCCGACATCGAGGTGACCGACGCCGTCACCGACGGCAAGCTCGTCACCGCCCCGGCCTGGCCCGCGCACCCGGCCTGGCTGAAGCAGTTCCACGAAGTTCTGAGCTGACGTGAGCGGGTCCCGCCGCCGTGTGCGCTGGTTGCGCGATCTCGACGCCGGCGCCTGGACGGATCTGGCCCTGGTGTCGGCGATCACCGCGGTCCTGGGGATCCGGGGTTACCTGGAACTGACCGGCTACCCGACCGTGGGCGGCGACGCTCTGCACGTCGCCCACGTGCTGTGGGGTGGATTGTTGATGCTGGTCGCACTCGTGCTGCTGCTGACCTTCGTCGGCCGGCGGGTACGTCCCATCGCCGCCGTGGTCGGCGGTCTGGGCTTCGGCACCTTCATCGACGAGGTCGGCAAGTTCCTCACCCACGACAACGACTACTTCTTCGAGCCCGCGGTGGCGATCATCTACGTGGTGTTCGTGTTGCTGTACCTCGGGGCCCGCGCACTACAGGTGCGCCGCCCGCCCACAGCCGAAGAACACATGGCCACGGCCCTGCGCGACCTCGACGAGGCCCTGGTCGACGACGTCGACGCGAACGAGCGAGCGCGGATCGTCGAGAATCTCGACCGCTCCGGTGGGCACCCTCTTGCGCGTGTGCTGCGCGAACATCTCGACCAAATCGACCTCGTTCCCGCCGGCCAGCCCCGGTGGACCAGGCGCGTGCGACTGCGGTTGCTCGACCTGTACCGGCAGATCGTGCGTTCGCGCTGGTTCGCGCGCGGGCTGATCGTGTTCTTCGTCGGGCAGCTCGCGGTGGGGCTGACCTACGTGGCATCGCTGCTCGTCGACGTGTGGCGCGAACCGGGCTCGCTGGGCGCCGGCCTACCCGGAACGGTCAGCGGGTGGGGCCTGGCCGGGAGCTCGGTGCTTTCGGGCGTGCTGGTCGCGGCGGGCGTGCATGCCCTGCTGCGCGGCCGGCGTCTCGTCGCCCTGCGGCGCTTCCAGGCCTCGGTGCTGGTGAGCCTGCTGATCGCCCAGGTCTTCCAGTTCCACCTCGAACAGTGGTCGGCCCTGACGGGGCTGGCCTTCCACCTGGTGGTGTTCAGCGGCCTCCGCTACGCGATCGACCACGAGCGCGACGTCGCACGGAACGGCGCTGCGCACCCGGCGGGCGAATCCCGCATGGGTGGATGAGAGCCCCCTGCCCTCCCCACCCGCGAGGATCGACATGGCACGCCGAATTCCCGGCGCGTTCGGAGTGTGGGCCGTCCTGGCCCTTCTCCTGGCCGCCTGCGGAGGCGACGACGGCAATCCGACCGGCCCCGGCGGATCCGACGAGCCCGTCGCCCCGGAAACCGTCAACCGCTTCGTGAACGAGCTCCCCGACTGGGAGGAGCCGACTGCCGCCGAGGAGGAACCTCAGGTCCTCGAGGCCGAGGAGGACTTCGACGGCGAGTCGTACGTCCGCTGCGAGACGGTCGAGTACGACCGCAAGCAGAACTTCGACAACCTGGTCGCCGTGGGTGCCAACGCGACCGCCCTCAAGCCCGGCATGCTGGTGCAGGGCCGCGGCGTGCGCGACGGATCGCTGTCGGTGATCGGCCTGCGGCGCTCGCCGCTGTCGATCTCGGTCAACCTGGCGCTCGAGGATCCCTCGCGTGACGTGGCCGCGCCGAACAGCGCGAGCATCCAGGACGCGATCGCCTCGCTGCAGCGAGCTGCCGACACCCGCCTGGGCGCGCTCGACGTGATCCCCGCCGACATCAGCTTCCGCGCCACCGAGGTCTGGTCGTTCGAACAGGCCATGCTCGATGCCGGAATCAGTCTGGAGTACAGCGGCGTGTTCGCCAGCGGGTCGGTGGGTTCGTCGATCCGTCAGAGCAGCCAGAGCGAGTCGAAGACAGTGATGGTGAAGCTCTACCAGCCCATGTACACCATCTCGTTCGCCGACGACGCCCTGGCCGAACCCGCCGACTTCTTCCACGAGAGCGTCACGCAGGCCGACTTCGACGCCCAGGTCCAGTTGGGCACCATGGGACCGGCGAACCAGCCGTGCTACGTGCAGTCGGTCACCTACGGCCGCATGCTCGTCTACACCGCCACGAGCACCGAGGCCGAGAGTGCCTCCGAGCTACGCGTCGCCCTGGAGGCCTCGTACGGCGCGTACTCGGGCAGCGCGGACATGACCCAGCGCCAGCAGTCGCTCGTGTCGAACTCGACGATCGAGGTCCAGGTCTTCGGCGGCACGCAGGAAGACGCCACCAACACCCTGCGCGACATCGTCAAGAGCGGCGACTACTCGGGCTTCCTGCGGCCGGTGCCCTCCACCACCGCCGTGCCCCTGAGCTATCGGATCAACGACCTGAAGAATCGCCAGGTCGCCGTGATCGGCGACGCGACGAAGTACTCGATCCAGAGCTGCGAGCGCTTCTACGACCTGCGCTTCACCGTGAGCCTCGACCGCATCGAGATCATCAACGGCGGTGAGGACGAGCAGACCTTCGACATCGAGTCGCAGGTGAGTGCCGACGACGACTCGTACTGGCTGCTGCACAACCCCGGCCGTCGCTTCGAGCGCAGCGAACTCGACGAGATCGGCGAAACCGCGATCTTCGAGCTCAACGCCACGTCCGAGAGCCAACTCGAGTTCTACCTGGCCGACCTCGGCAACCCTTCGACGGGCCGTGGCAGCTGGTCGGGCCAGAAGACCTTCGACTTCCCCTTCGCCTTCGAGAACAACCCGCACACCTTCACGATGTTCTACACGACGACCGACGACCAGTTCAGGAACACGTCGATCGAGGTGTACTACACCGTGGAGCGCCAACTGATCAACCTGCCCTGAGGGCGCCCGTGGGTGGGCGGAACGAGGCCTCCAGCACGCGTCGGAGGCCTCGTTCGTTCGGTGCGGCCGGGCGGTGCGCTCGTGTCTCGCTCGTGTCTCGCGCGTGTCTCGCGCGTGTCTCGCGCGTGTCTCGCACGGACCGAAGTCGCCGACCTGCGATTCCTGCCCGTCGTCCGATCCCACGCTGGCCGCGGCATCGTCGATCGGCGTTGCCCGACGGTCTCGTCGCGGCACACTATGGGATCCCACCTCTCGCTCAGCATCGGTCCCGCTGCGACTTCCGCCGCGGAAGCGGCCCGAACACGTGTTCGGCCGCGCGCCGGTTGTGCGCGGCGCAGAGCACACGCAGGTTCTGCGGCTCGTTGGATCCACCCAACGCGAACGGCTGGACGTGGTCGATCTGTAGGTTGCGCGTGGCCCGGCAGCGCGTGCCGTCGGCGGCGACGAAGCTGCAGCGGTGGCCGTCGCGCTCGAAGACGGCGGCGCGGGTGGTCGCGGGGAT
>CAZQHE010000209.1:0-5294 GCA_964593155.1 uncultured bacterium
CGCCGACGCCCGAGCGCGGATGGCGTCGCGCATCGCCGACTGCGTCGCGCCGGCGCTCACGCCGGATCTCGTCGCCGACCGATCCGTCTGCGCCGACTTCACCGAGGCCGTCGTCTCGATCAACCTGCACGGACCGCACCGCGAACGGTACTGGGTCGCGCCGAGCGGAACCTGTTACGTGCGGTACGAGATTCCGCTCGAGACCTACGAGGCCAACGTCCTGAGCCTGCATCGTGTGGACGAGGACGTCCGGGCCAAGGTGGCCGCGGCCGTACGCGAACAGGTCGAGGCGACGCCGATGCTGGCACGCTGACTCAGCGTGTCTCCATAGCTGGCTCGGGTGCGCGACGGAAGTGCTCGGAAACGCCGGTGAGCACGTCCCAGCCCGCTTCCCGGTAGAGCTCGCAGCAGGCGGCCACCGACTGCCCGCGATTCTCCTCGGTCTTCTCCTGGTCGTCGCGGGGGTTGGCGCCGACCTCGGCCCAGAACAGGGTCGCACCGCCGAGAGCCCCCAGCGTGCACGGCTCGTGCGTGCAGTTGCCCCGCGTCGCGCGCGGCATGCAGATCCGCGTCACCGCGACGCACTGGGCCATGCGCAGTTCCGAGATGATCCCGCGTTCCGCCATGGCGGTCCCCGGAATCGGGATCCGCCGGGCCGCACCGCTGAAGGCAGGACGCAGCGCCGCCGTGAACTCGATCAACTCGGCGATCTCGTCGTTGCCGTGCTCCGGCCCGATGGGTTCCACGCAGGTTCCGACGGACAGGCCCGCCTCCTGGAAGCTACGGATGCTCTTCAGCCGGATGTCGGGGTCGATCCCGTTGTCGATTCCCTCGCGGAAGCGCCGGGCGTGGTAGACGCCGTCGAGACCGGCGTCCCTCAACTGCTGGGCCTGACGCGAGGTCTTGTCGCCCACGTTGCCGATCAGAATCGTTTCGGGTCGGAGAACGCCGCGGACCTCGCGGACCATGTCCAGGAACAGGCTGAAAGGGTACTCGGTCGTCGTCATCATCAGCACCGCATTGGCCCCCTGTTCCTCGAAGGCCAATGCCCACCGCTGCGCCTCCGCGGGCTCCATGCGCCATTCCTGCTGGAAGATCCCGTTCGTCTTGGCGAACGAACACCACAGACAGTTGCAGGCGCAGGGGGCGAGGTTCAGTGCGAACTGGCCGTGAATCTCGGCCTTGCCGTCGGTGACCTCCTCCGACACGCGGCGCCCCTCGGCCAGGAGCCGGTAGGCGTCGGCGCTGTCGGGCGGGACCGACAACATGGCGACGATCTCGTCGCGGGTGAAGGGTTCGGCGTCCCGGGACTTGCGAATGAGGTCGTCGATGGTCATGGCGGGCTCTCGGAATTCGGGAAACGTCGTGCGATCCACCGTGCCGGAAACGGTTCGCAGCACCTGGACTACGACCGGGCGAACGCATCGTGACAGGACCGCCATCCGCTGTCACCAGGATCTCGGCGGTGTCGATCGTTCGTCGTGACATCGGCCCGCGATCAGTGGCATTCTGATCCTTTCTCGATCCCGGGAGTGCCCGTGCGCCCGCCCCGTTCACGCCGCACGATCCTCGCGCCGCCCTTCGTCGTGCTCGCCGTGCTGGGCACGTGGTCGGCGATCCGTCCGTCCAACGACCGCGAATGGGCCGTAGGCCTCGACGTGCTCCCGCAAGTGACCCTCGACGGGGACGTCGCGATCATAGAGGGCGTGCACAAGTTCCGCTGGCGCAGCTTCGAGGACTTCGATCCCACCGACGAACCGGGAAGAGTCCCGAGATGAACATCTGGTCCGTGCGCTGGGCTGTACTCCTGCTGCTCTCGACCACCACGGTGCTGTCGTTCCTCGACGATGCGCACGCAGGAGTCGCGGACCGCGGATCGACCGCGGTCGAGATCGGACTCGGGGCCGTCCACGTCGGAGGATCCGTCGACGCCAGCGAGCCGACCGGTGTCTCCACCGACCTCGGATGGGGATTCCAGGGGCGACTCGGCGTGCATCGTCCGATCCGCGACGACATCACCCTCGGCGCCCAGTACGACGGGCGCTTCGTGACCGATCTCATCGACCTGGGACCGATCGATCCAGACCTCACGACCCGGTTCCACTCCCTGTCGGCACTGCTGACCTGGCAGCCCGCCGGCTTCGTCCACCTCCGCACCGGCTTCGGCTGGACCTGGGTCGACCAGGACTGGGAATGGCTCGACGGACGGGGTGGCTTCGACGATGGCGGCTACACCCTGACGGGAGCCGTGGGCGTCATGCGGTCTCTGTCTCCGGCCCTGGTCCTGCGGCTGCAGCTCGACGCCGTCCTCGTCGATCTCGGCGTGGTCGAGGCGGCCGGCGATGGGATTCGCATCTCGACGTCGACCGAGTTCACGCTCGTCGGGGTCTCGGCGTCCCTCGAGCAGCGCTTCTGAGACGACGACCCCGCTCGCAATCGTTCCGATCCGTCGTTCCGGCTTGTGTCCGATCACGTCCCTCGAGATCTTGTGGACAGAGGTGTCGTGCACTCCCACGCCCTCGAGCGGAAAGGGGGTCCGACCATGCACCCCCGGATCGACGGCTTCGACCGATCCCTCAGCCACTGGATGCGCGCCTACGGCCACCGGGCACACCGCTACGGCCTGGCCAGCCTGTTCATCTGGTTCGGCGCGCTCAAGACGCTCGGACACGAGACCACCACCACCCTGCTCGCACAGACCGTGTACCTGGGCGACCCCGAGCGGGTCGTGCCGCTGCTCGGTTGGTGGGAGGTCGCGATCGGCCTCGCGTTGTTCATCCGATCGTTCAATCGATTGGCGCTGTTCCTGTTGATGCTGCGCCTACCCGGGACCATGATCGCGTTCTTCGCACTGCCCGAGGTGTGCTTCGCCGGTTCGGTGCTCGTGCCGACTCCCGAGGGCCAGTACCTGATCAAGGACATGGTCCTCTTCACGTCGGCCCTGATCATCGGCGGGACGCTGCGGAAGTCGCAGCCGGATCGTGTGTTCCATTGATCTCCGCACGCCCCTTGACGCGGAAGGCGTACGGACCCGAGGTTCGGGTCACCGGTGAGGCTCGTTCCCGATCCCCACGAGATCGAGAGAGTCCATGATCGCCATCGTTCTCCTGCTGTCGTTGTCCGTCCCATCGGCGTTCGCCGCGTCTTCGTATCCCGCACCGACCACGCCCGACCTGCTCGTCGACAATCTCGAACGCTCGCTCGAGGAGTTGAACGCCGGCGAGTACGAACGCCTGCTCGACTGGTCCTACCTGTTCGAGTTCGCGCCCGAGCACGAGTGGATGGCCCCGAACGGGTGGCGGGCCAGCCAGGAACTCGACGCCATCCGCCGCATGCTCTCCGGAGAGCCCACGCGTACCGGCGACGTTCCGCGCCGCGTCGTGGGGATCGAGGTCGAGCTCGAGCCGATCACCGACTGGGAGGAGACCGACGAGGACCCCCTCGGCGTACTGCGCACGTGGCGCCGCGAATACGCGTCGGAGATCGTCATCCGCTTCGACGACGGCACCGCGACCTTCGTCGATCGGCGTCAGGTGCTGACGGTGGTCGCGTCGATGTCCGAGGCGGACCTCGAACTCTCCGAGTTCCGGCTGCTGCGCTGGGAGGAAGAGGAATCGCTCCGGCGGCGCTTCGGACGGATCAAGGCGCGGTTCTGAGCCGAGACGAGACTACCAGCTCCGCCACTCCTCGACCCGTCGCCGCGTCTCCTCGTCGGGCGCTTCGTCGAGGGCGCGCTCGACGATCGCCTCGGCCTGCTCCGTGTTCCCCGTGGCGACGTTGGCGGCCACGAGTTCGGGGTAGACCTCGAAGCGTGCCGCGGCGTCCGGGGCGGCGTCGAGGGCGGTGTAGAAGGCCTGCAGGGCACGCACGGACTGCTCGCGCCGCATGCGCTCCCGCCCCACGAGCAGGAACCAGTGCCGGCGACCGCGGTCGGTCTCGAAGTCCTGTTCCTGCGTGATGAAGGCGTCGATCTCGTCGGTCTTCCCGTCACGCCGTAGCGCGTCGATCCGCTCGCGGGCCTGCTCGACGAATCGGTCCTCCGCGATCTCCAGGGGCGATCCCTCCAGTCCCGTGACCCGCGCCAGGAGCTTCGCGGCGACCGTATCCTGCGCGTCCTGGGCCAGTGCCCGGTCGAGCAGGCGCAGGTCCTCTTCATGGGCGCCCTCCTCGAGCGCTTCGAGGAACCGGTTCACGTAGAAGCTGTGGACGGCCAGACGTTCCTCGGCCGGATCGGTCGCGATCACCACCAGGATCCGCACCGGAAACCGCATGGGGTTGAAGATGCTCACCGTTCCGCGTTCGTCGCGGCCCCAGGGGATCAGCGCGTCGATGTCGCTCGCCCGCCGCTCCAACCACAGGATGCTGTTGTCGTAGGCGCGGGTCACCTTGACCTCGATCTCGGTCGGGCTGTCGACGCGCAGGTGGAAGCGGCGGACCGAGATTCCATCGGGTTCCAGTTCGAGCTGCTGGCCCTCGTGCGGCAGCAGCAGGTAGGTCTCCTGGAAGGCGATGGGCCAGGTGTGGGGGCTGGACTCGGCGGAGTCGTCGGCGCGGGCGGGGGCGAAGAGACACGCGACGACGACGATGGTGACCACGGATCGCATGACGGAGACCTCCGGGCCGTCGGCCGCGAGGGTTCGACACGACCGCCCGGCCACGACCATACGACGTCGTCGCACGCAGTGCCCAGTCCCGTCTCAGTCCGTCGGCGGATCGTGGTCGTGCAGCCCGACCTCGCGGACCATCCGCCCGAAGCTCTGCCTCGGAATGCCACTGTGACGCGCCGCCTCGGTCACGTTGCCCCCGGTCCGCCGGAGCTGCGCTGCCAGGTAGCGTCGCTTGAAGGTCGCCATGGCCGCCGCCTTGGCCTCGTCGTAGGGCCCGAGCTCGAAGACCTCCGTGCCCGGCGTTCCCGACAGGACCAGGTCGGACGGTTCGATCACGTCGCCCGAACACTCGAGCACGCCGCGCTCGATCACGTTGCGCAACTCGCGCACGTTGCCGCGCCACGATTGCTCGCGCAGGAACACGAGCGCGTCGTCGCTCAGAACCGGGGCCTCGAGTCCGAACTCGCGCGCACTGCGCTCCACGAAGTGCGCCGCCAGCACCGGAATGTCCTCGGCCCGCTCGCGCAACGGCGGAACGTGGATCTGATAGACGTTCAAGCGATAGAAGAGCTCGGGGCGGAACGTTCCGCGATCGATCGCCTCGGCGAGATCACGACTCGTCGCCGCGCAGATCCGCGCCTGCAGGGGCAGCTCCCGGTCGCCTCCCACCCGCGTGAAGGCCTTCTC
>CAZQHE010000210.1:0-5281 GCA_964593155.1 uncultured bacterium
TGAAGAAGAGTTCCGCGCCGTCGGCCGAGGTGGGGATGTTCTGTGGAAGTTCCGCGTCGGAAGCGGGTGATGCTTCCGCGGCGGAGGAGGCATCGAGCGGAACCGCTTCCGCGGCGGAAGTCGCAGGAAGCAGGCGGGCCAGTCGAACGAATCCGGTGACTTCCGCGGCGGAAGCCGGACCGGCGGACCCTCCGACGACGTCCGAACCCACCATCGAATCCCGCATGGCCCTGTCGTTGACGCTGACCGCCGAGGACCACGCTGCCTTCGAGCGGGCGCGGGCGAAGCTGTCGCGGACGAAGCCCCAGGCGATGTCGATGGAGCAGACGCTGAACGCCCTGGTCCATTTCTACCTGGATCACGACGGACCGAAGCCGCGGAGGAAGAAGGACGGGAAGCCGGCGAAGGCCGAATCGGTGAAACCGGCGAAACCGAACAGTCCGACCCGCCACATCCCCCGCGCCACGCGCGACCACGTCTTCGACCGCGACGGCCACCGCTGCACCTACGTCGCACCCGACGGCACGCGCTGCACGGCCACCCACGACCTCCAGGTCGATCACGTGCGGCCGTTCGCGCTGGGCGGAACCCACGAACCCGAGAACCTGCGCGTGCTGTGCGGGGCGCACAACCGCAGACGGGCGGAGGAGGCCTTCGGGCCGCGACGACGACGGGCCGCGGAGTCGCGGGCGCGGGAAACAGAGCCAGTGGGGTCCGGAGGACTCCCCGCGTGATCGCGGACGGGTGGGAGCCTACGTGGACCGGCGAGCCCGAGCGCAGAGCACAAGACCCAGCCCGACACACCCTGGGAACCCGACGAAACCCACGAAAAAACCCGCTCACCGAAGGAGCGGGCCACCAGGATCAGTTCTGTCGGAGAAGTGGTGCCCGGGGCGAGACTCGAACTCGCACGAGGTTGCCCTCACTACGACCTGAACGTAGCGCGTCTGCCAATTCCGCCACCCGGGCACGGGTGCGCGAAGCGCGAGCGCCAACGGTAGTGACGGCCCGGAGCGGTGTCAAGGGACGGCGGGGCAGGCAGTTGCCGCACCCCGGGGGCCGTGGTAGCTTGGCCGGTCCCGACCGGGCGGCCGAGCCGCCGGGCTCCGATCGAAGGCGAGCCGGATCTCCATGGCGAAGAAGAAGGGTTCCAGGGGCGGAAAGAAGGGCCAGGGCGGGGGCGAGAACCCGAACGAGCGCCTGATCGCGCGGAACCGCAAGGCCCGGCACGACTACGAGATCCTCGAGCGGCTCGAGTGCGGCATGGCGCTCATGGGCAGCGAGGTCAAGAGTCTGCGAGCGGGCCGGGTGAACCTGAACGACGCGTACGGTGACATCCGCGACGGTGAGGTCTACCTGCTCAACCTGCACATCAGTCCGTACGAGCAGGCGAATCGCTTCAACCACGAGCCGCGGCGGGCGCGGAAACTGCTCCTGCACCGGCGTGAGATCCGCAAGCTGATCGGCAAGACCCAGGAGAAGGGACTGACGCTGGTGCCCCTGGCTCTGTACTTCCGGCGAGGGATCGCCAAGTGCGAGCTGGCCGTCGCTCGCGGCAAGAAGTCCTACGACAAGCGCGCGGCGAAGGCCGATGCCGACGCCCAGCGCCGCGTGCAGCGAGCCCTGCGAGGAGGCGTGCGTCGACACGGCGCCGACGACTGATGCGAGCCGCCCGGACGTTCATCACGGTCCTTACCTTGACCACAGCCCTGGCCCCGGCACCGGCCGGCGCGCAGGACGCGGCGTCGCTCGCCCCGCCGCCCGCGGGCATCACCCAGCTCGACAGTCCGCCGACCGCGACCTGGCGCGCACTGCACGCCGACGGGCGCGTCGACACCCGCATCGAACTGAAGCAGCTCCTGGCCGAGCGCCAGGAATCCTTCGTCGCCGGCAGCGACCTCGCCGAGATCCTGCAGGTCGGCCGGTTCTGGCGGCCGGACGTGCGCAAGCTCGTGCTACGGGTCGACGACCAACGGCTGACCTTCACGGTGGGCGCGCGCTCGGTGGTCGGCGCCCAGCGGGCGATCCTGCTGCGCACTCCCGTGGTCTTCCACGAGGGTCAGGCCTGGATCCCGCTCGAGTTCCTGACCCGCGTGTTGCCGGAACTGACCGCGCGCACCGTCGACGTCGATGCCGAGAGGCAACGGATCACGCTCGGCGAGCGGCGGGTGAACGTCACCGGTCTCGACATCGCCCGCGGCGAGGACATCACCGAACTCCGTCTACAACTCTCCGAGCCGCTCGCCTTCCGCGTCGACGACAGCCGTCTGCACGATCTGGTCATCAAGATCTACGGGGGCGCGCTCGATCCGCGCGACATCGCGCTGGGCCAGCCGCAGGGGCTGGTGAACGACGTCACCTCGCGGCAGGAAGAAGGCTTCGCGCTGGTCGAGGTCTCGCTGTCCGAACTCGCCACGCGCTACCAGTCACTGGCCGAGGACGAAGGGACCACCATCCTCCTGCGCATCGAACAGGCGCCGGTCACCCTGATCCCCGATCCCGTGCCGCGCGGGCCGCACATCGTGCAGACCCTGCCGCCGGAGTCGCGGGGACGCGAGGTGGACGTCCGCCGCGTGGTGATCGATCCGGGCCACGGCGGGACCGAGGTCGGCGCCGTGGGTGTCGGTGGTCTGGTGGAGAAGGACATCACCCTGGCCGTCGCGCTGCAGCTCGAGCGGATCCTCGAGCGGCGCGAGGACATCGAGGTGGTGCTCACGCGTACCGACGACTCGTTCCTCGGCCTGGTCGAACGCACCGAGATGGCCAACCGCGAGGGCGCCGACCTGTTCATCAGCCTGCACTGCAACGCCTGGGCCGATCCGAGGGCGCGCGGGGTCGAGACCTACTTCCTGGCCCCGGCCAAGTCCGAGTGGGACGCACAGGTCGCGCGGACCGAGAACACCAGCACCGCCGCGGCCGAGGATCTCGACTTCATCCTGTGGGACCTCGTGCAGAACCTGTACATCCAGGAGAGCGCGACGCTCGCCGAGGAGGTGCAGACGCGCCTGGCCGCGGATCTGGGTCTGCCCAACCGCGGCGTGAAGCAGGCCGGCTTCCGCGTGCTGGTCGGTGCCTTCATGCCGGCGATCCTGGTCGAGCTCGGCTTCCTCACCAACGACGACGACGCCTCGAGGCTGCGCGACGAGCGCTGGCAGCGCGACGCGGCCGAGGCCCTGGCCGACGCCATCGTCGAGTTCCGCGCGCGCATGGACGCTCTGCGGGAGCGGTCGCGATGAAGTGGGTGCTCCTGGCCGTCGTCGTTCTCGCCCTGATCGGAGGCGGTGCGTACTACGTGCTCACGCTCGAGCCGACCGAGATCGAGGAGCCCGTCGAGGAGATCGACGTGGCCGAGGAGATGGGCACGCGCTCGATCACCCTGTTCTTCAGCACCACCGACGCCCAGGGGTTCCTGCGCGAGTCGCGGTCGGTGCCCACGCGACGCCATCGTGACGAAGAGGTCGAACTGGTCATGGCCGAGCTGTTGCGCGGCCCGCGCAGCCAGGCGGCCGTGAATGCCTTTCCGCGGGGTACGAAGCTGCGCCGCGCCTTCCTCGACAGCTCGCAGCGAATCCTCTACCTGGACTTCAACACCGCGCTCGTCGCGAATCTCAATCCCGGCAGCGCCACCGAACTCGCCCTGCTCGGGTCGATCCTGCGCACCGTGGCGATCGACTTCCCCGAGATCGAGTCGGTACAGATCCTCGTCGACGGACTCGAGGTCGAGACCCTGGGCGGGCACATCGACCTGACCCGGCCGCTGCGCCCGGAGAACTGGCTGTGAGCGATCCGCGACCGATCGGTGTGTTCGACAGCGGGATCGGCGGGCTCACGGTGTTGCGCGCGTTGCGCGAACGTCTGCCGAACGAGAGCACCGTGTACCTGGGCGACACCGCGCGCGTTCCCTACGGGACCAAGGGCGCGGCCACGGTGATCCACTTCGCCGCGCAGGCGCTCGAACACCTGATCCATCGCGGCGTGAAGGCCGTGGTGATCGCGTGCAACACGGCCAGCGCGGTCGCGATCGAGGACCTCACCCGGCGCACGCACCTTCCCGTGATGGGCGTGATCGAGCCCGGCGTGGAAGCCGCCCTGGCCGTCACCCGCGGCCGGGTGGGCGTGATCGGAACCCTGGCCACCGTCGGCAGCGACCGTTACGGTCAACTGCTGCGGGCGGCGCGTCCGGGGATCGAAGTGATCGGCCAGCCGTGCCCGTTGTTCGTGCCGCTGGCCGAGGAGGGATGGACCGAGCATCCCATCACCCGTTCGGTGGCCGAGGAGTACCTGCACGGTCTGCGCGCGTCCGGCGTGGACACGCTCATTCTGGGCTGCACGCACTACCCGCTCTTGAAGCCGGCGATCGGCGAGGTCATGGGTCCCGGCACCACGCTCGTCGATTCGGCCGTGGTGCTGGCCGAGTCGATGGCCGAGCACCTCGCGACGACCGGAGCCCAGGCTCCCGACGACAACGAACCGACCCTCGAGATGCTCGTCACCGACGTCCCGCAGCGCTTCGGCGAGCTGAGCGAACGCTTCCTGGCCCACACCGTGGGCGACGTCGAACGCATCGACCTCGAAACGCCCCCGACCCCGAACCCGCAGGACGCCGACCGATGAGCCGACCACACGACCGCAAGCCCAACGCCATGCGCGCCGTGAAGATCACGCCGCACTACCAGCGCCACCCCGAGGGCAGCGCCCTGATCGAGGTCGGCCACACGCGCGTGCTGTGCGCGTGCAGCCTCGCTCCGGGCGTGCCGCGCTGGCGCCGCGACAGCGGCATGGGCTGGGTGACCGCCGAGTACGGCATGCTCCCGCGCGCGACCAACGAACGCACCGACCGCGAGGCCGCGCGGGGAAAGGTGAGCGGCCGCACCAGTGAGATCCAGCGCCTGATCGGGCGCAGCCTGCGCGCCGTGTGCGAGATGGCCGAGGTCGGCGAGTTCACCCTGACCGTCGACTGCGACGTGCTCGAGGCCGACGGAGGCACCCGCACGGCCAGCATCACCGGTGGCAGCGTGGCCCTCTGGATCGCGCTCGAGCGCATGCGCCGTCGGTTCAAGCTGCCGCGCCACCCCATGCATCAACACGTCAGCGCCGTGAGCGTGGGCATCCTCGAGGGCGAGGCCCGCATCGACCTCGAGTACGAGGAGGACTCGGCCGCCGACGTCGACATGAACGTGGTGATGACCGCCGATGGCCGCTTCGTCGAACTGCAGGGCACCGCCGAGGGCGTGACCTTCGACGACGCCGAGCTCAACGCGATGCTCGGCCTGGCCAAGGG
>CAZQHE010000211.1:0-5270 GCA_964593155.1 uncultured bacterium
CCGCCAGCTCGGTCGGACCGACCGCGTGGAAGCGATGGTCCGGGCCGACTTCGGGCGTCATCCGGGCGTCACCGGGCTCGACGAGCTGGTCGCCCTGCTCGGCGAGGACGCCCGCGCCGGACTGATCGACGAAGCGGTCGCCCGGATCGAGGCGGGCGACGACTTCGACCCGGCCATCGTCGGGTTCCTCCTCGAGGTCGGCCGCCCGGACACCGCCGCCGCCCGGGTGGTGAAGCACCGCGACAGGATCGACGGCCGGGACTGGTATGCGTGGGGCTCGGTCGCCGACGCCCTCCGCGAGGCCCACCAGCCGCTGGCCGCCACCTGCGTCACGCGCGCCCTGCTCGTGTCGATCCTCGACATCGCACGGACCAAGGCCTACGGCCACGGCCGGCGCATGTGGGCCCGGCTGATCACCCTGGCCGATGCCATCGACGACTGGCACGACGTCGAGCCCCACCCCGCCTTCGGAGAACGGCTCTACGAGCGCCACCGGCGCAAACGGAGTTTCTGGGACAAGGTGCCATCACACCAGCGTCCTTGACGCTGTGCGGCCCCCCAGCAGCAGCGTCCGCCGCGCGGAGATCCGAGGTGGCGCCCTGCACACGCCGCCGGCTCCCGAAGTGGACCCCGACTGCACACGTGGGCTAGAATCCCCGCGCGCACAGGCTCCCGCTCCCGTCGCTCGGTCCCTTCGACGAAGGCTGGATCCTACGCCCTCATGCCGCCCTTCCCTTCCATCCACGGCCTTCACCTGAACCGTGTCCTCGGCACGGGCAACAGCGGCACGGTCTACGCCGCTCGCCAATCCGGTGGGCTGGAGCTCGAGGTGGCCGTCAAGGTCGTCCACCCTCACCTGATCTACTCCGAGCTCGACGCCCGTTTCGAGGTCGAGAAGGCCGCCCTGGCCAGCCTGCGGCACCCCGGAATCGCGCACGTGCTCGACTCGGGCACCAGCGACGAGGGTCTGCCCTATCTGGTGATGGAGTGGGTCGACGGGCAGTCGATCGACGAGTACTGCGATCGCAACCGATTGGGAGTCGAGGAGCGGCTCGAGGTCTTCCTGCAGGCGGCCGCCGCGGTCGAGGCGGCGCACCTGCAGGGGATCCTGCACCGCGACCTGAAGCCGGCGAACATCCTGGTGACCGACACCGCGGACGGGCCGGTCGTCAAGATCATCGACTTCGGTCTGGCCAAGATGCTCGATCCGCTGCCGGAACACGCGTTGGAGAGCATGGCCGGCAGCCAGCTCGGAACGCCGCTCTACATGGCGCCCGAACAGTTCGGGTTCGCCGGGCCGGTGGACACGCGGGCCGACGTCCACGCGCTGGGCGCCGTCCTGTACGAGCTGCTGACCGGTCGGCACGTCGTCGACGTCGACACCCTCGAAGGCCTGGACATCGGCCAGCAGCGCGATCTGCTCACGAACACTCCACGGATCCAGCCCTCCGTCCGTGTGCGGCAGGGGGGCGACGCCGACGCAATCGCACGGGCGCGGGGGACCGACGCCCGTGGCCTGTCGCGTCGGCTGCAGGGCGAACTCGACGCCATCTGCCTGCACGCCCTCGCCCACGATCGTGAGGAGAGGTACCCGTCGGCGCAGGCACTCGCCGAGGACCTGCGTCGCCACCTGCGCGACGAGCCGCTGCAGATGTCCACGCCGAGTCTCGCCTACGTCCTCCGTAAGTCCGCGGCGCGGAATCGGCCGCTCGCGGTGACCGTGGTGGTGGCCCTGATCGCGATCGTGGGTCTCGGCGTGGGACTGGTCGACGCCACCCGCGAAGCGCGGCAGCAAGCGCGGGACGCGCGCTCCCTCTCGGACTTCCTGCTCGGTCACTTCTCCGGACAGGACACGGCGGTCGGCGACGAGGCGCTTCCACGGGCCGAGGTGGATCGCGCGTACGAGGAGCTGCGGGCTCGCGATCCTGCCCCGGAATCCGAGGACGCCGTGCGTGCCTACCGGCGCATGTCCCTGGCCTACGAGCAGCTCGGGGATCCCGACCGCGCCGACACCGTGCTCCTCGACGGGATCGATCTCGTGCTGAGACCCGTGGCTGCCGACAGCTCGGCTGCGCTCGACCTCGTGCTGGACCGTGCCCGGCTCGCCCTGCGCTCCGAGCGCCACGACCGCGCCGACACCCTCGGCCGCCACGTGCTCCGCGAGTCCGAGCGCATCGGAGCCGGAGAACTGTCGACGCTCGCCCATTCCGTGCTCGGACGGGTGGAGATCCGGCGGGGCCGCCCCGGCGACGCCATCCCCCACTTCCGGGCGGCGCTGGAGACCGGGGAGTTCCGGGGCGCGCGTTGGTCGGAGGAGGCCCGGCTGCGATCGGATCTGGGTCTCGCCCTGAACAAGGTACGCCGCCACGACGAGGCGGCGGCGGAGCTACGAGCCGCACTGGGTCTGCTCGACACCCACGGCGGCGGCCGACCCGCCGAGCGCGCGCGCGTTCTGCACAATCTGGGTGTGAGCCTGTGTGAGATGGAGGACTACGCCGCCGCGGTTCCGCTCCTCGAGGAGGCGGTGAGACTGCAGCGTTCGCTCCCCGAGCGGCGCGGGGTGCTCGGGAGCACTCTGAACGACCTCGCGAACGCCGTCTGGGGACTCGGAGACGACTCCCGCGCGCTGGTCCTCTACCTCGAGGCCCTGAAGGTGAAGCGCGAGGTCTTCGGCCACGACAGCGCCACGACCGTGTCGACCCTCAGCAGTCTCGGTGACATCCAGGAAAAGCAGGGACGGCACGCCGAAGCCGTCCGCAGTTACCGCGATGCGGTGGCGATCCTCACCGCCGCTCGCGGTCCGGACCATCCCACGATCGCGATCGTGAGCTACAACCTGGGAAACGTGCTCGAGAAGATGGGATTGCTGCCGGAAGCGCTTCGCAGCTACGCGGAAGCGGCGCGCGTGGACAGCCTGCACCTGGGCGAGGACCATCCCTACGTGGTCGAGAGTCGTGAGGCCGTCGATCGGGTGCGCGTGGCGTTGGAGGCAGGGCCGTGAGTCGGGCCGCGCTGCTCGTTCCGGGTCTCCCTACGCCGCGGGCCCGTCGATCGTCAGCACCTCGGATTTGAGCGATGCGTACGCGCGCGCACAGGCCACCCGCGCGGCGTTCTCCGAGTCGAAACCCATGGCCGCGGCCACGTCGCGGTGCGATCGCCCCTCGATCCGGCGCAGCACGATCACGCGCTGGTGCTTCTCGTCGAGCCGATTGAAGGCCCGGATCATGGCCTGCTCCAGCCCCCGGTAGATCGTCCGCTCCATCGGCGTGGGCTCGAGGTCGACCACTTGTTCGGCGACCGTGTCGAGGTCGACGTGCTCGGCCGCCGCCGTGCGGTTCACGCTGATCAGCGTGTTGCGCAGGGCCGTGATCACGTAGCTGCGGAACGACATCTCGTGGGCCCGGCGCAGCTCCGGGATCTTCAGCAGGACCTTGGTCAGGACGTCGTGGGCCACCACGTTCGTGTCGTACACGGTGCGCGCGCGGGCGTTCACCTGGCCGTGGGCCCAGCGGCGCAGGCGTTCGAGGTAGCGGTCGTAGAGCAGTCGAAGGGCGCGCTCGTCCCCGTCCTGGGCCCGGGCGAGCAGGACGTGGGTGGCGAGGGGGTCGGGGCTGGGGTGCATGGGACTCCTGGGCGGCGGCGATCGGGGCGTCGAATCGGGCCTGGCCGATTGTAGCAGAGAGGATGTCCGGCGCAGAGCATCGGAACCGCCAGGGTGTCCCCGAGCCCCGACCGACACCATCGACGGGACGGCAGCCGCCACGGACGGATCACCGCACCAACACCACCCTCCGCACCAACGGCCCCTCCGACCCGTCCGCCAGCCGCACGAAGTACGCCCCCGAGGCCACGGCCCGCCCGCGCAGATCCGTGCCGTTCCACACCCGCGTGTACGTCCCCGCGTCCAGCCGCTCGTCGACGAGCACGTCGACGATGCGCCCCCGCATGTCGTAGATCCGCAGCGACACGTCGCTCGGCCGCTGCACCTCGAAGCGCACCGACGTCCGCGGGTTGAAGGGATTCGGGAAGGGCCGGTGCAGCGACAGCGCACCGCTGCTCAGCGGCGGCGCATCGGTCGTGGTGCGCAGCGCGTTCGCCGTGGCGAAGAACGCGCCGCCGTCGGCAGCCAGCTGCAGCGACTGCACGCGGAAGTCGGACTGCGGCACGATCGCGCGGACCTCGACGTCGACCTCGAGCGAACGCGCCGAGGACATGCGCCCGAACCGCACCGAGAGGATCACGTCACCCGCATCCGTCTCGACGGACCCGATCCCCGGCGTGCCGACCACACGCGTGGCGATGTCACGGTGCACGATCCCGCCGCGTTCGATCACCGTGCCGTCGGCGTCGAGGACCTCGTAGTCGATCTGCTCGAGGTCGGTGATCGCACGAGCGTCGAAGCGCACGGCGACCTCGCCGTTGCCCACGGGCTCGAGGATCGCCTCGATCGGCGCGTAGCCCCGCGTGGGATCGCTCGCGCGCACACCGCCGCAGCGGAACGCCAACAGCGGATCCTGCGCGGTCGAGAAGTCCATCGCGGCCGCGTCGACGGGCTCGAACGCGAACTCCACGCCGTCGACGGGATCGCCGCCGGTCGGCGCCAGACTGCTCACGAGCGCCGAACCGTCGGCCGCGCGCTGGACGACGGCGTTGCCGGTCGCGCGCGACCTCGGCGCGCCCACGCTCGTGCCCGGGCCGAAGACGTTGCCGGTGTACCGCACGTGCGCGATCGATCCGTCGGGCAGACCGCCGAGGTCGGTCTCGACGTCGGTGATCAACGGATCGGCCGTCAGGGTCATGAGCATCTCGATCTGCATGCGCGTCACGCCGGCGACCGTGTCCGACCCGACGTCCAGATCCACCGGCGAACCGAAGCGCATCTCCACGGCGACCTCGTTGCCGTTGCGCAGGGGCGGCAGGGTCCAGTCCTTCGGGAACGCGCCGACGGTGCTGGTCGTGGGGAACTCCGTGCTCGGATCGGTCCGGCCGGTCGCACCCGTGCTGGTTTCCCAGGTGACGACGTACAGCGCGGACGGGTCGACCAGGATTGGTTCGTAGCTCGTGCGGTCGCCGTTCGGCGTGGCGCGCACGCCGTAGACGATCTCGGCGCGGCGGCCGCGGAGCGGCGTGTCCGACGAATCGTTGATCCGCCCCTGGTGGGTCAGAACCGGAGGCACGGCAAGCGGGGTCCCGTCGGCGCCGGTGAGCGACGTCGTCACGCCGTGCTGGCCGGGGCGCAGCGCGGCCGACACGCGCGCGCTGCCCTCGGG
>CAZQHE010000212.1:0-5266 GCA_964593155.1 uncultured bacterium
TACCTGATGGTGGTCGTAGCTCCGACCAGCAGCAAACTGGTGGAGCGCGAGAAGGGACTTGTGATTGAACTGTCCGGTGTGGACTACGAGCGCGCGTCCGCCCTGCTCGTCGAGACCGATCACCAGGTGAAGACGGCGGTGGTGATGGCGCGTGTGGGCGGCACGCCGGCCGACGCCCGCGCCCGACTCGACCGCGCCGGCGGCAGCCTGCGGGCGGCCCTGTCCGACGCGCAGGAGACGCAGTGATGCCACGGACACGCACGGCCCTCTGCCTGCTGCTGGCGACGGTGGTCACCGGCTGCGGGAAGGACTCTTCCGAACCGCCGCCGGCCGAGACCGCACCGCAGACGGTGCGGCTCACCGTGGCGGTCGACCTGCCCGACACCCTGCGCCGCCTCGCCGAGACCTGGGCGTCGGAGCGCCGGGCGCGCATCGAGTGGGCCGATCCCGCCGACCGCGCGACGGCGACCCTGGCCGAGGTCGACGCGGTCACCGCGCGTGAACGCGCCCGCGCGGGCACCCTGCGGCCCTTCCCGGATGCGGTGTCCGAGGGCGTGTGGCTCGGGGCGGCCGGTGTTCACGACGGCCGTGACTGGGGCCTTGCCTGGCGGGCTCGATTCACCGCCCTGGCCGTCGAGGGTGCGGCCACCTGGCCCTCGCTGGCCCGCCGCGGCGAACGCCTGGTGGTGGTCGAGGGCACCGAGGTCGGCGCCTTCCTGGCGCTGGCCGCGGCCTCGGGCGCGGGCATCGAACCGGGCACGCCGCACGACGCCGACCTCACCACGGAGCCGGCGGTCGAGGCCCTCGCCTTCCTGCGCCGGGTGATGATGCGTGCCACGGTGCGCACCGCCGACGAGCCGTGGCCCGACGACGCGACGGCGGCCGTGATCCCGTCGACGCTCCGCGACGAGCTGCCGGCCGGGTTCGCGATCCGCCCCCTGCCCGGCCCCGATGCCGACGACGAGGGCCGGGTGCTCGCACGGCCCCGCGTGCTGGTGGTGCCCGCCGCCGGCGACCACGGCGATCTCGGCGTGGAGCTGGCCGTCTGGCTGGCCGACCCGGCGCGAGCGGTCCTGCTGCACCGCGAGGCGGGACGCGGCATCGCGCTGCATCGCGACCTCGAGCCCTCGGACGCCGGCCCCGTCGACGAATGGCTCGCCCTGCGGTCGCGCGCATGTCTGCCGCCCACACTCGGTTCCGACGCGGCGGCCTGGCAGGCCGCACTGCCCGAAGTGGTGGCGGCAGCGGTCGAACGCCGTCGCTCGCCACGGGCCGCCCTGACGGAGACGTGGAACCGGCGCCCGCTGCCCGGCGATGGCTGATCGCACGCCACGCGCGGCCGGTCTGATGATCGGCACCAGTCTCGACGGGGTCGATGCCGCGGTCGTGGAGTTCGGTCCCGACCTGCGCACCCACCGGCTGCTGGCCCACCGTACGGTTCCGTTGCGGGCCGCCGACCCCGCACGCCTGCGGGCGCTCGCGGCCGGAGCGACGACCACCGCCTCCGAACTCAGCGCCCTGGGCTTCGCCCTCGTCGACGACCACGAACGGGCCGTGCGCGCGTGCTGCGCCGACGCCGGTGTCGTCCCCGTCGGTCTCGACTGGACCGCCGCCCACGGCGTCACCCTGTGGCACGCCCCCGCCGAACGCGGCGGCCACGGTTGGCAGATGCTGCCCGGACCGGCGCTCGCCGCGCGCCTCGGGTGCGCGGTGGTCCACGATTTCCGCAGCGCCGATCTCGCGCTCGGCGGGCACGGCGCGCCGCTGGCCCCGGTGGCCGACCGCATGCTGCGCGCGTCGAGTGAAGAGGACCGGGTCGTGCTCAACCTGGGCGGCATCGCGAATCTCAGTGCCTTGCCGGCCGGCAGTGACACCGTTCTGGCGGCCGACGTCGGTCCGGCGAATCTGCCGCTCGACGAACTCGTCCGCCGCGACGACCCCACCGGACCGGGATTCGACCGCGACGGAGCGATCGCCGCCACCGGCCGCGCCCTTCCCGCGCTGGTCGAGGCGATCCTGGCCGAGGCCTGGGTTCGCGCTCCGCTGCCTCGCAGCTGGGGCCGCGAGGAGTTCGGGCCGGCGTGGGTGGACACGATCGAATCCCGCGCGCCCGAGGCGAGCCTGGCCGACCGCCTGGCCTCGGTGATCGAGGCCGAGGCCCGTGCCGTGGCCTGGCTGCTCGAGGAAGGACTCGGCGCCTGGAAGAGGAGTCTCGCTTCGACCCACCTGCTGCTCACCGGTGGGGGACGGCACAATCGGGCGCTCGTCGCCGCCCTCGAACGGGTTCTGCCCGCGGTCGTGGTGGACGGGATCGAAGTCCTCGGCGAGGATGCCGACGCCAAGGAGGCCGTGGACTTCGCCCTGCTCGGTGGACTGTGCGTGCGGCGGCGGGCCGCGGGAGCGTGGACGACCACGGGAGCGCGCCACGACACCGTTCTGGGCAGCGTCGCCCCCGGGCCCGGAGATTCCCATGCGTGAATCGATCCTGCGCAGCCTGTCGATGCTCTTCCTGGTGGCGTGGACCAGCGCCTGCGCGCAGCCGCCGGCGCGCGGCGTCACGTCCGATCCGTCGGACTTCGAGCCCGATCGCGGACGCACCCACGTCCGCGTGGCCCTGGCCTTCGCCGAGACGTCGGTGACCTTCGAGACCACCGGCGACGTGGAGGTGCGGACGAACCGTGCGCGCTGGCGCGGCGCGCCCGGTGCCTACCACGCGACGGTGCGCGCGGGCGAACTCGTGCTGACCGCACCGTCGGGCGGACGCGTGACTGCACCGCGGCACATCGAACTCCGGACCGCCGATCCCGCACCGTGGCGACACGACGGCGACCGCTTCGCCGGTGCGCTGACGCTGCGGCGCAACGACGACGACACGGTCACGCTGATCAACACGCTCCCGGTCGAGACGTACCTGCGCGGCGTGGTCCCCTGGGAGATCGGACGGCCGGGTGACGACGCGCGCGCCGCCGTCGAGGCCCAGGCGATCGCCGCGCGCACGTACACCTACGCGCGGCTCGGGCGTTGGGACGAGTACGGCTTCGACCTCTACGACGACGTGCGCGACCAGGTCTACCGCGGGCTCAGCGGCACCGCCGAGATCTGCGACGAAGCGATCCGCGCCACGGCGCACCGGGTCGCCGTGCGCGACGGCGAACTGATCCGGGCCTACTATTCGTCGACCAGCGGCGGGCACACGGCGACGCTGGTCGACGTGTGGCACCGCGAGGGCGCGCCCTATCTGCTGGGCAGGCGCGACGCCGACGCCCAGGGGCGCAGCTGGTGTCGCGACGCTCCGCACTTCCGCTGGACCGAGATCTGGTCGGCGAAGGAACTGGGCGACATCGTCCGCGAGCATCTTCCCGTGGAACTCGAGCGGCCGCTCGCGCCCGAGGACGTCGGCGTGCTGCAGCGGATCGAGGTCGACGCGCGCGATCGGTCGGGGCGCGTGCAGCGTCTGGCCGTGGTCACCGACGTCGATCGCTTCGAGGTCTGGGGGGATCGCATCCGCTGGGTGCTGCGGCCGGTCGGATCGCGCTACGGGATCCTGCGCAGCACGCTGTTCACCGTCGAGAACGTCGTGCGCGACGGTCGGCTGGTGGGCGTGGTGCTGCGCGGTGGGGGCTTCGGGCACGGGGTCGGCCTGTGCCAGACCGGGGCCCTGGCCCGCGCCCGGGCCGGTCAGGACGCGCGCACCATTCTGCGCGCCTACTACGACGGCATCGACGTCGTCGACGTCCGCTCGCTGCGCGGCTGGAACCTCGCGCGGTGACCCCGACGCGCCCGGCACTGGTGGGCCTGGCCGGTCCCGTTCTCGGCGACGACGAACGCACTCTGCTCGCGCGCCTGCGGCCTCGCGGCGTGCTGCTGTTCGAGCGCAACGTCACCGATCACGATCAGCTGCGTGCGTTGACCCGTGAGGTCGACACGATCCTGCGCGACGCCGGAGTCGACGGGCCGTTGATCGCGTGCGACACGGAGGGTGGGATCGTCTTCCCCCTGCACCGCGCGGTCGATCCCGGTCCGGGGGCGACCACGCTTGGATGGATCGACCGGCCCGATCTGACCGAGGACGTGCACGCCGAGCGCGCCGCGCGTCTGCGCGCCGTCGGGGTGAACCTGGTGCTCGCGCCGGTTGCCGACGTGGACGTCGCCGGCAATCCGGTGATCGGTACACGGGCCTTCGGCCGTGACTCCGCACTGGTGGCGCGGCACGTGGCAGCGGCCGTACGCGGTCTGCACCGCGGCGGCGTCGCCTGCTGCGTGAAGCACTGGCCGGGGCACGGGGCGAGTCGGGTCGACAGTCACCTCGAACTGCCGGTTCTCGCTCGCGACGCCGCGGCCCTGCGCACGGTCGACGGGCCGCCCTTCGGCGCGGCGGTGAGCGCGGGGGTCGACGCCGTCATGGCGGCCCATCTGCACGTTCCTGCGTGGCAGGGGGCGGGCCGTGGTCCGGTCGGCGTGGATCCGGCGGCGATCGCGCGACTGCGGCACACGCTCGGCTTCCACGGACCGCTGCTCAGCGACGCGATCGAGATGCACGGCCTGGCCGGCTTCGGTCCCGAGGACCTGCTCGCCGCGGGTCTGGACCTCGTGCTGTTCGCCGCACCGATGGCGCGCGTCGACTCCGCCCTGGCCGCGCTCTCGCCGCAGTGTGCGGACCCGTGGACCATCCCGGTGGCCTCCGGCCCGACGTCGGCGGTCGAGGTTCCCTGGCATCGGGCCGCCCGCTTCGACGGAGTCCGGCCGGATCCCTGGCCGCGGCGCTGGTGGGTGGTGGACGAGGCGGGTCACGATCGTCTGCTGCGAGTTCCCGACGATCCGACGGTGCCCCTGGCCGACGGACGCGGAACGGCGCCCGAGGTGTGGGCACGCGCCCTGGCACCCATCGCCGACCGGATCGACGTGATCCCGCGCGAGCACTTCCCCGATCTTTCGCTCGGCGAGGACGAAGGGGTGGCGCTGCTCGCGGTCCGGTCCGGTCGCTTCGACGCGATGGCGGACGTCGTGACCACACGCCGTCCCGCGGTCTGGCTGCTGGCGGGCGCGGCCGCGATCGATCCGCTGGCCGTCGCACCCGGTGTTCCGGTGGCACGGTGCGCCGAGGTGCGACCGTCCCTGCTCGAGCGCGTGCTCCGCAGCGGCGCCATTTGACACCGCAGACCCCCGTGACTACACTGCTCGTCTGCTCGCGGGGGCGTAGTTCAGTTGGTCAGAACGCCGGCCTGTCAAGCCGGAGGTCGCGAGTTCAAGTCTCGTCGCTCCCGCC
>CAZQHE010000213.1:0-5194 GCA_964593155.1 uncultured bacterium
GCATCGGTGTGCGCGCGCAGGGCCCGGTGGCGTGCGAATCCCCATCGCGGATCGAAGAAGCCTCCGCCGTACCAGATCCGATCCGGGCGATCGGCGTAGACCACCCGTGGACCGGCCACGCCCACCGCCGGATCGTCGAAGGCCCGGTCGAGGCGGCGCAGGAAACCGGGCGTGGACTCGGTGTCGTTGTTCAGCACCAGCACCACGTCGGCCCCGAGTTCGAGGGATCGCGCCGCCCCGGCGTTGTTGCCACCGGCGAAGCGACGGTTCTCGCCCAGTTCGAGCAGCTCGACCGCCGGGAACCGTTCACGCACGAACGCGGCGCTACCGTCCCGGCTGCCGTTGTCGACGAGCACGACGAAGGAATCGGGATGATCCTGGTCCTCGAGCGACGCCAGGCAGCGCTCGAGGTGCGGCCGGCCGTTCCAGTTGAGGACCACGACCCCCATGCGTCGGGCCGCGGCCGTCACCGCTCGTCGTCCTCGTCCTCGTCGCGGACCTGGTACTGACTCGTGGTGTCGCGGGTGGCGACGAAGAGTTCGCCCAGCAGACCCAGGCTCACGAACTGTACACCGACCAGGACCAGGGCCACGCCGAAGAGCAGCATGGGCCGCAGGCGCAGCGCCTGCTCGACGATCCACACGCCGAGGAACCACGCCAGGACCAGGGTGCCCACACCACCGAAGAGAAGACCGAGCCGCCCGAAGAAGTGCAACGGCGACGTGCGCTGTCGCGTGAGGAACACCACGGTGAGCAGGTCGAGCAGGCCGTTCACGAAGCGCGCGCGGCCGAACTTGGTCACACCGAACTGCCGCTCGTGGTGGCGCACCGGCACCTCGGTCACGCGAAAGCCCTGCACGTGGGCCAGCACCGGCAGGTAGCGGTGCAGCTCGCCGTACACGCGCAACGAGCGGGTCAGCCGGCTGCGGTAGGCCTTGAGGCCGCAATTGAAGTCGTGCAGGTGCAGGCCGCTGACTCGCCGCGTCACCGCGTTGAACAGCTTGCTCGTGCTGGTCTTCACCAGCGGGTCCTTGCGCGCCTGCTTCCAACCGCTGACCAGGTCCCAGCCCTCGCCCAGCTTGGCGATCAGGTGCGGGATCTCCTCGGGATCGTCCTGCAGGTCGGCGTCGATCGTCACCACGACACGGCCGCGTGCCTCACGGAAGCCCACGGCCAGGGCGGCGCTCTTGCCATAGTTGCGCAGGAAGCTGATCGAGCGCAGACGCGCGTGTTCGTTCCGCAGTCGGCGGAGCTCCCCGCGCGTGCCGTCGTCGCTGCCGTCGTCGACCACGAGGATCTCGTAGTCGTCGGTCACGTCGGCGAGAACCGCCTCGAGCCGCTCGACGAGCGGGGGCAGGCTCTCGAATTCGTTGTAGGCGGGCACGAGCACGGTGACGTCGCAGTCGCCGGGGCCTTGCGCCAGGACCGAGCGCACCCGTTCCGGATCCACGTGGACCGGTGCCGACGTCTCGACCCGATTCACTCCGATCGCCTCCTCGCGGCCACCCACCGTGCCTCGGCGTCCAGGCCCTCGGACAGAGGAACCCGCGCCTCGAAGCCCAGGGCCTCGCGAACCCGGCTGCCGTCGGCGTAGGTGTGCCGCACGTCGCCCTTCACGCGGTCGTGGTGTTCGATGGTCACCGTGTCGGCCACGCCGTGCTCGATCGCCTTGGCGCGCAGCACCTCGAGGGCCTCGCGCAGGGCAATGCGCGCCCCCCCTCCGATGTTGTACACGCCACAGTCGCTCGGGTCGTCGGCGGCGAGCAGGTTGGCGCGCACGGCATCCGAGACGAAGGTGAAGTCGCGTGTCTGTTCGCCGTCGCCGTACACGATCCACGGCCGGCCGTCGGCGGCGGCTTCGAGGAACTTGCGGAAGGCCATGTCCGGACGCTGTCGCGGGCCGTACACGGTGAAGTAGCGCAGGCTGCTGCTCGGCACCCCGAAGTTCGCGGCGTAGAGCACGCAGAGGTGCTCGGCGGCGAGCTTGCTCACGCCGTAGGGACTGAAGGGCTGCTTCGGCACGTCCTCGGCCACGGGATAGCGTTCCTGATTGCCGTACACGCTGCTCGACGAGCTGTACACGAGCCGTCGGAAGGGTGCACCGCGGCGCTGCAGCTCCACCAGCGCTTCGAGCAGCCGCTGCGTCGCCCCGATGTTCGACTGCAGGTAGACGTCGAACTCCGTCCCCCAGCTCGCGCGGACCCCGGCCTGGGCGGCGAAGTGGAAGACGATCTCGCGGTCCGCCGCCAGTTCCACGAGATCGACGTCGTTCATGTCGGCCTCGACCAGGCGGAACCGATCGGACTCCGACGCCGCGACCACGTTCTCGCGCTTGAGGGCGGGATCGTAGTAGTCGCTGAAGACGTCGACACCCACGACGTCGTGACCGTGCGCGAGCAGGGTGTCGACCAGTGTGCTGCCCAGGAAACCCGCGCAGCCCGTCACGAGGACGCGGCGCGATCCACGCGCCCACGCCTCCGGCACGTCCACGTCGACCCGATCGGTCATTCGCCCCCACCCCGGATGGTGCCGCCGACCTCGTCCTCGATCGGACCCAGGGTGTCGGACTCCAGACGCTCGAGCTCGCGCAGGAAACGATCGAAGACGTCGCGGGCCGAGGTGTCGCCGGTGCGCTCGACGTAGGCGTCGAGCTCGGCCTCGGCCTCGGCCGTGCGCCCGGCGAAGAGGAGCGAGCGGATCAACAGCTGGGTGTAGTCGACGGCGTCCGGCGCGGCCTCCACCAGTTCACGCGCCCACGCGACGGCGGCGCCGTCCTCCCCCATCTTCAACAGCGACTCGCCGAGGTTCAACAACGATTCGTTCGGGTGCTCCTGGTGCGGGAGCAGACGACGGCCTGCGTCGAGGGCCGACTCGACGTCGTTGCGCTGCAGGTACACGATCGGCAGCACGTCGACGGTCACGGGGAAGGTCGGGTCGAAGCGATAGGCCATCTCGAGGGCCTCGATCGCGCGATCGTAGTTCCCCTCGCGCGCGCTCACGAAGCCCACGCGGGACAGCGCGGCCGGGTAGTTCCGCAGCAGATGTGCGGTCTGCGCGTCACGATAGATCGAGTCGTCGGCGTAGCCGTCCTCGTCGAGCACCGAGCGGAAGTCGTAGACCTCGTTGAAGGCGTGCCAGATCTTGTCGGAGTTCCAGCGCGGGTTGCCGTCGTCGCTGCGCTGCGGCGTGAGACGGTAGACCATGCCCTCCATCTCGAGGTAGGGCACGAACATCCCGATGTTCTGGTTCGGCACCGTGATCGCGTAGTAGATCGGCCGCTCCCACTCGTTCTGCTGGACCACGTGCCACATCGTCTTGTCGCGGACGTAGGCCACGCTACCGTCGCGCAGACGCTCGGCCACGAGCAGGGTCGTGAAGTTGCGGAAGCGGATGTCGGCCCGGCCCTCGATCTGTTCGTCGGTCCAGGTGATCGGCAGGCTGGGTTCGTAGTCGCGGAGCTGCTTGATGTACCAGGGCAGGTTGATCAGGCTCAGGTTGACCACCCGCACGTCGGTGCGGAAGCCCTCGACCTCCTGCAGGTACCACAGCGGGAAGGTGTCGTTGTCGCCGTTGGTGGCCAGGATCGCGTCGGGCGGCAGACTCTCGAGGATGTTCTTCGCGTAGGTGTAGGCGATCCAGTTCTCGCTGCGATCGTGCTCGTACCACTTCGGGTGGTTCGCCGGCGCCATGATCACCGGCAGCAGCGGTAGCAAGACCAGCACGGCGGCCGCGCCCCGCACGAAGACCTGGCTCCCCGCTCGCCGGCCCGACCAGGCCGCGCGCAGCAGGCCACCCGCACCCAGACCCAGGAACAGCGCCGCGAACTGGAAGAAGCCGAAGTAGAAGTAGTCGCGGTCGCGGACCTCGCTGTCGGTGAAGTTCAGCAGGACCAGCAGACCGATCGAGTTCACCAGCAGCGTGGCCAGGAACGACACGCCCAGCCGCCAGTGGTTCTGGATCTGGTAGACGATCCCCATCAGCCACAGGGCCGTGGGCACGGCGATGTCGGCGAAGGTGGGCGTCTTCGCCGGCAGGAAGGTGAATTGCTGGATCAGGCCGATCACCTGACGGCCGGCCAGCTGGCCGGTCTGCCAGATCGAGGTCCCCCACAGGTGACCGATCTGCCACGCCAGCGGCGCCTCGCGCTCGAAGGGACTGCGCGGCGGGTACTGCTCGCGCCGCAGCACGCTCATCAGCGTGTCCCAGGTGGTCGGATCGGTCTGGTTGATCATCGGGTCGTGGTGGGCCCGGATCAGCATGAAGATGTGCACGGACAGACCGACCACGAACAGACCGATCCCCGTCAGCGCGAACCAGCGGTTCTGCTCGATCTCGTCCTTCTCGCCCCAGGTGATGCTGCGATAGGCCGCACCGAGCACGGCGGCCGCGATCAGGAAGATCACCAGGCCGTCGGGAGCGCTCATGGTCGACAGCACGAAGCCACCCACCACGAGCGCCACCAGCACCATGTCGACGAGGCTCAACGCCCGCCGGTCGGCCAGGGCCACCAGCAGGAAGACGCCCGGGAAGACCAGGATCGATCCGAGGTGGAACCCGACCGCCATGCCCATGAGGTAGACGATCAGCAGCATGATCGTGGCCGAGCTGGCGCGGTCGCGGATCTCCCACCAGTACACGGCGAGGAAGCTCACGAAGGCCATGGTGAACGCCGACAGGGCGTAGACCTCGGCCTCGATGGCGTTGTTCCAGAAGGTGTAGCTCAGCGCCAGGAACAGGGCGCCGATCGCCGCCCCCGATCGTCGGATCCACGCCGGGCTCGGATCCTCCTTCTCGCTGGACCAGTTCCGCTGCAGCCGCACGCCGGTCAGGTACATGAACGACACGGCCAGGGCCGAGAAGACCGCGCTCATCAGGTTGATCTTGTGCGCGATCCCGATTCCCAGCGGCAGCAGGCTGAAGACCTTGCCCACCAGCACGTACAGCGGTGTGCCCGGCTGGTGGGGAATCCCGAGCGTGTGCGAGACGGCCACGAACTGCGCGCAGTCCCAGAAGTTGATCGTGGGACTCATCGTGAGCACGTAGACGACCAGGCTGAACGCGAACAGAGCCGCGGCGATCCGGTGGTCGGTGTCGGCGAACCAGCGCATTCGATCTCCGGTGACGAGCCCTCGGGAACGGCCTTCGGCGGCGCCTCGACCCGGCTCGAAGCGCCCGGCGCCGGCCAGGGCGTAGG
>CAZQHE010000214.1:0-5140 GCA_964593155.1 uncultured bacterium
CTGATCGCCGATGGTGGTGCCCGACATCCCGATGCCGTTGTCGATCACGTGCAGCGTCTTCGCGTCGCGGTCGACGCGGATCTCGATTTCCCAGTCGGTGCCCGCGTCCTCGAGCAGCGACGGCTCGCGGATCGCCTCGAAGCGCAGCTTGTCGATGGCGTCGCTGGCGTTGCTCAGCAGCTCGCGCAGGAAGATCTCGCGCTCGGAGTAGAGCGAATGGACGATGATGTCGAGCAGCTGCTCGAGTTCCGTGCGGAATTCGTGGGTCTGCACCTGGCTCATGCTGGACGCACCTCTCGGAAGCCGAGGCGGTACCTCGGGTCGTGGAAGGGGACGACGGCGGCCCGGGGCTCGCGGCGGGCCCACTGCGGCGGGGAATCTAGTCGACGCGCGGGCGGCGGCAACGCCGCTCAGGCCGTGCTGCGCACGGTCGCCTCGCGCTCGGCCTCGTGCTCGAAGGAGCGCGCGTAGCGACGGTGGTAGCGCAGGGCCAGCACCGTGGCCACGGCCAGCAGCGCGGCCGACAGGAAGAAGGGCTGGGCCGGCCCGGCGAAGTCGAAGACCAGCCCTGCGATCAGTGGGCCGACCACGCGGGCCAGGCTGCCCAGCGACTGGTTCAGACCCAGGAAGGCGCCCTGCTGGCCGGGCGTGACGGCCCGCGACAGCAGCCCTTGCAGGGAGGGGTTGTTCACGCCGAAGCCCATGGGCATGACCGCGCACCCCGCGATCACCAGCCACCAGTTCGGCGCCACGCCCACGATCAGGAAGCCCAGTCCCAGCAGCAAGGGGCCGGCGATGATCAGCCTGGTCTCGCCGTAGCGCGGCACCAGCCGGCGGATGAAGCCGCCCTGGATCAGCGCCGCCAGCAGGCCGATCGCGAACATGTACACGCCCGCTTCCTTCGCCGCGCCGATCACCTGGTCCACGCTGGGGTCGGTGATCGCGGAGCCGATGCCGAAGGCTTCCGGGAAGCGCGCCAGGCCGAAACGGATGAACATCGACTCGAAGCCGGAGAAGGCGAGCAGCGCGACGAAGTACAGCAGCAACACCGTTCCCACACGCGGTTGACGCATGGCTTCGCGGACGGTCTCGAATCCGAAGATCCGGGCGGCGTCGTCACGGTGCCGTGCGGGCTCGTGCAGCATGACGACGGCCACGATGGCCGAGGCCAGCGACAGTCCCGCCGCGAAGAATCCCGGCATGGCCATCGACCACTGCACCATGAAGCCACCGATCAGCGGCCCGAAGGTGAAGCCCAGGCCGAAGGCCGCGCCGATCATGCCCATTCCCTTGGCCCGCTCGGCCGGCGTGGTGACGTCGGCCACGTAGGCCTGGGCTGTCGCCACGTTCGCGCCGAAGAAGCCGGCCAGCATGCGCGACACGAAGAGCATGGTCATGCCCTCGGCCATCCCGAACATCACGTACGAGATCGAGGTGCCGATCAGCCCCCCGATCAACACCGGTCGCCGGCCGACCTTGTCGCTCAGCCGTCCCCAGAAGGGCGCGAAGATCAGCTGCATGAGCGAGAAGCTCGAGAACAAGAGACCCAGGGCCGTTCCACTCGCGCCGTAGGCCTGCGAGTAGATCGGCAGCAGCGGAATGACGATCCCGAAGCCGAGGAGGTCGATGAAGACGGTGAGGAAGACGGGGACGAGGGCGCCCCGTTTCCTCGTGGGGTCGGTCTGGCTCATGAGGCGGCGCAGTCTAGCAGAGGCCGGAGGACGGGGGAACGCACGATCTGATGCACATTGACCACGGTTTGCGGGCCGGAGTCACCGAATCGCACTGGAGTCCCGACGTTCGGATCTGCTTGACTCCGGGTGTCCGGTGCTCCGCCAGGGGAGCGACCTCCGGGGGCCGCGTGCGGGAACAATGTACGCACGAAACGCGGCCGGAGCCGGAGACGCTCACGTCGCCCGCGTTCGAAGCGGCACCAGGCCGAGAACAGGGGAAACGCTCTCAACCCTGCCCCCCGTCGGGGGCAACGCCGCAGCGAACGCCAGCCGTCCGGACACAGCCCCGTGAACCGCCGACGGCTCTGAGCCCACGAGCGGACACCGTAGAGGGGTCGGGACCGTGTCCCGGCCCCTTCCTCGTGTGGTCGAGTCCGCCCGGCGGTCCTATGCTCCCGACTTCCTCCGTCCGGGAGCGGCCGAATCATGTCCGCAGCTCACGAGTTCACCGTCTACGGCTTCCACTGCGACCTGTATGGTCACGTCAACAACGCGCGGTACCTGGAATTCCTGGAGGCCGCGCGCTGGGAGGCCATCCGCGGCGCGATCGACGTCGACGCCTGGCACCGCCGGGGATGGCTGTTCGTGGTCGCGCACGTCGACATCGCCTACCGGGCGGCAGCCACCCTGGGCGACCAACTGCGTGTGCACACCTGGCAGGGCGAGTTCGGGCGACGGAGCGCGAAGGTCCATCAGCGCGTGGTCGGCCCCGGCGAGCGCACGGTCGCCGAGGCGACGATCACCTACGTGATCCTCGACCGCGACAGCCAGCGCCCCCTGCCCATCGACGGCGAGATCCGCGAGTCCCTGGCCGGCCTGCCCGGCGCCGAGGACTCGCAGCAGGAGGAGCGGTGATGTCGGACACCCTGCGCGCCCGGAGCGCGTTCGGTTTGTTGGTCCTGGGTCTGGTGGTGGCGGGGTGCGGCGCGTCGCTGCCCGAGCCCGAGAGCGAGGAAGCGCAGCTCTACGTGAAGTACTGTTCGGGTTCCGGCTGCCACGATCCCATCCCACCCCAGGTCGACACCATGGGCTACTGGAACAACCAGTACGACCGCATGATCGTCCTGATGCGCGAGGAGAACTGGCCCTTGCCGAGCCCCGAGGAAGACCGGAAGATCCGCGCCTACATCGAGAAGCACGCGCTGAAGCCCTGATCCCGGCTCGATGGTTGCTCGTCGGGGAGCGACGTCCGCTCCGGCCCCGGATCGGTCGGTCGGTGGCGTGCCGTTCTTCCTCCCCGTCGCGCTCCAGGGGGCGTCGTGACCGATTCGTCCTTCGCCAGAAGCCTCCGTGCGGCCCTCCGCGTGCTGCGCAAGGAGATCCTCGAGGCGCGTCGCGACCGGAACCTGGTGCTGCAGCTGGTGATCGTGCCCCTGCTGCTGTACCCCACGCTGGCCTTCGTGGGCATCCAGCTCGCCCTGATGGCGCGCGGCGCGGCCGAGAAGGAGCCGACGGTCGTCCTGGTCGACGCCGACACGCCTGCCCCCGTGCGCGACGAGCTCGACGCCGACGCCACGCTGCGCACGCGTCCGGCCCCCGCGGCGTGGTCGGCGCTCGAGGGCGCGCCCACGGCCGAGGAGTTCCGGGGGCTGCGGGGCCGGTCCGATCCCGAATTCGGTGAGTTCGAGGCCCTGGTCGCGTGGTGGAGCACCGCGGCGGGCGATTCGGTGGTGGTGGTCCACGACGCCTCGCGCGAGCGATCGCAGGCGGCCCGCGACCGCGCCGCGGCCGCCGTCCGCGCGCACGCCGACTCCTTGCGGCAGGCACGGGCGGCCTGGGTGGGCCTGAGCGGGGACGCGCTCCGCCCCTGGACGGTGGTGCTCGACGACCTGTCGACGGCGGCCGAGCGCGGCGGGCAGGCGCTGAGCATGATCCTGCCCTTCCTGCTCATGCTGATGCTGCCACAGGGGACCTTCTACGCGGCGCTGGACACCGTCGTGGGCGAGCGAGAGCGGGGCACCTGGGAAACGGTGATCACCAGCCCGCTCAGCCGCGCCGAGGTGCTGCTCGGAAAGCTCGGCTACGTGGTCACCGCGAGTGTCATCACCTTCGTGCTCAACTTCGCCGGCCTGCTCGTGCTGGTGTTCTTCGCGCTCGAGATCCTGCTGCCCGACGCGCCGATCGCCGTGCGGCTCGAACCCGGCCCGCTCGCGGTGGCCCTGCTCGCGGTGCTGGTGCTGTCGGTGGCCCTGGCCGCGCTCATGATGATGCTGGTGGCCGGCGCGCGGAACTACCGCGAGGGCCAGGCCGCGCTCACGCCCGTGTACCTGATCGTCGCCTTCTCGGGACTGTTCGTGCAGTTCGGTGCCGAGACCTTCACGGTGTCGCAGGCGGCCGTGCCGCTGGTGAACGTGTCGGCCCTGCTGCGCTCGACGCTGCAGGGCGAGGTCCCGCTCGTACCGGTGCTGATCACCCTGCTCGAGCTGATGGCCCTGGCCGCGCTGTGCGTCACCGTGGCCGCCCGCCTGGTCCGTGACGAGAACGTGCTCTTCGCCTCCGACTTCTCGGTGCGGCGCGCGCTGCTGCCTTCGTTCGCGCGTTCCACCGGAAAGGACTGATCCACCGTGAGCGACGTCATCGGTGATCCCGTCGTCGACGTCCGGGGACTGACGAAGATCTACCCCGACCACTCGGGCGGTGAGGGCACGCGCGCGGTGGACGACGTCGACTTCGCCTGCCGGCCGGGCGAGATCTTCGGCCTGCTCGGACTGAACGGCGCGGGCAAGACCACCACGCTGCGCATGCTGTCGACCGCGCTCACACCGACGTCCGGCCGCGCATCGGTGGCGGGCTTCGACGTGGTGCGGCAGTCGCGGCAGGTGCGCGAGAACATCGGCTTCCTCTCGGGCACCACCGGCCTGTACCACCGCCTCACCGCCCGCGAGATGATCTCGTACTTCGGTGAACTGCACGGACTCAGCCGGTCGGAGCTGGACGAGCGCGTCGACACCCTGATCGAGACCTTCGGGATCGCCGACTACGCGGGCCAGCGGTGCGAGAAGCTCAGCACGGGGATGAAGCAGAAGGTCAACATCGCGCGCACGGTGATCCACGATCCGCCGGTGCTGGTGCTCGACGAACCCACGAGCGGGCTCGACGTGCTCGCCGCGAGTACGACGCTCGACTTCGTCGACCGGGTCCGTCGCACGGGCAAGTGCGTGATCTTCAGCACGCACATCATGAGCGAGGCCGAACGTCTGTGCGACCGCATCGCGATCATCCACGGCGGGACGATCCGCGCGATCGGCACGCTCGACGACCTGCGCGAGCGCACCGACCGCCACTACCTCGAGGACGTGTTCCGCCGGGTGGTCGACGACGATCCCGGGCACGAGGCGCCGGCGCCGACGGAGCCCGCTTGATGCACGGCGTGCTCGGCACCCTGGTCCGCAAGGAATTCGCGGAAC
>CAZQHE010000215.1:0-5117 GCA_964593155.1 uncultured bacterium
ACCCCGAGCTGAGCGTTCCGTTCAACGGAACGATCGACACGTCCGCGGGCCTGGCGCTGGCCACCGACGGGCAGGAGTACACCGCGCTGTGGGGGCGGGCGCCCGAGAACGGGGCCCCTTTGACCATGCTCGGCTTCCAGCGCGGGCTCTCGCCGCTCGGCAACTGGGGGCACTACATCGTGCTCGCGTCGGTGCTGCTGTTCGCGGTCTCGACGGCGATCTCGTGGAGCTACTACGGCGATCGCTGCGCGAACTACCTGCTGGGCCACGGGGCCGTGCTGCCCTACAAGATGGTCTTCGTGGTCATGCACTTCCTCGGCGCGGTGGCGCCGTTGGGAGTGGCCTGGGCGCTCGGGGACATCGCCCTGGCCCTGGTGATCGTGCCCAACCTGTTGGCACTGTTGTTCTTGTCCGGACAGGTCAAGAATATGACCAACGACTACTTCCAGCGTGAGCCGTGGGTGGAGAATGCCGAGGTGCACCGACGGATCACCGAGGAGCGCCGACGGCGTTGATTCGGTCCGTGGGTTGACGGTTATCCCCAGGTTCGTCCCCAGCTTTCGCGGTGGGTTGGGGGCGGATCGCTGGCCGCCCTGGGCCCGGATTGGTTAGGCTCCGGATCGAGGACCCCGTCACGGGACCCGGACTCTTCCCCGCGAGGGATTCGTCCCATGGAAATCCTGGGTATCGACGTCGGGGGCCGAGGCATCAAGGGAGCGGTCGTCGAGACCACGACCGGAGAACTGGTCGCGCCCCGGATGCGGCTGCGCACTCCCCAGCCTTCGACCCCCGAGGCCGTCGCCGCCATGGTCGGCGAACTCGTCGCCCACTTCGAGTGGCGCGGCGTCGTCGGCGTGGGCTTCCCCGCCGTCGTCCGCGACCACGTGGTCCGCACCGCCGCCAACATCGACGACAGCTGGATCGGCGTCGACGCCGTGCAGCTCTTCGAGGATCACGCCACCTGCCACTTCGTCGTGGCCAACGACGCCGACGCCGCCGGCCTGGCCGAGATGCAGTTCGGCGCCGGGCGCGGCCACGGGGGCGTCGCGCTGGTCCTCACCGTCGGCACCGGCATCGGCAGCGCGCTCTTCGTGGACGGGCGCCTGGTTCCCAACACCGAGTTCGGACACCTCGAGATCCGTGGCTTCGAGGCCGAGGCCATCGCCTCGGGGGCCGTGCGGCAGCGCAAGCAGCTGAGCTGGCCGAAGTGGGCCAAGCGCATGAACCGCGTGCTCGCTGCCTACGAATCGTTGCTCTCGCCCGACCTGATCGTTCTCGGTGGAGGGATCAGCAAGAAGGCCGAGCGATTCATGGACCTGCTCGAGACCGAGGCCCCGATCGTGCCGGCCGACATGCGGAACCTCGCCGGGATCGTCGGGGCCGCGCTGCTGGCCGCCGAACACCAGGCGCACGATTCCGACGACTCGCTGAAGCGGCTCTCGGTCTGGACCGCCTGAGCGCGCTGCGCCATCCTCGCCGCACGATCCGGCGCGTCGCGCCGGCGATCCGGTCTTCCCGCAGGAGTGGTCCGTGCGGCGTGCTTCGAAGCACTGGCGGTGGGCGCTGGCCCTGGCCCTCCTGTTGGGCCTGGTCGTCTGGGTCCAGGCGACGGTCGGCTGGATCGAGGTCCTCCGGGCCTGGGGCCGCCTGACCGCGGTCGACGTCGCGGTGGCGCTGGGGCTGACGTTGGTGGGATACGTCGCGCGGGCGCAGCGTCTGGCCGTGCATTTCGGAACACCGCTGCGCGAGCACCCCTGGCACTGCCTGCGCATCGTCTCGATCCACAACGCGGCGAACAACGTCCTGCCCATGCGCTCGGGCGAGATCAGCTTTCCCCTGCTGCTGAAACAGGCCTTCGGGGTGGGTGTCGGGTCGGCGGTGGCTTCGCTGCTGTGGTTGCGACTGCTCGACGTGCTGTCGCTGGCCCTGGTGGTGCTGGTGACGCTGGGCGTGGCGCACGTCGGATGGGTGCTGTCGGTGGTCGGCGCCGTCGGCGCGCTGGTCGCACCGTGGGTGGTGCGTCTCTTCCTTCGACGCCCCTGGACGACCCCGCACTTCGCGGCGCGCGCGTTGTCGACCCTGCGTGAGGGGCTGCCCGTCGACGCCCGCGCGGTCGCCGGGGCCCAGGGGTACAGCCTGCTGCACTGGGGGAGCAAGCTGGCCGCCTACGCCTGGCTCCTGGTGCGGCTCGGCGAGGTTTCGGTTCCCACCGCCACTTTGGCCGCAGTCGCCGGCGAGGCCACCAGCGTCCTCCCGGTGCACGGTTTCGCCGGGGCGGGCACGTACGAAGCCGGCGTGCTGGCCGTCCTGCGGCCGCTGGGCGTGCCTCTCGAGGCGGCCGTGCAGGCCGCGGTGAACCTCCATCTGTTCCTGCTCGTGGTCTCGGTGGTCGCCGCCGCCCTGGCCCTCGCGCTACCGGGCCGCGTGGCCACGGCCGACAGCCGCTCCTAGCGACCGCCCGTAGCGACCGCCCGGGGCATGCGCTAAGCTGCCGGCGATCTCGACGCTCCAGCCCGGGACCGACGTGGACCGCACGCAGCAGCCGCATGCCCTTCCCGACGTGTCCGTCGTCGTGCCGCTGTACGACGAAGAGGCGAACGTCGCCCGTCTCGCGGAACGCACGCACGAGGCCCTGGCACGTGCGCCTTTCCGATGGGAGCTGGTGCTCGTCGACGACGGCAGTTCCGATCGCACCCTCGACGAGGCGCACGCCGTGCGGCGGCGCCACGGCGATCACGTGAAGGTCGTCGCCCTGCAGCGCAACTTCGGTCAGACGGCGGCCATGCAGGCGGGGCTGGACCGTGCCCGCGGTCAGGTGGCCGTGACCATCGACGGCGATCTGCAGAACGACCCCGCGGACATTCCCCGGCTCGTCGCCAAGCTGATCGACGAGGACCTCGACCTGGTCGTGGGTTGGCGGAGGAAGCGGCAGGACGGCTTCTGGTTGCGGCGGGCCCCGTCGCGGCTGGCGAACAAGCTGATCCGCCGGGTCACCGGGGTCGACGTGCACGACTACGGCTGCAGTCTGAAGGCCTATCGGGCATCGTTGGTGCGGCAGATGCGCCTGTACGGCGAGATGCACCGCTTCATCCCCGCCTGGGCGGCCATGGCCACCTCGCCGCGACGGATCGCCGAACTCGAGGTCCAGCACCACGCGCGCGAAGCCGGCCGGTCGAAATACGGGATCTCGCGCGTGTCCCGCGTGCTGCTCGACCTGCTCGTGGTCCACTTCTTCCTGCACTACCGCTCCATGCCGGGCCATTTCTTCGGCGCGATCGGTCTGGGCGTGGGTGGAGCGGGGGCGTTGATCCTGGCCTACCTGGCCGGGGTGAAGTTCATCGGCGGCGAGGACATCGGCGGGCGGCCGTTGTTGCTCGTGGGTGTGGTCTGTCTGATCGCATCGGTGCAGCTGGTGACGACGGGCGTCGTGACCGAACTCGTCGCGCGGACCTGGTTCAGCTCGCCGGGGGTGCACTCCTACGTCGTGCGCGAGGAAGACGCCGAGCGCCCGGCGGGGGGCGACGAACACCCGCCGTCGGACGAGGCCTGGCACGAGGGCGACCGGACGGTGGAGTCCCGTGCGACGTGAGTGGATCGCGGGCCTGGTGCTCGCGGTACTGGTGGGATTCTTCCTCGACCTGGGCACGCCGCCCCTCTTCGACCGCGACGAGGGCGCCTTCAGCGAGGCCACGCGCGAGATGTTCGAGACGGGGGACTTCGTCGCCCCGCAGCTGAACGCCGAGCCGCGCTACGACAAACCGATCCTGATCTACTGGGCCCAGGCGGTCTTCGTGTTCCTGGTGGGCGTGAACGAGTGGGGCTTCCGTCTGGCCTCGGCGGTGGCGGCCACGCTGTGGCTGGTGGCGCTGGTGCGCTTCGTGAGGCCGCGCCACGGCGCCGAGACCGCGTTCTTCGCCGGCATCCTCGTGGCGACCACGCTGGGCACGATGACCCTGGCGCGCGCGGCGATCGCCGATGCCCTGCTGAACCTGTGGCTCGCCCTGGCCATGTTCGACATGTGGCGCTGGATCGAAGGCGGTTCGCCCGGGCGCTGGCGGATCTACCTGTGGATGGCCCTGGGCTTCCTGACCAAGGGGCCGGTGGCCGTCCTGGTACCGGGTGCGACCTCGTTGCTGTTCTTCGCCTGGCGCCGGGACCTGGGCACCTGGCTGCGCTGCATCTGCGATCCCCGAGGATGGCTGGTCTTCGTGGCGTTGGCTGCGCCCTGGTACGCCGTGATGTTCGCCCGCGACGGAGTGGACTTCTGGAACGGCTTCTTCATGCGGCACAACGTGGAGCGCTTCTCGTCGCCGATGGAGGGCCACGGCGGGAGCTATTTCTACTACCTGCCGGTGCTGCTGCTGGTGGTCCTGCCGCACACCGGACTGCTGCTGCGCACGCTCGGGCGGATCGGCGAGGCGCGGCACGACGAGCAGGCGCGCTTCCTGTGGCTGTGGATCGTCTTCGTCATCGTGTTCTTCTCGCTGTCGGGCACGAAGCTGCCGCACTACGTGCTGCTCGGGGTGACGCCGCTGTTCGTGCTCATGGCGCGGCACCGCGAGGCACTGCGGTCGCGCTGGCTGCTGGCGGTGCCGCCGGTTCTGCTGTGGGGCGTGCTGTTCGCGCTGCCCCTCGCCGTCGAGAGCATCCGCGCCCGGCTCGACGATCCCTACTTCGAGGCCCTGCTCGGCGAAGCGCCCGGCGTGTTCGGTGCCCTGTACGCGCTGGCGTGCATCGTGGGGGTCCTGGCGTGGGCCGGTGGGGTGATGGTGTGGCGGCGGGGCCCGCTGTGGCGGGCGATCACGCCGCTCGCGGTGCTGCACGCGTTCCTGATCGTGCGCTTCGTCGTGCCCACCTTCGGTGAACTGCTCCAGGGTCCGGTGAAGGAAGCGGCGACCATGGCCCACGAGATCGGCGCGCCCACCGTGCGGCACTCGGTGGACCTGCCCAGCGTGAGCGTGTACCGGCGCAGTCCGACGCCGGCACGTCCACCGGAGCCGGGCGAGCTGGCCGTGACCGAGGTGCACGACCTCGAGGGGCTCGGTGAGCCGATCGAGGTGTTGTACCAGCGCGGGGGAATCCTGCTGGTGCGGCGGCCGGAGGAAGCGCCCGGGCCG
>CAZQHE010000216.1:0-5077 GCA_964593155.1 uncultured bacterium
TGTTTCAAGAAAAATGGAACAAAGAAGAATGTATCGAAGAAGTAGACGTAGTAGCGCTGCTCGCCGCCGTCTTCCCAGTCGCGACGCAGGATCACGAAGTCACGCTCGCGGGTACGTCCCCGCTTGTCGGTGATCGTCATGGCCACGCGGGCCGAGCCGTCGTCGCCGGGGTAGTACATGTTCAGGTGGGCTTCCTTCATCAGCTCGGTGGCGTCCTGCGCCTGGGCCGGGCTGGTGGTGGTCACGAGAGCCACGGTGGCCATCGCGAGGAAGAGAAAACCGAAGAGAGTCTTACTGCGCATCGTCGTTACCTCCTGATCGCAGCGGAGAGATCGGGCTCTGGTCCGTCGTTGGTGGCCGCCGAGGGCTTGCTGATCACGTCACGCGGGAAGAAGCTCAGCACGGCGGGCAGGATCAGGAAGGTCGCGCCTCCACTGATCAGCATGATCCCGAAGAAGAAGGCACCCACGGTGACGTAGGGCACCAGACTGGCGAAGAACATCGGCACGAAGCCCAGGGCGATGACCACGACGTTGCGGGCCAGGGCCTGGGCCGGCTCGTGGAAGAAGGCCTGCATGGTCCGCTGGAAGTCGCGACCGTGGCGCGCGTGCAGATCACGCGTGCGCTGGATGAAGTGGATCGCGAAGTCCACCGAAAGACCCAGCGACAGCGAACTGAGCACCGCCACCGGCATGTCGTAGAAGCGACCGGACAGACCCACGTAGCCGTAGGTGATGAGGATGGTGGCGGTCAGGGGCACCATGGCCAGCAGGCCGAGGCGCACCGACCGGAACAGCAGGACCATCATGATCAGCACGGTCACGTAGGACCCGGCCAGGGCCTTGCCCATGCCGCTCACCATGAGCTCCTGCCACTTCACGTTGATGTAGCTCAGACCACCCCAGTCGACCTCGAGACCCTGGGGCGGCGGGTTCTGGCCGATCCAGTCCTGCGCGCCGTCCACGACGGCCGCCACCTGCTGGTTGTCGCCCTTGTGCATCTGCACCCAGATGTTGATGGCGTCGCGGTTCGGTGTGATGAACTTGAACAGGTCGTCGGGCGAACCACCGCTCATCTCGTACAGGAACAGGTACTGGGCGAGCTTCTGGCGATTGTCGCCAAGGGCGTAGCTGCCCTCCTCGCGCGACAGCAGCTCGTACTGCACCTTCTTCAGGACGTCCACCACGGAGCTCGCCGCGCCGACGTTCTCCTGCTCGAGAAGGTGGTCCTGCAGGCGCTCGGCCCAGCTCATCCACTCGGGCTCGAGGAAGGCGTTCTCCTCCTCGCCACTCAGCTCGAGATAGGCGAGGTAGGTGCCGGACAGGTGCTCGTTCATGACCCGGTCGGCCACGCGCAGGCGGTGGTCCTCCTTGAACCAGTTCACCGGGTTGTCGTTCACCACGATCTGGGTCACGCCGAAGATCGACACCCCGATGATCACCACGAGCGTCGCGATCACGGGCACGCGGAAGCGGGTCGAGAAGAGGTAGATCGAGTGCAGGTGGCTCTCGGGAGCGCCGCCGCCCTCGTGGGCCTTGCCGAAGCCCTGGATGACCTCGATCGGCATCAGCTTCACGTAGGCCGGGATGAAGACCAGCGACAGCAGCCACGCGGAGAACACACCGAAGGCCACGAAGATACCGAAGACCTGCACCGGCGGGATCGGCGTCGCCACGAGCGCGCCGAACCCGACGACCGTGGTCAACGACGTGAAGGCCATGGGCAGGAACAGCTCGCCCACCGTGTCCTCGAGCGTGCGGTCCAGGTCGCCGCCACGGCTGTGGAACTTGGCGTGGATCGAGCTGAGGATGTGGATGCTGTTCAGCACCGCGATCGGGATCAGGAAGATCGGGATCATCGAGCTCATGATGTGCACGGTGTTCCCGGTCGCGATCAGCAGGCCCATGGTCCAGATCACGCTGATCATGGCGATGATCATGGGCGCGGCGACGATCCGCGGACTGCGGAAGAAGAACAACATGAGCAGGAAGATCAGCAGGAAGGCCGCCGGGGCGCTCACGGCCATCTGTTCGAACATGGCCGCGCCGAAGGTGTCCTGCGCCACGGGCTGCCCGGCCACGTGGTACTCCTCGCCCAGGTCCTCCTCGAATCCGGCGATGATCTCCTGGATCTGCGCGTCGACGTCCGCCGCGACGTCCTTGCTCGTCAGGGGAACGAAGATCGCCAGGGCCTTGCCGTCCTCACTGGCCAGCTTTCCGCGCAGGATCGGGTTCTGCTCGATCTGGGCCAGGATGGTCTCGGCCTCTTCCTGCGTCTCGGGCGGAGACGCCATCAGAGTCTGCACCCGGATGCCCCCACCCGGCTCGGGCAGGATGTCGTCGACCTCGCTCGGTGCCAGGACGTCGTCGACGATCACGCCACCCTCGGTGATGTTCCCGTCGTCGTCGTACTCCGGCTGCATGTCGTACAGGGCCTCGGTGATCTCGTAGGCCCGCTCGAGGATCGCCGGAGTGAAGACGGTCTCGTCGTGCACGATGCCCACCACGAGGAAGTCGTTCAGGCCGAAGGCTTCCTTGATCGCGGTGTGCTCCACGCGCACCGGCTCGTCGTCCGGGAGCATGTTCTCGGGGTCGGTGTCGATGCGGTCGACGATCTTCAGCATCGGCACGATCGCGGCCACGGTGAGCAGCGCGATGATCGTCATCACGATCCGCGGGTGCTGCACCGAGGGCTTCAGGAAAAGCGACTTCATGTCTGGGGACTCCTCTTCGCGTTCGCGGGCGGTCGAGACGGTGTCAGCTGCGCTCGGCGTCGGTGGCGGTGGCGACCTTGTTGGCCGGGTCGAAGCGGGACAGGATCGCCGAGAGCGGGCAGAAGTTGGTGAAGCTGAACTGGAGAAGGTTCAGACCGACGAAGGCGGCGAGCGCCAGCCAGCGGATGTCGACCGTCCAGGCCAGCACGACGGACGTCAGGACGAAGGTCCCCGCCACCCGGCGGATCCAGCGGTCGGTGAAGGTGTTGGAAACGCAGGATTGGCTCACGATTCATCCCTCCTGGGGCTTCCGGGGCCCGATCCGCTCTCTTCGGAGTGATCGGGAAGCCTTGTCGGCGCCCGGAGTTTGTGCTTACTTGACGATGAAGTTGATCACTGGTCGATTGCATCGACATGGAGTTATATAGCGATGGAGTTCGGGGAACGCAAGGGACCGAACGAGCCCCCGACCAGTGATGGCGGTAACGCTATGGAAGACAAGAGTTTGAGGCTGGTGGCGGAGCGATTCCGGGTGATGGGCGACCCGCTGCGCCTGCGGCTCCTGCACATCATCAAGGAAGGGGAGCGCTCGGTCGGCTCCCTCGTGGAGACCACGGGTGCAAGCCAGGCCAACGTGAGCAAGCACCTGCAGATCCTGCGGCGGGCCGGCCTGGTCGAGCGGCGGAAGGAAGGCCTGATGGCCTACTACAGCATCGCCGATCCCTCGATCTTCCACCTGTGCGACCTCGTGTGCGGACGGCTCACCGAGCAGTTCCAGCAGGACCTGAGCGCGATCGGCGAGCTCCATCCGGAGAGCCCGACGGCCTCGGATGCGCACTGAGTCACCTCCGAGCCGACGGATCGACCGTCGGATCGTCGCGGTGCAGGTGCTGCTGGGCGCTGCGCTGGCCGCGGCGTACCTGCGGTCGGACGCGGCATCGAGCCCGCCCTTCGCCTGGTCGGCCCTGGTCCTGGCCGGCATCGCGGCCGGCATCGGTGTTGCGGCTCTCGTGGCGCTGCGGCCGGTTTTCCGGGTCGCCCCGACGCCCCGACGTGACGGAATCCTCGTCACCCACGGCATCTATCGCTGGCTCCGCCATCCGATGTACAACGCCGTTCTCCTGGTCGTGGCCGCGGTCGCCCTGCACCGTCCCGACCCCTGGGTGCTCGCGACCGCCGGGACCAACGTGGTCTTCTACTTGACCAAGGCCCGTTACGAGGAAGGTCTCCTCCGGGCCCACTACCCGAACTACGAGGCCTACCGGCGGAGGACCCTGGGCGTCCTTCCGGGCTGGTAGCCCCCGAACGCGCCCCAGATCACAGTTTGTCCCGTTGTGAGCGGAACCGAAGTAGTCCATGTTCACCATTCGTGATGGCCGCCGTCCGGCGCCGCTCCCCCCGACGCAACGCATCTCCCCCTGCCGAGGAGTCGTCCGCCATGCGCGCTCCGATGCTCTTGATCACCCTCGTGGCCGCCGTCGCCCTCGTCGCCGGCTGCGGGAACCAGAACTCCGACCAGGGCCAGGCGTCCCAGCAGGCCCAGGCGCAGGCCTCGCAGCAGGCCACCTCGGCCCAGCCGGCCAGCGCGTTCTCCGGCGAAGTGGTCGAGACCATGAACTCCGGCGGCTACACCTACGCCCGCGTCGAGAACGATGCGAAGAGCGTGTGGGCGGCCGGCCCGGAGACCACGCTCGACGTCGGCACCGAGGTCACCTTCAGCACGAAGATGCCCATGCAGGGCTTCCGCAGCGAGACGCTCGACCGCACCTTCGACACCCTGTACTTCGTCGGCGGCTTCGAGGCGCCGGACGCTGCGGGCAGCGAAGAGCCCCACGGCGGTATGGACATGATGCAAGCCATGACCGGCGAGTCGGGCGGCGCGCAGCATGGCTCGATGCCCGAGCCGGGTGTCGCGCCGGGCAGCATCGCCAAGGCCGACGGTGGCCACACCGTGGCCGAGCTCTACGCCGGCTGCAGCAGCATGGTGGGTGAGACGGCCACCGTGCGCGGCAAGGTCGTGAAGTTCAACGGCGGAATCATGAATCGCAACTGGATCCACATCCAGGACGGAACCGGCGATCCGGCCGCCAAGACCCACGACCTGCTGATCACCACCGACGCCGCCTGCCAGGTCGGCGACACGATCACCGCCACCGGCAAGGTCACCGTCGACAAGGACTTCGGTGCCGGCTACGCCTACGAGCTGCTGCTCGAGGAGGCGTCGATCGAGGTCGACACGGCCACCACCGGCCGCTGATCCGATGGTTCGGGGAGCCCGTCGGCACGGCGGGCTCCCGGACCCTCGCCGTGCTCAGCGCCGCTCCCGGTCGAGCAGCACCGCCTCGGCCGCGCGCCTCCCCGCTC
>CAZQHE010000217.1:0-4321 GCA_964593155.1 uncultured bacterium
CGGGGCTAGTTCCCGGTGTCGGTCCGTCGCGCCTGCGCCAGGCGGTCCTTCTCGGCGGTGAACTCTTCCTCGTCGAACTTCGTGAACAGGATCGGCGGTTTCGTCACCGGGTGTCCCTCGGGCAGCCAGTTCTCGCCCGTGGGCCATCCGTCCTCGCGCAGCGAGGTGCCGGTTCCGAGGGCGTCCCACAGCGTCTGCATGGTGTGCGGCAGGAACGGCGCCCACAGACCGCACAGCGCCCGCACGTACTGGCAGCACACGTGCAGGGACGTGGCGCAGCGGTCGGGGTCGTTCTTGCGGGTCGCCCAGGGCTGGGCCTCGTCGAAGTAGCGGTTGGCCTGCTTGCTCAACAGGAACGCGGTCTCGGCGGCGGCCCGGATCCGGAAGGCGCGCATGTCCTCGTCGATGCGCCGTGCCGCCTCGAGGATCCCGTCGAGCGCGCGCTGGTCGGTGTCGGTCCACCGCGCGCGGGGCGGGACCTTCTCGCCGAAGTACTTTCCGGTGAAGGTCAGTGCGCGATTGACGAAGTTGCCCAGCACGTCGGCCAGCTCGGAGTTGTGCCGCGCGGCGAAGTCGTCCCACGTGAAATTGGTGTCGCGGGTCTCGGGCAGGTTGCGCGCGAGACAGTAGCGCAGACTGTCGGGCGGGTAGGTCTCGAGGTAGTCGGGCAGCCACACCGCGTGGCCGCGACTGGTCGACAGCTTCGCGCCCTCGAGGTTCAGGAACTCGTTGGCGGGCACGTTCTCGGGGACCACGTAGTCCTCGCTGTGCGCGTGCAACATGGCGGGGAACAACAGGGCGTGGAAGACGATGTTGTCCTTGCCGATGAAGTGGATCAGCCGGGTGCCCGGATCCTGCCACCAGGTGCGCCAGGCCTCGGGATCTCCCTGTTCGGCCGCCCACTCGCGCGTGGCGCTGATGTAGCCGATCGGCGCGTCGAACCACACGTACAGCACCTTGCCCTCGAGGTCGGGCAGGGGCACGGGAACGCCCCAGTACAGGACGCGGGTGACCGCGCGCGAGCCGAGGCCCCGTTCGAACCAGCCGCGGCAGTAGTTGAGCACGTTCTCCTTCCACTCGGAGTGGCCCTCGATCCACGGCTGCAGCCACTCCTGCAGCTTGCCCATGGGCAGGAACCAGTGCGTGCTCTCCTTCAGGGTGATCGCGCTGCCGTCGGTCACGCTGTGGGGATCGATCAGTTCCTCGGGTTCGATCTGCGTGCCGCAGCTCTCGCACTGGTCGCCCCGGGCGGTCTCGTCGCAGTTCGGGCACGTGCCCTCGACGTAGCGATCGGGATAGAAGCGCCCCGTCTCCTCGCTGTAGTACTGCAGGCTGGTTCCCTGCTCGAGCTGGCCGTGCTCGTGCAAGTCCAGGAAGAAGGCCTGGCTGGTCTCGTGGTGGATCGGACGGCTGGTCTGGCTGAAGTTGTCGAAGTCCACGCCCAGGCCGGCGAAGCTGTCCCGGATGCCGGGGTAGTTGCGGTCGACCAGGGTCTTGGGATCGATGCCCTCGCGCTCGGCCGTGAGCGTGATCGGGACGCCGTGCTCGTCGGTTCCGCAGATGAACAGCACCTCTTCGCCGCGCATGCGCAGGAAGCGAACGTAGATGTCGGCCGGCACGTACACCCCGGCCAGGTGACCGAGGTGGATCGGGCCGTTCGCGTAGGGAAGGGCGGCGGTCACGAGGGTCCGCTCGAAACGTTTCGCTCCGGCCACGACGTTCTCCCTCTGGTACCGGTGGGACCCCGTTGGGGCCGATGGGCAGGTGGGACGCTCACTCCAGGCCGAGATCGGCCATCTGATCTTCCTCGAAACCCAGGTAGTGCGCCAGCTCGTGCCACAGGGTGGTGCGGATCTCCTCGATCAACATCTCGGGGTCGCCGCACATGCGTTCGAGATTGCGCTGGAACAGGAAGATGATCCCCGGGTGTTCGACGGGCGCGAAGACGCTCTTCTCCAGCTGGTTCACGCCGACGAACAGGCCGAGCACGTCGGGCGGGACGGGATCGTCGCCCCCGTCGCTCGCCGCCAGTTCGCGCGTGGGGGTGGGCTCGATCACGATCGCCAGCTCGTCGAGGACGTCCTGGAAGCGCTCGGGCAGGTCGTCACGCGCGGCCTGGACGGCATCGCGCATCGCGGCGTCGTCGAAGCGGTGCGGGCGCGGGAAGCGTTCGGGCTCGAGTTCGAAGGCGCGGTCGTAGCCGCGCCGAGCGCCGACCTCGTCGCCCTCGACCTCGCACACCTGGGCCGACAGGTACCAGGCCTCGGCGAAGTCCCCGTGCTCGCGCAGCAGCGCGTCGAGGATCGAGCGGGCGTCGTCGAACTGCCACAGGTAGTGGTGCGCCGCGGCCAGGTACCAGCGGCGCAGCGCGTCTTCGTCGGAGTCGTCGAGTGCGCCCGCGCCGGCCGCCGCGTCGAGTGTGCCCCGGACCAGTCCGTTCTCGTACCGCGCCGCGGCCAGACCGAGGCCCACGCTGGCGACCTCGGGGTGGTCGCGGTGCAGTCCTTCGGCGAGGTGCAGCGCACGCTCGAGTTCGTCGTCGTCGAGTGCGCTCCACACGTCCTCGAGGCGGCGGTGGACCTCGTCGGCGGCCGGGGGTCCACCTTGGGGCGGACGTTCACTGGACATGGGGCCGGGCTCCTTTCCGTGGCAGCAGTCTAGACGGCCGCCTGCGCAGGGGCAAGGGGGCAGCCCGGATCCCCGTGAGTCCGCGGTGCTGGCACGCACGGTGCCAGTCGCTGCTTGTCGGGACTCGGGATCAGCGTTTAGCCTCGTCGTTCGGACGACCGTGGTGGTCACCTGCCGATCTCCACGCCGCGGGGTGGACTCGAGGAGCATGGGGCAACAGCTTTTCGTACTCGCGGTCGTGGCCATCACCTTCCTGCTCTTCATGTGGGGAAGGCTCCGCTACGACATCGTGGGGCTCAGTGCGATGGTCGTGCTCGCCCTCGGCGGTGTGCTTCCGACCACCGAGATCTTCCACGGCTTCGCCAACGACGCGGTGCTGTCGGTGATCGCGGTCATGGTCGCCGGCCGGGGGCTGCGCGCAGCCGGCACCACCGAACCCTTCGCCGCGCTCATGCTCAAGGCCCGCGGGATCACGGGTCAGATGCTCGCCCTCACGGGCACGGTCGGCTTCTTCTCGACCTTCATGAACAACACCGGTGCCCTGGCGGTCTTCCTGCCGGTCACGGTGCACATGGCCCGCGAAATGCGGCGTCTGGCGTCGTCGTTGCTCATGCCGCTGGCCTTCGCGTCGCTGCTCGGTGGCCTGGTCACGCTCATCGGCACGCCCCCGAACATCCTCGTCAGTACCTTTCGTCAGGAGCACATGGGCGAGCCCTTCGGGCTCTTCGACTTCACGCCCGTGGGGCTGGGCGTGGCCTTCGTGGGGATCCTCTTCCTGGCCACGGTCGGTTGGCGGATGCTGCCGGCGCGGCGCGGATCGGTGTCGATCGAGCGCCTCATGCAGATGGAGCACTACTTCTCCGAGGTCTTCGTGCCGTCCGACAGCCCCTTCGCGGGCCGGCCCCTGCGCGACATGCAGGAGCTGGGTCTGGACGTGAACGTGGTCGGTCTGGTGCGTGGCGACCGACGCGTGCCCGCTCCGCTGCCGCACGAACTGATCCTGGCCGAGGACGTCCTGCTCGTGGAGGCGGCGGGTCTGCCGCTGCGCGAGATGCTGGCGCGCACCGGATTCGACCTCGAGCACGAACGCCGTGAGGTCGTGGTCGAGGAGATGGGCGGCGAGGACGTCGAGCTGCAGGAAGTCGTGATCGCCCGGGGGTCGCCACTGGTGGGGCGGACTGCGCGCGGGCTCCGGATGCGGTGGCGCTTCGGAGTGAACCTGCTGGCGATCTCACGGCGCGGCGCTCGGATCGTACGGCGCTTGGCCGACGTCCGCTTCCAGGCGGGTGACGTGCTGCTGGTGCAGGTGCGGCGCGAGTCCTTCCAGGACATGACGCAGGAATTCAAGGTGGTCACGCTGGTCGACCACGAGCATCCGCTACCGTCACTGCCCAAGCTGGTCTTGACGATGGCCATCTTCGGCACGGCGATCGCGCTCGTCGCGGCCCGCGTCCTGCCCCTCGGATTGACCTTCCTCACCGCGGCCCTGTTGCTCGTCCTGACCGGCGTGGTCACGGTGAAGCAGGCCTACACCTCGGTCGACTGGCCGGTGATCGTGCTGTTGGGCTCGACCATCTGCCTGGGTTCGGCCCTGGAGTACACCGGCGCGGCACAGCTCGTCGCGCGTGGGCTGGTGTCGTTCACGCTCGACTGGCCGCCGTGGGCCATCGTCGGGGCCATGATGGTCGTGACC
>CAZQHE010000217.1:4331-5034 GCA_964593155.1 uncultured bacterium
CGCGGCGACGGCGGTGATGATGGCACCGATCGCCTATGCTCTGGCCATCGACCTGGGCGTCTCTCCCGACACCTTCCTCATGGCGGTGGCGGTGGGGGCCAGCTGTTGCTTCCTGACCCCCATCGGCCACCAGTGCAACGTGCTGGTGCTGGGTCCGGGTGGATACAAGTTCAGCGACTACGCCCGCCTGGGCCTTCCGCTGTCGGTGATCGCGGTCGCCATCGGGTTGTTCCTGATCCTGCAGGTGTGGCCGCTGAGCCGCTGATCCGCGCTGCGATGGTCGGACTCGAGTCCGTGTGTGCTCCGACCGCCGGTCACCGCTCGGGCCGGAACACGAAGGGCGCATCGAAGACCGAGGCTCCCGCCGCGGTGGCGAAGCGCCACGAGCGGATCTGTGACAGCGCACAGGCCCGGACGTCGGCGCTGCCGAGCGAGTCCTCGATCACGTCGACCCCGCCCACCGTCCCGTCGGCGGCGACGGTGATGCGGAAGACGGTCTTGCCCCGGAGGTCCGGATCGGACTCGAGGGCGGTGTCGTAGCAGAAGCGGATGCCGGGCGCGTAGCGACGCACGGTGTCCATGAGCGAACGCGCACTGCGATCGCCCGTACGGTCGGCCGACGGCGCCGCCGGTGGCTCGGCGCGGCCGGGCACACCGGCGAGATCGAGTTCGCCGAAGCCACGCAGGTCGACCGGCTCGGCGT
>CAZQHE010000218.1:0-4987 GCA_964593155.1 uncultured bacterium
TTCGTCGAGGGCACCGACCTGGGCAGCGTGGCCCTCGAGCGCGGACGTCTGGAACCCGTCGAGGCCGCACGCCTGATGGCCGATCTGTGCGACGCCGTGAGCGCGGTGCACGCGGCCGGGGTGGTGCACAAGGACATCAAGGCGGCCAACGTCATGGTCCGCCCCGACGGTCGGCCCGTGCTCATGGACTTCGGTGCCGGCCGCACGCGCAAGCTGCGCGAGGGCGAGAGCGAACTCGTGGTGACGGGGACCCCGCGCTACATGGCGCCGGAGACCTTCCGCCGCGAACCGGCCACGCCGCAGTCGGACGTCTATTCCCTCGGCGTCCTGCTGTACCACCTCGTCACCGGGGACTTCCCGGTGACCGGGACCGTGGCCGAGATCATGGAGAGTCACGCGAACGAGGAGCGCCGGTCGATCCGCGAGTGCGACGTCGCGTTGCCCGAGGACCTGATCGCGATCGTCGAGCGGGCCACGGCGCCGCACCGCGAGGACCGCTTCCCCAGCGCGGCCGCCATGGCCGGCGCGCTGCGGGGATTCGCCGGGGCCGAGCAGCACCGGCCGGTGCCGCGCCGCCGCTTCCTGGCGTGGAGTCTGGTCAGCGCCACCGTGATCGCAGCCGTGGCCACGGGTCTGACCGTGTTCTCCGGAGACGGTCCACTCGAGGCGCAGGTGCGTTTCACGGGCGTGAACGAAGGCCAGTTCGTGCAGCTCGAGCCCGGCGACGAGATCGGCGCCGACACGGGGCTCGAGGTGAAGGTTCGCGTGAACCGCGATGCCTATGTCTACGTACTCAACCGCGACGACGAGGGCGCGACCACCCTGCTGTGGCCGATGGCCAACGCCGGTCCGGTGGAGCCGCTCGAGGGCGGGCGCGAGCACACCATCCCGGGTGAGATCGAGGGCCAAACGTTCCGTTGGCCGGTGGCGCCGATCGAGGGCGACGAGCGCTTCCTGGTGGTGGCGAGCGTCGAGCCGATGCCGCGCTTCGAGGAGGCCATGGAGACGGCGCAGGTGGCACGGATCGATGCGTCGGGGATCCCGTCGCGCGAGGTCGGCGATCTGGCGCTGAACGCGCTGAGCGACGAGGCGCTCGAGACCGGGACGACCCGCGGTGTGACCGGCCTGCGGCCGGCCGCCGAGGACGACCGCGACGTCTTCGCGATCGCCGAGAAGTTCGGCGGCCAGAATCCCGACGGCACGATCGTGCTCCACCACGTGCGCTTCCGCAACGTGGGCCGCTGATCGGGCTCGGTCAGGTCAGCAGTTCCTCGCGCAGGAACGCGATCGAGCGGTCCCAGGCGATCTTCGCGGCCGTCTCGTCGTAGACCTCGGGTCGGACCTCGTTCATGAAGGCGTGGTGCGTGCCCGGGTACACGTGCACGACGGTGCGGGCCTCCACGGCCTCGAGATCCTTCTTCAGTCCCTCGACCGCCACGGCATCGCACCAGTCGTCGTGCTCGGCGAAGTGGAAGAGCATCGGGACCCGGATCCGCGTGGGATCGGCGAAGTCGCGCGGCGGGATGCCGTAGAAGCACACGCCGGCGTCGAGGCGCTCGGCGTGGACCGCGGCCGCGATGCTCAGGGCTCCGCCCATGCAGAAGCCGAGGACGGCGACCTCGTTCGAGTCGGTCTGCTTCAGGTGGTCGATCGCCCCCTGGACGTCCTGGCGGACGGCGTCGTCCCAGTCCAGATCGCCCATCATGTGATTCGCCTCGTCGGCGTCGGCGGCGAGGCGTCCGCGGTACAGGTCGGGTACGAGCACGCGGAAGTCCTCTTCGGCGAAGCGATCGGCGATGCCCTTCATCTGGGCGTTGATCCCCCACCACTCCTGGATCACGACGATGCCGGGCGCGTGCGAGGTGAAGTCGGGCTCGGCGAAGTAGGCGGGGGCCTTCTGGCCGTCGGGCCGGTCGAATCGGGTCATCTCGCCCACAGGGACACCTCGGGGCTGGAGGAGCCGGGGCCGGGGCATCCACGCTCCGTGCGGCTCCGGGCGCCGCACGATACCACATCCACCGACTGCGATCGATGCGTGCCCGGGCGGACGCGTCACTCGCGGACTGGCTGAGCCGCCGCCCGTGGAATACCCTCGGGGGTCGTTCGCTGTCCGCTTCCCGATCCACGAGGTCGTCATGCCGCGCGTCGTCCCCCTGTTCCTCCTGCTGTTCCTCCTCACCGCTTGTAGTGCCTCCGAGCCCGAGGTCGCCGAACTCGAGATCGCCGACGACATCGAGGCCCGGGTCGAACAGTTCCAGCCCCAGCGCATCGAGGCCGATCTCTCGCAGCTGAGCGACGGCGACCGCCGGGCGCTCGACCTGCTGATCGAGGCCAGCGACATCGTCCACGAGATCTTCGGCCTGCAGGCCTGGCAGCACCGGGCCGAGACCGACGTTGCCGTGGCGCAGTACGACGGGCCGCACGCCGAGGCCGTGAAGACCTACTACGCGATCATGCGTCACAAGTGGGACCGCCTCGAGGCCGACGATCCGTGGCTCGGCACCGAACCGCGGGCCCCGGGGGCGGGGTACTACCCCGAGGACATGACGAAGGCCGAGTTCGAGGACTGGATCGCCGCGCACCCCGAGGACGAGGAGGCCTTCACCTCGCTGTTCACGGTGATCCGCCGGCAGGACGACCGCCTGGTCGCCTTCCCGTACAGCGAGGCCTACGCCGTGCAGATCCGGCGCTGTTCCGAACTGCTGGAGCAGGCCGCCGACGCCACCGACGACCCGACGCTCGAGCGCTTCCTGCGTCTGCGCGCACGCGATCTGCTGCGCGACGAGTACTTCGAGAGCGACATGGCGTGGATGGACCTCGCCGGCGACCTCGAAGTGGTGTTCGGACCCTACGAGGTGTACGAGGACAAGCTCTTCGGCTACAAGGCCGCCTTCGAGAGCTTCCTGTGCGTCGCCGATCCCGAGGAATCCGCCGCGCTCGACCTGTACAAGGCCGAGCTGCCCTGGCTCGAGATGAACCTGCCCATCCCCGACGAGTACAAGAACCCCGACCGCGGGACCGAGTCACCCATCCGCGTGGCCAACGAGATCTACACCGCCGGCGACACCCGCGCCGGCGTGCAGACCATCGCCTTCAACCTGCCCAACGACGAGCGCGTGCGCGAGGCCAAGGGAAGCAAGAAGGTCCTGCTGAAGAACGTGATCGAGGCGAAGTACCACGCCGTGCTCGTTCCGATCGCCGAGCGAGTGCTGCCCGAAGGGCGCGCGGACCGCGTGAGCATGCAGGCCTACTTCGACTTCGTCCTGCACCACGAGCTGAGTCATGGCATCGGACCCGGCAAGCTCGTGATCGACGGCCGCGAGACCGAGGTCCGGCTCGAGCTGAAGGACCTGTACAGTCCGCTCGAGGAGGCCAAGGCCGACGTGCTCGGCATGTACGACATCTACTCGCTGATCGACAAGGGCGTGTTGCCCGCGAGCAAGGGCGAGGACCTGGCGTGGACGGTGGTGCCCGGTCTGTTCCGCAGCGCCCGCTTCGGCGTGACCGAGGCCCACGGCCTGGGCGTGGTGTGCCAGTTCAACTACCTGGCCGAGAAGGGTGCGCTCGAGATCAGCGACGACGGGCGCTTCGCTCCCGTGGAGTCGAAGTGGCGCGACGCCATTCGCGACCTGGCGCGCGAGATCCTGATGCTGCAGGCGAATGCCGACTACGACGCGGCGAAGGCCTGGGTGGAGCGCTACGGCACGGTGAGCCCGGAGATGCAGAGCGCCCTGGACTCGCTCGACGACGTGCCGGTGGACATCCGGCCGGTGTACGCGGTGGGGGAGTAGGGGTCAGCGAGATTCGAAGAGGGTGACGAAGGCCGCGAGACGTCCGTTGATCGTGGTCAGGTCGAGGGGTGTACTCGGATCGATGTCCTCGACACCGTGCACCGTCCGGCCGTCGTAGACGACCATGTCGCCGGGCTGCGTGACGTCGTCGATGACGACCCTCTCTCCCCGGATCTCGACGAACGCCCCTCCCTCGTAGAAGTCGCGCCCCTTCTGTGACATGACCAGCAGGACCTGGACGTAGCGCACTTCGTGAGACGACGCGATACCGCTCGTCAGATGATCCGTGTGGCGCCGGAAAAAGCCTCCGCCGCGCGGATACTGGTGGACGCGCGCGGCAGTCCAGAGTCCGTCGGACTCGATCCGGTCGACGGCGTAGTCCTCGGGGAGTCCGGCAATCCGATTCCGTGTGCGTGCGAGCGTTACGAAAGACGATCGCAGTCCCCACGTGTCTTCGTCCCAGATGGGATTGTAGAACGTTCGGAAGAAACGCGCGTCGTCGCGGCCAGTCTCGCCGGACTCGCCGCCCACCGTGAGCTTCTGGAAGTTGCGACGAACCGCTGAGGCCGCGTGGCCCGTCGGAGCCTGGTCGAGTTCCTGGTCGAAGTGATCACGCAATCGCCGACAGGAACGGTTGACTTCGGCCGGGTCGACGAGGCCACGTAGGATGGTGAAGCCGACGCGTCTCGTCTGCAGACGAACTCTCTCGGAGTCCAGAGACGTCGGGTCCTCCGTGTGGACGATCTCGGCCGTCGACAGGCTGTTCAGCAACAGAATCACCTACGTGGGTTCGGGGTTCAGGGGGAGGCGGGGGAACCGCGCTCCGAATCGTGCGTCGTCGCGCCGGTTCGGCGGTCTGTTCCGGGAATGGTCGCTGCAACCATTCCGACGATCGCCTGGATCACGATGGCCAGATCCCAGAGGATGGCGACTGCGATCGCACCTTCGGGCGCGGTGCCGGCCCGGACCAGGAGCGAGGCGAGAACGGCCTCTCTCGGACCGAAACCGCCGAGGCTGATCGGCATCAGACTCGCGAGCCACGAGACAGCCGTGGCGGCCATGATGCTGAGAGCGGGAATCTGGACGTCGACCGCGCGGGCGAAGGCCACGACAGCCGCCAACGCCGCCAGGTGCCCGAGTCCGCTCCAGAAGAGTGCGGATCCCAGATGGAGGAGACCGTTTCCGGGTTCCATGGA
>CAZQHE010000219.1:0-4835 GCA_964593155.1 uncultured bacterium
TGCGAGGTCTCGGCGAGCTGCTCCTCGAAGGCCGTCCGCTCGCCGTCGGGGGTGCGGTGGAAGGGGATCAGACCCTTCGGCCGCTCGGCGAAGTCCAGGTCCTCGAGCAGCACGCGCAGCACCACGCGGCGATCGCCGTCGCCGTCGAGCACCTGGTCGGGCTCGTGACCGGCCGCCCGCACCGCGTCGCGCACCTGCGCGGCGAAGGCGAAGTCGTCGAAGCGGTCGAAGAAGCGGGCCACGAGCGCGTCGTCGCTGCTGCCGCCCCGGGCCTCGGCCAGCGCGGCCGGGTCGAGCGGACGCGGATCCTGCAGCCGACCGGCCAGCGCCTTGAACATGCGCGAGGCGGCCCCGCTGGCCGGCACGAACTTCATCAGCCGTCCGGCCGACGACGCCTCGCGGCCGCGGGCGACGAGTTCGGCGCGGCGGGCGTCGTCGTCGAGCACCTCGATGCCCTGGCCGGGTGTGGCCGGGCCCACGAGATCCAGCGGCGGGAAGCCGCGCCGGAAGCACTCCAGCTGGCGTTCGAATTCCTCGCGGGAGATCCCGCGTTCCTCGAGCTGTCGGAGATCGGCGTCGGTCAAGTCGTGGGCCATGGCTCCGTGCGACCGCGTGGGATCTGCGAACGCCCCGGTCGGCCGACCGGGGCGTCGAGACGGCGTTGCCGCGGTGGCTCGCAACGTCGCGGCGGCGCGTCTGGTCGCGCGCCGCACTCGATGAGGATGGTTGCCCGGGGAGGATTCGAACCCCCACATACGGGACCAGAACCCGCTGTCCTGCCATTAGACGACCGGGCAGTGCCGCTAAGGGTTAATCACCCGGCGGGGGGTTGGCAAGGCCTTTCCCGGCCTGTGCGGCCTCTGCGGGGCCTCTCAGGCCAGTTTCGGCGCGCGCAGCCGGCGGACCACCCGCTCGCGTCCGAGCAGCTCCATGGCGTCGAACAGGCTCGGCCCGCTCGTGCTCCCGCTGATCGCGAAGCGGGCCGGGTGGATGTACGCCCCCGGCTTCTCCCCCGTCTCCTCGGCCAGCGCCCGCAGCGAGGTCTCGGCCGACGCCGCGTCGAAGGTCTCCACGACCTCGTAGGTGTCGGCCAGGCGCTGCAGCCGATCGCGGGCCGCATCGTCGATCTGGGCGGCGCCCTCCGGGTCGACCGGGTAGTCGTCGCCGAAGTAGCTCGACAGGTGCGACACGGTGCGGTCGAAGTGGCGGAAGCGGTTGCCCAGCAAACCCAGGAGCCGCTCGATCGTCTCGCGGCCGCCGCGGTCGTCGGCGTCCACCACGCCCGCCTCGGCCAGGATCGCCCAGGCCTGGTCGGCCTTGCGCTTGGGATCCATGGCCTTCATGTGCTCGCCGTTCAGATGGCGCGCCTTCTCGTAGTCGAACACCGCGGCGGTGTGGTTCAGGCGCTTGAGCGAGAACTTCTTGATGATCTGCTCGACCGTGAAGAACTCCTGGTCGTTGCCCGGCGACCAGCCGAGCAGGGCCAGGTAGTTGACCACGGCCTCGGGCAGCCAGTGCTGGTCGCGGAACTCCTCCACGCTGGCCGCGCCGTGGCGCTTGCTCAGGCGCTTCTTGTCGGGGCCCAGGATCATCGGCATGTGGCCGAACTTCGGCACGCGGCGGCCCAGGGCCTTGTACACGTGGATCTGCCGCGGCGTGTTGCTCACGTGGTCGTCGCCGCGCAGCACGTGGCTGATCTCCATGAGCGCGTCGTCGAGCACGCAGGCGAAGTTGTAGGTGGGGAAACCGTCGCTCTTCACCGCGATCCAGTCGTCGAGCACGGCGCAGTCGAACTCCATGTCGCCCTTCACCAGATCGGTCCACTTGATCGATCCCTCGTCGGGCATGCGCACGCGGATGGTCGAGGTGCGCCCCGCGGCCTCGAGCTTCGCGCGCTCGGCGTCGGACACATCACGGTAGGGCCAGTCGTCCGGACCGAGCACGCCCTCGGCCTCGAGCTTCTTCCGCCGGGCTTCGTCCTCCTCGGCCGTGGAGTAGTCGCGGTACAGCACGCCCTCGGCGAGCAGACGGTCGATCTGCTCGCGGTACAGGTCCATGCGCTCGCTCTGCACGTAGGGACCGTAGTCGCCGCCCTTGCCCGGGCCCTCGTCCCAGTCCAGGCCCAGCCACTGCATGGCCCGCAGGATCTGCTGGTGCGATTCGTCGGTGCTGCGCTCCTGGTCGGTGTCCTCGATGCGCAGCACGAAGGTGCCCTTCTGCGCGCGGGCGTACAGCCAGTTGAACAGCGCGGTGCGGGCGCCCCCGACATGCAGGGTGCCGGTGGGACTCGGCGCGAAACGGCAACGGATGCTCATGGATCCCTCCGGGAACTAGTTGGTGTGGCCGGGACGCGTGCGCGTCGGTTCGCCGAGAACGGTGGGGTCGATCGCGGCCAGCCAGGTCTGCTGGTCGACGCCGTAGACCTGCTCGACCGCGTCCTCGAAGCGTGCGCCCTGTTCGACCAGGTCGAGCAGGTCCTGCACGCGCTCCCATCCCCAGGTCTCGGACAGGTGCCACACCATGAGGAAGGCGTTGTACCGCGCGATGCGTCCCATGGTGCGGTCGACGAGTGGGAACACGTGCCGTTCGACCTCTGCCGGCTTCATGAGCACGGGCAGGTCGCGCGCGCGGAATTCGGCCATGAAGCTCAGGTGTTCGAAGCCCTCTTCGGACAGGTAGCTCGAGATGCCCTCACGCAACCACATGGGAATGCGGCCGTGCGTCTTCTCGTCGAGCAGGGCCTGCGCGATCGAGGCGTAGGCCACGTGTCCGGCGAGCGTGCGCCGGAACATCAGGCTGATCGGCTGCACGAAGATGCTGCGGCCCACGGTGAGATGGGTGACCCAGAAATCGCGTCCCGACAACCGGCGCCAGTGGTCGACTTCGTCGGCTCCGAACACGGTGAGCTTCGGCGGCGACTCCACCCGCAGCTGCTCGCTGAGCTCCACGTACGCCAGGTCGCAGATCTCGAGGTAGTGGCCGATCAGCGCCGGTCCGCAGCAGGTGCTCTCGTGCACGCGTACCCAGCGCGACTCGAGGTACTCGTCGGTGACCGTCAGGTAGGGGTGGTCCTGCTGCTCCTGGTTCACGAAGTACGCGCGCGGGCCGTAGGTCACGCCCTCGTCGTCGAACAGCACGCCCCACTCGCGGCTCGAGAAGTCGTGCTTGAAGTCGGGGTAGCCTTCTTCCTGCAGGCGCTCCTCGGTGTAGGCCCAGTACAGTCCGCGGTCGGGAGCGGGCATGCTACTGCCGCAGCCGGTGGCGAGCAGCGAGGTGACGGCCAGGAGAACGAGCAACGACGATCGCATCATGACGTGGGGCTCCGGTGTTGCGGGATCGTTCAATCGGATTCGGGCTCGCTCGACCCGTCGAGGCGACACCGTTGCAGGAACCCGCGCAGGGCCTGGCCGGTTCCCACGATCGGGTGGGCGGCCTCGCGGTCGATCGCGGCGCGCAAGGCCGCACCGCCGTCGCGCTGGTCGTCCTCGAAGGCCCGCGCGAAGCGGCCCGACTCGATGTCGTCGAGCAGGTCCTGCATGGCCTGGCGGCTGGCGTCGCCGATCACGCGGCGGCCGGCGCGCAGACCGCCATAGGCGGCCGTGGTCGAGATCTTCTCGCGCATGCCCTCGATGCCGTGCGCGTACAGGAGGTCGACGATGATCTTCACCTCGTGCACGCACTCGAAATAGGCCGTCTCGGGCGAGTGGCCGCGGTCGACCAACGTCTCCCACGCCGCCACGATCAACTCGACCAGACCACCGCACAGCACCGCTTGCTCGCCGAACTGGTCGGACACGGCCTCTTCGCGGAACGACGACAGGAAGCCGCCGCCGGCCAGCGCGCCGCAGGCGTCGGCGTAGGCCAGCGCGAGCTGCAGGGTGTCGTCGGGATCGGGTCCGGCCACGCCGATCAGCGACGGCAGCCCGCCGCCGTTGCGGTAGGCGGTGCGCAGCGCGTGGCCCTGTCCCTTGGGCGCCACCAGGAAGGCGCGGCGGCCCTCGGGCAGGACCACCCGCTCGAAGGCGATGGCGTAGCCGTGGCCGAAGGCGACGACGGCGTCGTCCTTCCAGTGCGGCACGACGTCCTCGGTGAACACCCGGGCCTGCACCTCGTCGGGAACCAGCAGCATGACCACGTCGGCGGTGGCGCTGGCCTCGGCCGGCGTGAGCACCTCGAAGCCGTCGCCGCGGGCCGTTGCGGCGCCCGTGCCACCGGGGCGCGCACCGACCACCACGTCGACCCCGCTGTCGCGCAGGTTCAGGGCGTGGGCGTGGCCCTGGTTGCCGTAGCCGAGCACGGCCACCCGCCGGCCCGACAACAGTTCGGGCCGGGCGTCGGAGCGTTCGAAGCGTCGCGGCGCGGTCATGGAAGGATCGCCGGGTTCGGGTCGGGGGAATTCGACCGCTGGAGAATGGCACGGGCTGGGGCCCTCCGCCACCCGCGACGGCCGCTGCGGGCGTTTGACAACGGCAGGGGGCGTGTCTAACGTTGCTGCTCGCTCGCGAGCAGGCCCGCCACGGCAACAGGCCCCTGCATCACGCTCGTGAGCACCGGCCCGGGGGCGGTGTAGCTCAGTCGGTTAGAGCAGCGGAATCATAATCCGCGTGTCCGGGGTTCGAATCCCTGCGCCGCCACCAGTTCCACCCACGCCGGAGAGAGCGGTCGTTCCCGGACCGCCGAGGCATCCCACTCGATTGACCGACTTCGATCTGATCGCCCACGTCCGGGCGCTCGCGCCCGCCGACGGAGCTCCCGCACCGGGAGACCACGTGGTCGTCGCCGTGTCCGGCGGGGCCGACTCGGTCGCGCTGTTCGACGTGCTGCACGCCCTGGCC
>CAZQHE010000220.1:0-4832 GCA_964593155.1 uncultured bacterium
GTCCGGGCCTCGTCGGCGATCCGCACGGTGTGGCGGCAGGAGTCGCGCACGCTCTGATCGAAGATCGGTTGGGCGAAGACCCGGAACTCGTCGAGCGTGACGGTCCGGCCGGCGAGGGCGCGGGCGTTCGGCATGCGGTCGACGTCGTCCTCGCGGTGGTCGGGCCACGCGGGTTGGACGTGCAGGGCCTGCTCGCCCACGACGATCCGATACACGGACTCGGACTGCCCGTCGGGCGAGAGCCAGCAGGGCGGCGGGCCGGCTCCGGCGCGCCGCTCGAAGTACCGGCGTTCGCGACGGAGCTGCTCGATGGCGTCGCGGATCTCGCCGGGCGACTGCGCGCCGGCCTCGGCGAGAACCTCGGCGAACCGCTGCAGGCTGTCGCGCTGCGCCTGCTCGCGTTCGTGCGCCTCCTCCAGGGCCGACTCCAACTGCTCGCGCTCCTGCTCGACCTCGTGGGCGCGCTCGAGGTCGCGCACCAGCTCCATCCAGTCCTCGTCGTCGTCGATGCGCCGCTGGATCTCCTCGCGCACGGCCTCCAGCCTCTCCATCTCGTCGGCCAGGCGGGTCGCGCGCTCCTCGGCCACCTCGCGCCGCTGCTCCGCGCGCTCCTTGTCCTCCTGCGCGCGCGCCAGTTGCACGGCGGCGGTCAGCAGCAGCAGGAAGAACAGGATCATCATCAACTCGGTCAGGCTGATCGACACGAGGAAGCCGCGGCCCGTTCCGCGCGGATTCATGCCCGGGCCTCCAGCGACTTGCGGACGTAGTCCACCGACTCGGTCAGCGTGCGCTGCACGTGGGCCAGCGACGCGTTGGCCTCGGTGGTCGCGGCGTCGATCTCGCGCCGCAGCGACTTCAGCGCGGCGAGTTCCTCCTCGAGCTGTGACCGGATCTCCGGGTAGGTCCCACTGCTCTGCGTGGCCGTTCGCATGGCGGACTCCAGAGCCTCCCGGTAGGCCGCGGTCGTCTTGCGGAAGCCGTTCATCTCCTCGCCCAGGGCGGCCAGGTGGTTCTTCGCCCCGTCCACCGTCGCGACGGCGCCGCCGAGTTCGCCGGCCGCGTCCTTGAGCGCCACGAAGCCGGACGTGATCTCGCGTACCTCGGCCAGGGCCTTCGACTGCTCGTCGATCAGCTCGCGGACCGCCGAGCGCTCGGCCTGGAGGTCCTCGACCAGCGCACGGAGCGGACCCGACAGCGACTCCACCACGGTCGCCCGCGGAACCTTCAGGTCGTCGATCGCCCGTTCGAGATCGGCCTGGCTCCGGGCCAGGGCCTCGCGGTACTGCTCCGCACTCGTGCGCATCGCCTCCTGCTGCGCGGCCACCGACGCGCGCATCTCCGACTCGGCCTGCTGCACCATCGTCTGCATCGACGCGCGGAAGCTCTCGATTCCCTCCTGCAGCGCCTCGTCGGTGGACTCGAGGTTCTGCGTGAGCGCCTCGGTGAAGGCCTGGTTCCGGGCGACCACGTCGACCGACAGGTTTTCGAGGTGGGTCTTCAGATGACGCGCCGACTCCGCCAGCTTCTGTTCGGCGTCGATCGTCGACTCCTCGGCCGACGGCATGAAGTTCACCAGGTACACCCGCAGGGCCAGGCCGACGATCGTCGTGAGAATGGCCGTGGCGAACGCCCCGACGAGCTTGGGCATCTCGACCTGGCCATCGCTCGACGCGAACGCCCACAGGGCCATGGCCAGCGACACCAGCGTGAACAGGAAGCCCTGGAAGTAGATGCTGTCGGCGAACGACGCGGTGTACACGAGGGTGCGATCGGAATTCCAGCTCAGGACGACGTAGGTGATCATCGCGACCAGCGGGACGACGATCGTCATCCACCCCAGGCCGTCGATCAACTGCCCCAGCAGCATGCCGATCACCCCGACCAGGGCGGTGATCACGAACAGGGGACGCACGGCCACGGCCGACCGGGTCAGGTTGATTCCGCTCATGGTGTCGCTCCTCTATCCCTGGACCTGGACCACGCGTCGCAACAGACCGTGGTTCGCGTCGAAGTAGTCTTCCCAGAATCCCACGTGGGCGCGGCCCTGGATCCGCCGCGCGCCCGGGTCGTCGCGCCGCACGTACAGGATCTCGACCTCCGTCCCCCGCAGGTCCGTGCGCAGGCGCGGATACGCCGGCAGCGCGCGCAGCGCGGCGAGACTCGCCCGGGCCGTGCGGTAGTGGCTGTAGTCGTCGGTGTGCTCGAGCATGTCCGACACGATCAACAGACGTCGCCGGCCCTCGACCGGCTCGGGATTCTGCGCCCCGATCGGCGACGCCAGGGCCACCGCCTGGATCGCCCGCAGCAGGGGCGTGCGGTCGCTCGGCGCGCGGGTCAGCGCGCTGTCCAGCGCCGCCCGCACCGGCTCCAGGTAGTCCTCCTGCCAGCGCTTGCGCTGCAGAGCGGGGTTGTCGGTCAGACCGATGTCCGCGTCGCTGTCGCTCCGCCCCGGATTGCAGCGGCACACCTTGCGCCGAAACGGTGGATCGTCGTCGCCCCGCGCGCCCTCGAGCACGAACAGATCGAGGCGTCCGTTCTCGGGCAGCGAGTCCACCACCGCCGTCACCGCGTCCATCACGAACTTCGACTGCACCGGATTCAGCTCGTCGGTCGCATCGATCAGCACGGCCGTGTACGCGCTCAGCGGGCGATTGGTCGGACACTGCGTGACCGGATCGCGATCCACCCGCGTACGAGTGCCGTGGATCACGACGGCCGCGACCGCCACCACGACCAGCACCCCTCCCGCGGCCGCGAGCATCGCCATGCGCCGTTCCTTCTGACGCTGCCGCTCCCGAGGCGACCTCATGCGCGCGCCTCCGTCTCCGGAATCGCATCCGGCGTCGGCTGCCGGTCCCGGGCGGGCCTTCCGCCGTCGACGATCACCTGCAGCGACGCGCAGTACGCGTCGTACACCCGGTCCACCTGATCCAGCATGTCCTCCCTGATCGTCGGCGCCTCCTCGCGATTGCGCCGCTGGATCGCCAGATGGCTCTCGTCCAGCTCCACCTCGCGCGGCGAGAACACCTGCCACCGCACCGCGAAGGGCTCGTCGAAGTACGGCGGCGGCGGCGTGCTGCGGTGGCGCCGGTTCTCGTCGCGATACGTCGAGATCAGCGTGCGGCACACCTGCTCGCTGGCCTGCATGAAGTGCTCGTAGTTGCGTTGCAGCGTCTTCTTGCGCTCGATCCCGTTGGAGAGGTTCACCACCACGTCGGCGACCTTCGTCGCCAGCAGATCGCAGTTGCGCGCGGCTTCGTCGCGCAGCTGCCGGGCCTGCTCGAACAGCGCCGACTTCGAGTACTCGTACTCCTCCTCGGCCATCAGCAGTTTGCGATGGTGGTCCTCGTAGCCGAACCACGCGTCGTCGTAGCGCGCGCCGTCGATCATCGCGAAGATCGAGTACAGGAGTCCGAGCACGACCAAGACCCACGAAGTGGTGTCCTCGAGCCCCAGCGGCGATTCCCGGAAGCTCTGCAGCCCCTGCACCGTGGCCTGCTGGATCTCGGTGTAGCGCTCTTCGCGGACGTGGGCGACCACCAGGTTGTAGACCACCGCCCAGACCGCGAACACGGCGGCCATGGTTCCGCCCAGCAGCCGGTGCCCCGCCGCCGGCGCCAGGACCTTCTTCGCCAGCCGGCCCAGGTTGAAGCTGACCGCCACGTCCACCAGCGCGAAGCCCGCCGCGATCACCGTGCCCCCCACCATGCCGAGCTCGCTGCCCGTGGCGAAGAACCACGCGTTGGTGATCGCCTCCACCACGAAGATCGCGAAGACGAAGAGCAGGAGGTTCATCTTCTCCTCGGGATACCGCGGCGCACGACGGATCCCGCGCTCGCGCCGGAACCGCTGGTATTCCTCGCGAGCGCTCTCCAGTTGCTCCCGCGCCCGCGCGAGCTGGAACTCCAGCGACCGGCGGTTGTCCTCGAGCGCATTGCGCAGCTCGGTCGGTACCCGCCGCAGCGTCTTGACGATCGCGTCGGTGTCGAGCGAGACCAGGTGCTCGTCGAGCCCCATGAGCGCCACTTCCGACTCGGCCTTCGTCGACGCGATCTCCCGCTCCACGTACTGGTAGATCTTCTCGTGCGGACCGTCCGGCTGCGTGTCGTTGGTCTGTGGCAGATCGTCGATGCCGTTGCGCTTGCCCAGGTCCGCGAGCTTCAGGCGGGCCGCCGCCCGGTCCACGTCCGGCGGATCGAAGCTCAGCGAGTCGAAGCGGAACGGCCGCCCGTTCGACCCCGCGAGGATGCGTTTGACTTCACTGGCGAATCCCATGGTGCTGCCCGTCCCTCGGATCGCGAGACCGTCCCCGCGCGCGCGGAGACGCCGGCCCGGTCGACCGACGGCTGTCGATCGCTACGGGTCCCGTTCTGGAATCCGGAAGGCCGTGGGCTTCGCAGCGGCGCGCGGCGTCGCGCGCATGGGGCGGCGCGCGGTGTCGCGCGCTCGGCGCCGCGGGGCGAAACCCTGGCAGGTGACGGCACTCGGCGTTGTCCGGCGTGCCGAGTGCACACCGACGCCGATCCGCCCGTTTCGTCCATTCAGCGACGCACCCGATGGTGCGCCGCGGGGGAGCCTTCGACGCGTGCGGGGAGGCCGGTCCCTGGCGAGACCTCCGCAGATGTCCAAGGGGTTCCCCCGGCCGCCGGGCGGCAGAGGGAACCGTGTATCAGTCTGGGACGCCGACCGGCCGCAGGCCTAGAGTGAAAGCGTGAGGCCGGGGTGGTGTCACGGGGGGATCCTGCGGGGTGGGTGTTCCGTTGGGTGGAACGGTTGGGTGGGTTTTCCCGGGGGCTCGACAACACCGGAATCCGCGCCGTCACGCCCCGGCC
>CAZQHE010000221.1:0-4828 GCA_964593155.1 uncultured bacterium
GTCCGAAGTCGTCCATGACGGGCTCGTGCGCGGGTTCGGCGGTGCATCGGGGTTGGAGATCGGCCCCGCGCCGGTTATACACGCGGGACGGACGGGTGCCCAGTGTCGATCCCCGCGCCGCCGGAGCCCTCCTCCAACGCCATGCCGCCGATGCACCGAATCCTGGTCCCGATCCTGGCCCTGCTGGCCGCCGTGGGCTGTTCCGCCGACGAGCGCCCGGCCGACTTCCGCTTCCTGAACACCGAGCCCGAGACCATCGACCCCGGCCGCGTGGGCGGGCAGGCCGGCGGACGGATCGTGGCCAATCTGTTCGAGGGGCTGACCGTTCGCATGCCCCCTTCGCTGGCGCCCGGGCCGGGCATCGCCACCGACTGGTGGACTGGTGACGACGGGCTCACCTGGACCTTCCGCCTGCGCCGCAGCACCTGGAGCGACGGCACGCCGTTGACCGCGCGCGACTTCGTGTGGTCGTGGCGGCGCGTGCTCGATCCGCGCACGGCGAGCAAGTCGGCGCAGTTGTTGTTCCCGATCCGGGGTGCGCGCGAGTTCAACGCCGGCGTGTCCGATGACCTGGGTCTGTTCGCGCCCGACGACACGACGCTCGTCGTCGAGCTCGAGACCCCGACCCCCTACTTCGCCGACCTCGCCGCGGCCCCGCCGCTGGCCCCGAGCCCCCGCCACGTGGTGGAGAAGGTCGGCGAGACCTGGACGCGACCGGAGTGGATCGTCAGCAACGGTCCCTACGTCCTGGAAGACTGGCGCCTGCAGGACCGCATGCGGCTGCGGCGCAATCCGCGCTACTGGAACGCCGAGACGATCGCGCTCGACGTGGTCGAAGCCGTGGCGGGTGACTTCGCCAACGCGAACTTCAACCGCTACGAGAGCGGGTTGATCGACTGGGTCGACAGCGGTGGCGTGCCGCCGGCGCTCGTGGATGCCCTGAAGCGACGTCCCGACTGGCACTCGGGGCCCTTCCTGGCCACCTACTTCCTGCGCTGCAACGTGGAGCGCGCGCCGCTCGACGACGAGCGGGTGCGGCGCGCGCTGGGCTACGCGCTCGACGCCGAGGCGATCACCACGCACGTGACGCGGGCGGGACAGGTGCCGGCGCGCGGGCTCGTGCCACCCGGCGTACCGGGTTACGACGGCATCGACGCCCCGTTGTTCGACGTGGAGCGCGCCCGCGAACTCTTGGCCGCGGCCGGCTATCCCGGCGGCGAGGGCTTTCCGTCGCTCACCCTGCTGTTCAACACCAGCGAGTGGCACCGCCAGATCGCCGAGGTGCTGCAGCAGCAGTGGCGCGAACACCTGGGCATCGAGATCGAGCTGTTGAACCAGGAGTGGAAGGTCTTCACCACCACCGTGCGCGCCCGCGACTACGACCTGGCCCGCGGCAGCTGGATCGGCGACGTGCTCGACGCGCAGAACTTCCTGGAGATCTTCACCACCGGCAACGGAAACAACCGCACCGGATGGTCGAGCGACCGCTACGACGCGTTGATCGCCTCGGCCTCGCGCACGCGTGATCCCGAACGCCGTGCCGCTCTGCTGCGCGAGTGCGAACGCATGGTCGTACTCGACGACGCGATCATCCTGCCGGTGTACGTGTACTCGGTCACCAACCTGTACGACGACACGCAGTGGGCCGGACTCGAGCCCGACCTGCTGAACTCGCTCGACCTGCGCCGGGTGAGGCCGGTGCGGGCGGAGGTGTCGCGGTGAGTGCCTTCGTGCTGCGGCGAGCGCTGGCCACGGTGCCCCTGGTGCTGGGCATCGTGGTCGTGTCGTTCTTCTTCATGCGCCTGGCGCCGGGCGGACCCTTCGACGCCGACCGCGTGCTCGATCCCCAGGTGCGCGCGAACCTCGAGGCGCGCTACGGGCTCGACCGTCCGCTGGTCGAACAGCTCGTCGTGTACGTCGAGGGCCTGCTGCAGGGCGACCTGGGTCCGAGCTTCAAATACGTGGGCTGGTCGGTGCAGGAGATCATCGCCCAGGGAGCACCGGTGTCGTTGACGTTGGGCGCGGCGGCGCTGCTGATCGCTCTTCTCGTGGGAATCCCGCTCGGCGTGATCGCGGCGCTGTACCACAACCGCTGGGCCGATCACCTGGCCACCGCGATCGCGCTCGTGGGCGTGTGCGTGCCGAACTTCGTGCTGGGCCCGGTGCTGGTGCTGGTCTTCGTGTTCGGCCTCGGATTGCTGCCCGTGGGCGGCTGGGGCTCGCCCGAACAGGTGATCCTGCCCGCGGTGACCCTCGGGGCGGTGCGCGCGGCCTACATCGCACGCCTGGCGCGGGCGGGCATGCTCGACGTGCTGCAACAGGACTTCGTGCGCACCGCCCGCGCGAAGGGACTGACCGAGCGCGTGGTCGTGGCCCGGCACGCGCTGCGGATCGCGATCGTGCCCGTGGTGCAGTACCTCGGCCCGGCGATCGCGTCGATCCTCGTGGGCAGCGTGGTCGTCGAGCGCATCTTCGATCTTCCCGGCCTCGGCTCGTTCTTCATCAACGCCGCGCTGAACCGTGATTACACGCTGGCCATGGGTTCGGTACTGCTCTACTCCACGCTGTTGATCGTGCTGAACCTGCTGGTCGACGTGCTGGCCCGCGCCTTCGACCCCCGGACGGAGACCTCGTGAGCCGCTCGCGCGATCCCTGGCGTCTGGCGATGGAGCGCTTCGCCCGCAACCGTGCGGCCATGGCGGCGTTGTTGGTGCTGGTCGCGATCACGGTGTCGGCGATCGGCGTGGAGTGGGTGTCGCCGCACGGGGTGACCGAACAGGACCTGTCGCGCGCGCGGCAGGCGCCGAGCTGGGAGCACCCCTTCGGGACCGACGCCGTGGGCCGCGACCTGCTCACCCGCACGCTGCACGGCGGACGCATCAGCCTGCTCGTGGGCGTGGTCGCCACCCTGGTGTCGATCGTGATCGGCGTGACCTGGGGGCTGGTCGCCGGCTGGAACGGCGGCCGGGTCGACGACGCGATGATGCGCTTCGTCGATCTTCTCTACGGACTGCCCTTCCTGTTCTTCGTGGTACTGCTTGTGGCGTGGTTCGGACAGAGTCTCGTGTTGCTGTTCGTGGCGCTGGGTGCAGTGCAGTGGCTCACCACCAGTCGCATCGTCCGCGCCGAGACACTGCGCCTGCGCCACGCCGAGTTCGTGCTCGCGGCCCGCTCGATCGGCGTGCCCACGCCCGTGATCCTGCTGCGCCACGTGTTGCCGAACCTGTTGGGACCGGTGCTCGTGGTGGCCACGCTCACCGTGCCCACGGTGATGCTCGAAGAGGCCTTCCTGAGCTTCCTCGGTCTCGGCGTGCAGCCGCCCCTGGCGAGCTGGGGTTCGCTGGCGAGCGAAGGCGCCGCGGCGATCAATCCGGTCGACTCGATGTGGTGGTGGATCGTCTTCCCGGGCGCGATGTTCTCGATCACGCTGCTCGCCCTGAACTTCGTGGGCGACGGTCTGCGCGACGCCTTCGATCCGAAGACGCGGCGCTAGCGATCGAGAACGTCGAAGGCCGCACTCACCACACCCGACAGGTCGGTGGTGTCGATCGGTTCGTCCGCATTGCGCGTGGCGCAAACACAGATCTTCCGGCCCTCTTGGTCGCGCACCCACGTGGTCATGTTCAGCACCCCGGGCTCCGATCCGCCCTTGTACGCGACCCTCTCGTAGTTCCCGGCGTCGACCACGCCGGGATTCACACCCATGAGGTCGAGATCGGACAGCCCGGCGATCAGGTCGCAGAGTTCGGTGGCGGTGAGGAACCACTCGACGTCGGTGGCCACCGGTTCGCCCGTGAACAGCGACGGCCGCGGCAGCTCCATCACGAGCGGCAGCTCGCCGAGCAGGTCGCGGCGGGCCCGTTCGTCTCCGCCGCGCCAGCGCTCGAGCAACGCCGCATTGTCGGGATCCTTCAACTTGAAGGCCTCGACGGTGGTCAGGAAGGGCAGGTTGCGCTGCGACGGATCGGCTGCTTCCACCGCCGCGCGGCCGAGTTCACGGATCAACAGATCGGTGGCTTCGTTGTCGCTCTGCGAGATCATGAGCGTGGCCGCGGTGTGCAGGGTCAACGGCGCGCCCACCGGCCACTGCCCCAGCGTGCCCGTGGCCAGCCCGCGGTCGACGTCCTCGTAGGTGACCACGTCGCTCCAGCTGCGGTCGCCGCGCTCGATCGTGTCGACCAGGGCGCGCAGCACGACGAGCTTGAAGGCCGAGCCCACCGCGAAGGGCTCGTCGGCGTTCACCGCCAGGCGCGCCTCGCCGTCCACACTCACGAGCAGGTGACCCTCGCCGGGTAGCTCGGCGAAGGATGCGGCGACCGCGTCGAGATCCGCGGCGTTCGGAACGGGCGGGCGCAGGAAGAGCGTGGTGAAGCGGCCCTCGGCGTCGAGCGCGACGTGCGTGGGCACGCGGCCGTCCTCGAACACGGCCAGCCAGCGGTCGCCGTCGCGACGTGCCTCCACGAAAGCGCCGAGGTCGCCGGCGATGCGGTCGCGGATCGGGGCGAGCTGCTCGAAGGGAACCTGCTCGAGGAAGTCGGGCCCGAACCATGCGGGCTGCAACTCCTGGGTGTAGAAGCGCTCGACGGCCTCGCGTTCGGTCACTGTGGCACCGATCGGCGTGACCATCGCGAGAACCAGAACGACCAGAAGACCTTTCATCGTGGCTCCTTCACACCCCCGGCTCCGACTGCGGATCGGGATCGGACGTCTTCGTTCACCTCTGCTATACTGCCCCGGCCGGATCGTCTCCGGCGCGTCACCATCCGGGATTCGACCATGCTCGAGATCAGCAAGACGTCTCCACGCTCGCTCGCGCTGCGAGGCCGCC
>CAZQHE010000222.1:0-4813 GCA_964593155.1 uncultured bacterium
GTACCAGGCGCCGGCGTCCTCGATCGTGGTCACCACCGGGGCGTTCCAGGCGCCCGAGGCGTCCACCTCGTCGCGCACGCGCTCGGCGATCCGCCGTTGCTCGTCGTCGCGGGCGAAGATCGCCGACCGGTACTGGGTGCCCCGATCGTTGCCCTGCTGGTTCAGGGTCGTCGGGTCGTGCAGCCGGAAGAAGTACTCGAGGATCTCCTCGTAGCCGATCTTCGACGGGTCGAAGACGATCCGCACCGCCTCGGCGTGGCCGGTCGTACCGGTGACCACGTCGCGGTAGGTGGGGTTCTTCTTCGTGCCGCCGGTGTAGCCGACCTGGGTGTCGATCACGCCGTCGAGTTCGCGCAGAAGGTGCTCGACGCCCCAGAAGCAGCCGCCGGCGAGGATCGCCACGTCCTGCGTCAGGGCCTCGGTGTCGGCCACGTTCGGCGCAGTCGCGGGCACTACGCCGGCGTCGACGAAGGGCTTCAGGTACTCCCCGTAGCCCCGGGCCTCCATCTCCTCGACCGGGACGAAGCGCAGGGACGCCGAGTTGATGCAGTAGCGCTGGCCGGTCGGCTCGGGGCCGTCGTCGAAGACGTGGCCGAGGTGCGAGTCGGCGTGCCGGCTGCGGACCTCCGTGCGCATCATACCGAAGGAGTGGTCGGCGTTTTCCACCACGTGGTCGGAGTCGAGTGGGCGGACGAAGCTGGGCCATCCGCTGCCCGACTCGTACTTGTCGAGCGAGCTGAACAGCGGCTCGCCGCTCACCACGTCGACGTAGATCCCGTGGTCCTTGTGGTTCCAGTACCGGCCGGTGAAGGCGGCCTCGGTGCCGTCCTCCTGGGTGACCCGGTACTCGAGGTCGTCGAGCTTCCGGCGCAGCTCCTCGTCGCTCGGCTTCTGGTAGTCGGTCATGGCCGCGGCCTCCCATCGGGGCGTGTCGGTCGGGGTCTTCTCGGAATCGGTGGCCTCTGCCCGGTTGCAGCCCGTCGCGATGACGACGGTGAGCACCAGCAGAAGGGTCGGGATTCGTCGGAACATCGCAACTCGTGTCCGGGGGCGCTTCGGAATCAGGGATACGCGTACGGGATCAGGATCGTGACCGGCGATTGCGCCGGCGTTTGACCCGGGTGACCACCCAGGTTCCACTCCGGGGGTCTTCCTCGAGTTCCAGGAAACCGGCGTCGCGCACGTCCTCGAGCAGGTCGCTGAAGGCGTCGTAGCCCAGCGCGGTCTCGCTGAACGAGGGGCGTTTACGGCGCATGGTGTCCTTCACCAGCGAGGCCTGGGGGCGATCGTGACCTTCGCGCTGCAGGGCACGAACCGTGTCGAACAGGAGGGTCCAGGCGTCCTTCTTGTCCTCGGGGATCCCCGCCCGGCTCGTGGCCTTCGGGGTCTCCACCAGGTCTTCGTAGAACAGGAACTCGTCGCAGTTCTCGGCGAGCAGGTCGCTGGTCGACTCGCGCATGCCCACGCCGATCACCGTCTTGCCGTTGGCCTTGAGCTGGCTCACCAGCGGCGAGAAGTCGCTGTCGCCGGAGACGATCACGAAGGTGTCGACGTGGTCCTTGGTGTGGCACATCTCCATGGCGTCGACCACCAGGCGGATGTCGGCGGAGTTCTTCCCCGTCATCGCGCGGTGCGGGATCTCGACCAGCGCCACGCCGGACTCGTGCAGGGTGCTGGTCTGTTTGCGGAAGCGGCTCCAGTCGCAGTAGGCGACCTTCGAGACCACCTTTCCCTTCTCGACCAGACGGTCGAGGATGCGTCGGATCTCGAACTTGCTCCGCCCCTGGGGCTGGGCCAGGGCCAGGTTCTCGTAGTCGATGAAGACGGCCAGGTTCTGCAAGGGGGACCTCGGACTGCGGTTCGGCCGGCCTCAGCTCGAGAGGCGGCGCTGGGCCTCGGCGCGCATCAACCAGGCGTCGACGTGATCGCTCTGCATCTCGAGCACCTCTTCGAACACCGCGCGCGCCTCGTCCTCGCGACCCATTTCGTCGAGGACGATCCCGATCTCCAGCCGGTGCGCCATGCGTGGCTCGATCTCGTAGGCCTTTCGGAAGTGTTCCAGGGCCTGCTCGTAGCTGGCATCGGGGAAACCACCGTACACCACCTCGACCAGCGCCTTGGTGAAGAAACCCAGCGACGCCACCTCGCGGTGCCAGCGGCCGAGCAGATGATAGGCACCGTCGTGGTCGGGGTCGATCTCGATCGTCTTCTCGGCCAGCTCCTTGACCTCGCGCGAGCCACGGACCTTGTCGCCGTTGCCGCCGGTGAGCGAGTGGCGGCCGATCGCGATGGCCAGGTTGAACGTGGCGTCACGGTGGTCGGGATCGAGTTCGCGCGCCGTGCGGAGTTGCTCGACGCCGCGGCGGTAGTAGGCACGGGTCTCGTCCTCGGTGCCGACCTCGGCCTTCACCTCGCCGATGTCCACGTAGGCCTTGCCCAGCCGCCACGCGAACTCGACGTCCTCGGGGTAGCGCTCGACCAGGTTCTCGAGCCGATCGACGGCGACCTCGTACTTGCCCACCGTGAGCAAGCGGTCGACCTCCTCGAGCGCGGTCTCGCGCTCGGGAGCGTAGCTGGCGGTGCTGTTCGTGGCCACCGGATCGTCCGCGACGGCGGGCTGCGCGACGACGAGGGCGGCCAGGATGATCCAGGTGCGCATGGGGGCAGACCTCCTCGGGCACGTGGGGCCCGACGGGCGGATGCGAGCGGCGGGGCCCGAAATTGCCCCGCCGGTACTCTTCTATTCGTCCGCACCCCGGCCCGAGGATGCGTCGCCGCCGACCGCCCGGGCACCCACGCTGCGGGCCGGCTCCGGGGCCGGCACCGGTCCGGCCGCGGAGTCGTCGCGGCCACCGAGCCGCTCGAAGGTCTTCGCGAAGAGCGCCAGGAGGTCCTCGAGCACGAGGTAGCTGCAGGGCACGATGAACAGCGTGACCACGGTCGCGAAGACCACCCCGAAGGCCAGGCTGATCGCCAGCGGGATCAGGAACTGCGCCTGCAGGCTCTGCTCGAGCAGCATCGGCAGCAGGCCCATGAAGGTGGTCATCGAGGTCAGGAGGATCGCGCGGAAGCGCGCCGGTCCGGCCATCAGCACCGCCTCGTGCAGGCCGGCCCCCTCGCGCCGACGGCGGTTGATGTAGTCGACCATCACCAGGCTGTCGTTCACCACCACGCCCAGCAGCGCGATCATGCCGATGAACGACAGCCGGCTGAGCGGCTCGTCCATGATCATGTGGCCCCACACCGCGCCGACCAGGCCGAAGGGCACCGCGCTCATCACCACGGCTGGATGCACGTAGCTGCGGAAGGGGATGGCCATCATCGCGTAGATCACGAGCAGGGCCAGCAGGAAGCCGCGCATCAGGCCCTGGTTGCTGTCGCGTTGTTCCTTCTGTTCGCCCTCGAACGACCAGCTCACCCGCGGGTGGTCGCGCAGGATCGAGGGCAACACGCCGGCCTCGACGGCGGCCAGGATCTCGTTGGCGTTGGCGACCTCGTCGTCGACGTCGGCGGTCACGTTGATCACACGCTGACGGTCGACCCGGCGGATCGTCGAGAAACCACGGCCCGTCTCGACGTCGGCCACGCGCAGCAGCGGGACCTCGGTGCCGTCGGGGGTGCGCACGCGCATGTTCTCGAGATCGGCCAGGCTGCGGCGTTCGTCCTCCGGGTACCGCACCATGACCTTCACCTCGTTGCGGCCCCGCTGGATCCGCTGCGCCTCCTCGCCGAAGAAGGCCTGGCGTACCTGACGGGCCACGTCGAGCTGGGTCAGGCCGAGTGCTTCGCCCTCGGGCCGGATGCGCACCCGCAGCTCCCGCTTGCCCGTGTCGTAGGAGTCGGTGATCTCGCTCACCCCGGCGAAGTTCGCCAGCTCGGCCTTGATGGCGTCGGCCGTCGACTCGAGTTCGTCGATGTCGGTCGAGGCCAGCTGGATGTCGATCGGCGCACCGGCGTCGAAGAGGTCGGCCACGAAGGAGAGCCCGACCGCACCGGGGATCTGCCCGACCTCCTCCTTCCAGCGCCGCGAGATCTCCGTGGAGCTGATCGTGCGGTCCTCGCTGCCCGTCAGCTCGATCGCGACCTCCCCCAGGTGACCCCCGCTGAAGGTGCCGTCGGCCGGACCCATGGGGCCACCGCCCTCGGCCAGGCTGGGCTGGTAGCCGATCGAGGTCAGGCGGTGGCGGAAGATGCCCGCACCCTCGTCGCCCAGCTCGGCCTCGAGGCCGGCCTCGACCGCGGCGGCCGCGCGTTCGATGCGCGCCACCGCTTCGCGGGTGGTCTCGACGGGCGTTCCGAGCGGCATGTCGACCCGGGCGACGATCGAGTCCGATTCCACGTTCGGGAACAGGCGCACCTTGATGTGTCCGCCCGCGACCAGGGACATGGTGAGGGCCAGCGTGGCCACACCACCGGCGATGGTGAAGTAGCGGTAGCGCGCGGCCAGGTCGAGCACCGGCCGGTAGCGCGTCTGCACGAAGCGCTCGAGCGCCCGGCCGATGTCCTTCTGGTAGCGCGAGATCACCACCGCGGCGATCGCGGCCGGGATGCCGACGTAGATCACCGTCGGCAGTGGAATGCCCGCGACACGATCGACCACGCGGTAGAACAGCAGCAGGATCAGCGCGGCCACGATCATGGCCACGATCCGCTTGCCCCAGCCCCACTCGCCGCCCTCGCCCTTCAGGTGCTTGAGGTGGGCAGGCAGCACCGTCTTGCTCTCGACCAGCGAGAACAGCAGCACCGGGATCACCACGGCCGGGATCACCGCGAAGATCTTCCCCCGCAGCCCCTCGATGTTTAAAAGCGGGAA
>CAZQHE010000223.1:0-4790 GCA_964593155.1 uncultured bacterium
CGGGAAGGATCCGGGGACCGATGGCGCGATCATCACCGTGACCAACGGTAACTAAGCGATCCATCGTCTATGGATGAACGCTGAGTACTCGGAGGGTCGATCCCTCAGGAGAAGCCGGACGGGAACACGCCCTGTCCGGCTTCTTTCGTTTCGGTTCGGGCATTCGATGGCATCGAACGTGCTCGAGCTTCGAAGGCACCGAGGGCGGAGGCTTTCCGAATCGTCGAGGGCACTACTCGCGGGAGATGCCTTGTGAGGGTCCTGGAATTTCGAAACGTCGACAAACAGTATGTGAGCGACTTCACGCGCTGCCAGCGCCGGATCCTGAGCTCTGTTTCGTTCGAGGTCCACGAAGGGGAAACCCTTGCCTACCTCGGGCACAACGGCGCCGGCAAGACCACGTCGATCAAGGCCCTCCTCGGCCTCATCCGGATCGACGCCGGCGAGATCTCCCTCTTCGGCCACCCGCCTGGGCACAAGGAATCCCTCGCCCGGATCGGCTACGTCCCCGAGAAGCCCTATTTCTACGACCACCTCACCGCCCGTGAGTTCCTGCAGCTCGTTGCCGACCTCCACGGGGTCGACAAGCGCACGGCGAAGCGCCGGATCGGCGAGGTGCTCGACCTGGTCTCCATGCAGGACCGCGCCGACCAGCGCATGCGCACCTACTCGAAGGGCATGCTGCAGCGCGTCGGACTGGCCCAGGCGCTGGTGAACGACCCCGACCTGCTCGTCCTCGACGAGCCCATGGGCGGGCTCGATCCGATGGGCCGCCACCACATCCGGACGATCGTCGCCGAGCTGAAGGCCCGCGGGAAGACCATCCTGATGAGCAGCCACATCCTGGGCGACGTCGAGGCGATCGCCGACCGCGCCGTGATCCTCAGCGAGGGCCGGCTGCGACGTGTCGTCGACCTCGACGACCGCGACGCCGATCGACGCGGTCTGGAGATCCAGTGCCGTGGGCTTCCCGACGGCGCGGAGGAGTCGATCCGGGGCGAGGGCATCACGTGCGAGCGCAACCACGACGTCGTGAACGTCCGCATCACCGACCGCGACGCCGTCGCCGGCATCATCCAGGAGATCCAGCGGGGCGGCGGATCCCTCCTGCAGGTACGCCCGGTGCGCATGGACCTCGAGCGGATCTTCCTCGAAGAGGTGACGAACGGATCGCCGGGAACGGGTTCGGCCAGCGGTGACGCCGACGCCGAGACCCGCGAACACGTCCGCCGCATCCTCGACCACATCACGACGGGGGAATCGAACCACGGCGACCGTGAGGAGGTGATCTCGTGAAGATCCTGGCCATCGCCCGCAACACCTTCCGCGAGGCCGTGCGCGACCGCGTCTTCGCCCTGGTCGGCGCCTTCGGGGTCGTGCTCATGGCCAGCACCATCGTGCTCAGCCCGTTGAGCGTCGGCGCCCAGCAGAAGCTCGTGGCCGACATCGGCCTGGCCGGCATCTCGATCTTCGCGGTGCTGGTCGTGCTGTTCGTCGGCAGCGGCCTCGTGCACAAGGAAGTCGACAAGCGCACGATCATGACGCTGTTGAGCAAGCCCGTGTCGCGCATGGAGTACCTGCTCGGCAAGTACCTCGGCCTGCTGATCACGATCGTGGCCATGATGGCCATGATGACCGTGCTCTTCGCGCTCGCGTTGCTCGTGACCGGCACCCAGTTCGAATGGGCCTATCTGCTGAGCATCGGCCTGACGCTCTGCGAGATGATCCTGATCACCGCGGTGGTGATCTTCTTCAGCTCCTTCACGGGACCACTGCTCACCGCGCTGTTCACGATGGGGATCTTCATCTCGGGGCGCATGCTGTCCGACCTGCTCGACTTCGCGCACGTCACCGAGAACCCGATGATGGCCGGTACGGTGCAGGTGCTGCAGAACGTGCTTCCGAACCTCGATCTCTTCGACGTCCGTGCGGCGGCCGTCCACGGCTTCCCGATCGAGGCCGGCCACGTCCTGTGGGCGGTCGTCTACATGGCGCTGTACAGCATCGGCCTGGTGATCGCCGCCGAGTTCGTGTTCCGCCGGAGGGAGTTCAAGTGAGCCGCGTGCTGCTGGCGTGGGTCGTGCCCGGTCTGGTGGCCGCGGCCGCCTTCGTGGGCGGCGACGCGGCATCGGATCGTGCGCGGTCGGTGCGTCCCGAGGACCCGAACGTTGGCGTGAGCTACCTGCCGACGAGCGAGGCCCTGAAACTGGTGTCGATGGGCTACGAGAACGTCGTGGCCGATGCCCTGTGGCTGCGCACCGTGACCTACTACGGGGCCTGGGCCAAGGGCGACCACGGTCTGGACTTCTTCCGCGAGCTGACCCATCGTGTGGTCGATCTCGATCCGTGGTTCGTGGAGGGCTACAAGTTCGGGGCCTTCGTCCTGGCCGACGACCTCGAGCGCATGGACGAGGCGCACGCGCTCCTGGCGAAGGGCAGCGAGCGGATGCCGAACAACTGGGAGTTCCCGTTCAATCGCGGCCTGCTCGAGTACACGGTGCGCCTGGACGACCGCGAGGCCGCGCGCTGGTTCCGCGAGGCGGCGGAGACACCCACGGCACCGGACATGGTGCATCGCTTCGCTGCGTTCGTCACCAGCCGGGCGGGTGATCTCGAGAAGGCCTATGCCCTGTGGCGCTTCGTCGCCGAGACCACGCCCAATCCCGACATGCGGGCCAAGGCAGAGGAGTACATGGAGGAGCTGCAGGCCGCGATCGAAGGCACCGGTCCTGTCCCGGAATGGGCCACGCGTCGCCGCATCATCAACGGCCGCGTCCAGAAAGACGACGATGTCTGAGATCGAAGCCCTTCCTCCCGCCGCCGTCTGGGCCGTCGTGGCCTTCGTCGGCGCATGCGTCGGCAGCTTCCTGAACGTGGTCATCCACCGCGTCCCGCGCGGCGAGTCGATCGTCGCACCAGCGTCTGCCTGCCCGCACTGCGGGCACCGCCTCCGCATGTGGGAGAACCTCCCGATCGTCTCGTGGCTGGTCCTCCGCGGCCGGTGCTCGAGCTGCCAGGCCGCGATCCACTGGCGCTACCCGGTGGTGGAGGCGCTCGGTGCGCTGCTCGCCGTCGGCTGCGTCTGGCGCTTCGGCCTCGGCTTCGAGGCACTCGCCCTGTTCGCCCTGCTCGCGGCCATGCTCGCCGTCGCCTTCATCGACTGGGAGCACATGATCATCCCCGATCCGATCAGTCTGGGCTTCCTGGTCCTCGGCCTGGTCCTGGCACCGTTCACCGGTCCGGGGATCCTGTCGGCCGTGGTCGGGGCGCTCGTGGGCGGAGGACTGCTCCTGCTGGTTGGCATTGTCTGGCAGAAGCTGCGCGGCATCGACGCCATGGGCGGCGGCGACATCAAGCTCATGGCGGCGGTCGGGGCCTTCCTGGGCGCGATCGAGGTCCTGCTCGTGATCTTCGTCGGGGCCTTCCTGGGCGCGATGGTCGGATCGGTGCTGCTGCGGCGCACCGGCGAGTCGAAGATCGCCTTCGGCACCTTCCTCGCGGCGGCGACGATGATCGTCGTGTTCGTCGGCGACGACCTCATCGCGTGGTACAGCGGGTTCCTGCGGCCGACTCCCTGATCCCCGTCGGCGAAATGGCGCAGATCGACGCAGGGGCGTTCCACGGGATGGAGCGCCCCTTCTTCGTGCACCGCGGCCTTCCCCGTGCAAGCTGCAAGTGACCGTGCAGGACGCTGCGTTCTTCCGGGCGGAAGGCCGAAACCCCTTTGGGCCCTCGCGTAGGTGCAAGACACACAACGGCTTGGAGCGACGAGTGGTGGGAGGGGGTTGGCATGTGCTTTGCGCATCGCGCCAGAGCGTCGCCTTCGAAGCCGTCGGAGGCGACCCCAGATTCCCGGCCCGGGGCACGCGCCGCGAGGCCCGGGGCCCCCCGGAGGTTGGCGCATCCATGTTGCCCATGCTTCGCAAGCGCAGCAAATCGACGGTCGCCCTCGACATCGGTTCGAGCGTCGTGAAGTGCCTGCGTGTGGATCATTCTTCCGAGAATCCGCTCGTCACGCACTTCGCCATGGTCGACCTCGTCCCCGAGGCCATCGTCGACGGTGAGATCATGGATCGGGACATGGTGGTCGAGGCCGTGCGCGAATGCGTCGGCCGCGCGGGCGTGCCCGAGACCCGGGTCGTCAGCGCCATCGGTGGCCGCTCGGTGATCGTCAAGAAGATCCTGATGGACAAGATGGCCGCCGCGGACGCCCAGGAGGCGATCCTGTGGGAGGCCGAGCAGCACGTCCCCTTCGACATCGACGACATCTCGCTGGACTTCCAGATCGTCAAGGACGACGTCGGGGCCGACCAGATGGAGATCCTGCTGGTTGCCGCGCGCAGGGACACGATCCAGAGCCACGCCGAGCTGCTGCGCGAGGCCGACCTGAACCCGGTGATCGTCGACGTCCACTCCTTCGCCCTGCAGAACTGCTACGAGGAGATCACGGGCGGACCGAGCGAGGACGTGGTCGGGCTGCTGAACGTGGGCAGCGAGACCACGAACGTGGCCATCGTCCAGAACGGCGTTCCCTACTTCACCCGCGATCTCACGGTGGGCACGAACCGGCTCGTCGAGGAGTTCCAGAAGCGCTTCGGCATGAACGACGACGACGCGCGGCAGGCGGTGGCGAACCCCACCGCGCAGGAGGACCTCACGGCCGAGGCCCTGATGGACGCCGTGACGGACGTCGCCGACGAGATCTCCACCGGCGTCGAGCGCAGCCTGAGCTTCCTGCGGACCACGCGAGCGATGCACTGGCGCTTGATCGCCGATAAAGACGGCATAGG
>CAZQHE010000224.1:0-4610 GCA_964593155.1 uncultured bacterium
CGCCTGGACCGTGCACCAGGGGTGGACGGTTCTGCTCCAGCACGACTTCCACGACCCCGACCGCGATCTCGAGTCGGGAACGCGGCAGCGTTGGGGGGTGGGCTTCGACGCCCTGTTCACGCCCTTCGTCGGCATCCAGGCCCTGGCACGCTTCGAGGACCCCGACTCCGGCCCGGCCGTCGACGAGGACGACCGGATCCGGGGCGACGTGGTCCTGCACTTCCTCTTCTGATCCCCCTTCCCGGTCCGGTGATGTCCATGCCCCGCGTCCTTCTCTCTCTCGCCTGTTGTATCGGCCTCGCGTTCGTCGCGGTCCGTCCGGCGACGGGCGCGGCCACGCGCTACCGGATCGAACCCGGTGCGCCGAACGAGGTCCGGTTCCACTCCGAGGCCACCGTCGAGAGCTTCGACGGCTCCACCGATGAAGTGCGGGGATGGATCGAGGTCGACCTGGCCGATCTGCGGTCCGGCGCGCGTTGGCGCGTCGAGGTCGACATGGCCTCGATCGACACCGGGATCGGGCTGCGCAACCGGCACATGCGCGACAACCATTTGCACACCGACGAATTCCCCGTGGCCGTCTTCGAGGGCGACGATGACGGGGCCTCGTGGCCGGCGACGATCCCTCCGGGAGGTCGCACGATCCTCGAACTGCCCGGCACCTTCACGCTGCACGGGGTGACGCGCGAGCGAAGCCTGGCCGTGACCATCGCGCATCGCAACGACGGCTCGATGACCGTCGAGACCCGCTTTCCCGTGGTGCTCTCCGAGCACGACATTCCCCGCCCGAAGTTCCTCATGATGAAGCTCGCCGAGGAACAGGACGTCCAGCTCGAGCTGGTGGCGATCCCCGGCGATTCCGAGGTGACCCGATGACCTTCTTCCGACCCGATCGATGGTTCCCCGTTCTGTTCGTGGCCGCCCTGGCGGGGCTGGCTGGTTGTTCCGACGACGGTGATCCCGTGGATCCGGGCGGCAGCGACCCCGATCCCGACCCCACGGAGACGACCTTCGCCGACGACGTCCAGCCGATCTTCGACGCGAGCTGCGGCCCGGCGTGTCACGGGGCCAACGGCAACGGTGGCCTGGATCTTCGAGCTGGCGAGAGTCACTCGAACCTGGTGGGCGTCACGTCGCCCAGCTACCAGGCGCCGCGCATCGAACCGGGTGATCCGTCCGCTTCGGTCCTGTTCAACAAGATCACCGACACCGGCGTGTACGGGCCTCTGATGCCGGCGGGCGGTCCGCCCCTCGGCGCCGACTCGATCGCCCTGATCGAGGCCTGGATCCTGGCCGGTGCTCCCGACGGCGCGTTCGATCCCGATCCTTCCGGTTCTCTCTCCCCGTCCACGGAGTGAACGAGGCATGGTACCCGGACATCTCCGACTCCCGTTCGTCGCCGTTCTCGGCCAGGTCACGTGGAACGGTCGCGACGACGCGGGCGCGCCGGTGGCCTCGGGCGTCTACCCCACTCGGTTGATCGTCGGTGGCGACGTCCTCTCACGAAGCATGACGCTGGCCGAATGAACCGACGGTCCGGCCTTCGTCGCCCCTCTTCTTCCCGGCCGAAACCGTCGGGTCGTCCGTCCGAGCGGGACCATTCGCGCCCGTCCCCCGACGACCCGAGCCTCGTGTCCCCTGAGTGGCCTCGTGCCCAGACCATGATCGGATCGCCATGAATCGAACGCGAACCCTTCTCTTTCTCGCCCTTCTGTGCCTCTCGGCACACTCCGCCCGTGCCGTCGTCCCGAGCTACCGCCTGGACGTCGTGTTCACCTACGAGACCACGACCACCCTTCGCGGAGCGAGTGACGCCGGACACTTCGTCGGCGATCAGGTGGTCGCCGGCTTCCTGCAGCCCTTCCTCGCCACTCTCGAAGACGGCGTGACCACGCTGCCCCTTCCCAGTGGCTATCTGACCGGCTCGGCGCTCGACGTCAACGACGCCGGCGTGGTCGTCGGGATGGTGCACGACGGTGGGCTCCCCTTCGACCTGGGAGAACCAGCCGTGTGGACGCCTCAGCCCGGCGGCGGCTACACGGTCGAAGTGCTGGCCGTCCCGGCGACCGTCTTCGCGGCCGGTTCCGATCGCGCGACGAACGGCGGACAGGCCGTCGCGATCAACAACGCCGGCACCATCGTCGGCTGGTCACGCATCCAGGGCTTCCAGGGCGGGCCGACGACGTTGTTGTCGACCACCGAGGATCCGGTCGATCTCGGGTCCATGGGCTTCCAGGCCACCGTGCGCGACATCAACGACAACGACGTGATCGTCGGTGGTGGGCTGCGCATGGATCTCGGCACCGGTGAGATCACCGAACTCGGCCTTCCCGATCCGGTGGGCACCGTGGGCTTCACCGACGTGATCGCTTTCGCCGTGAACGACCAGGACGAAGCCGTGGTCGCGGCGAACCTGGCCTCGGTGGTGACCGAGAACTACCTCACCTACCTGCACAACGACACCGACGGCTACATCCGCCTGAACCCCGCGCAACTGCCGTCGCGCTTCGTGGGCTTCTACGACAACAACGATCAGGGCGACGTGTCGGCGTCGGGCGGCATTCTGTTCCGATCCGAGGACACGCTCGTGAACGACTACGAGTCCTTGCTCGAGCCCGCGTTCTCGGACTGGTCGGTCGACCTGGGCTTCATCGACGACCAGCGCCGTGTGTACACCACGGGTTTCGACAGTGCGAGCGGCACGAACGCCGTCGTCCTGCTGACGCCGATCAGCATCTCGACCTCGGCGCCACCGGTACGTGCGTTGGACCTGACGGTGGCCCCGAATCCCTTCAATCCGCGGACGTCGGTCCGGTTCACGGTTCCCAGCGTGGCCGACGCGCAGTTGGACGTCTTCGACGCTCGCGGTCGTCACGTGAGGACCCTGCTCGAAGGCCGGGTCGAGGCCGGCGAGCACCGCGTCGTGTGGGACGGTCGCGGTGACGGAGGAGGACTCGCCGCATCGGGGGTCTACCACGCCCGCCTCCGGGCCGGGTCGACGACCGAGACCATTCGCATGGTCCTGGTGCGGTAGACGCGGTGAGGCTCCCGCGCGTGAGGCCTCGGTCCGGACGGATCGGGGCCTTCGTGTATCAACCGGCGCCCCGGCCGACACCTCTGGAGCAGAAACATCGCCCTGTCCCGTTGCGTTGCATCGGGATCACTCCGACCAGAGGTGCTGACACCATGTTCCGACGTTCCTCGCTCGCTTCTGTGGCTCTCGCGTTCGCGGTCGCCCTGACCGCAGCGGGATGTGATTCCGACTCGCCGACCGGCACCACGAACGACACCGCGGTGGCCCGCACCGCGATCGGCAGCGGCGATGTCGGCTCCGGTCCCGTGTTCCTGCGCGCGCAGGGCGGGGCCGGGGTCACCGCCTTCACCCTGCGCGGCGACGACGTCCGCCGCGACGGCGGTGCGCTGCTCGCCGACTTCACCGTGATCAACGACGGCGACGCACCCGTGCCCGTTCCCGCCACGCTCACCCTCGTGAGTCTCGATCCGGCCGGCGTGACCGTGGCCGGCGCGGACAACGGCGAGACCGGCGCGGGCGCGTCCTTCGACCTGTCCTTCGCCGACGGCGACGGCGAGTGGTCCGTCGGCGAGTCCAGCGAGCCGCGCAGCCTGCGCTTCGAGACCGGTGGTGCCGTGTCCGTGGCCTTCGTCGCGCGCGTGGACTTCGCCATGTCCGAAGCCGGCGGCAGCATCGGGGGCACCGTCTTCGCCGACCGCGATGCGGATGGCACGTTGGACGGCGGCGAGCGCGGCATCGGCGGCGTGACCGTCGAGCTGCGCAGTAGCGGATTCGGCCCCGTGCTGACGACCAGCGCCGCCGACGGAACCTACCGCTTCGACGGCCTCGACGCCGGCGCGTACACCGTGCGCGAGATGGCCGGCGCGGACCTGCAGTCGACCAGCGCCGGTTCGATCCAGGTGCTGCTGGCGACCGATGCCGACGGTGGCGTGGTCGACTATCTCGGGGCCGACTTCGGGTTCCGGTCCGTGGGTGAAGGCTCCGGTTCCATGGTCTCCGTCGGCGATTTCGTCGAGGTCGACGGCTGGTACGACCTGGACTCGGGTCGCTTCCACGCTCGTGAGGTCGAGCGCGAGAGCGTCGTCGACTTCGAGTGGGACCTCGACGGTCCCGTGACCTCCGTCGACGCCTCGGCCGGCACCCTCGGCGTGATGGGCGTGGCGCTGTCGGTGAGCGACGCCATGAGCCGCGACGACGACTGGCTCGACGACTGCTCGTTCGATTCGGTGTTCGACTTCGCCGTGGGTGACTTCGCCGAGGTCGACGGCGACTACGTCGGCCCGGACGGTTCCGGATTGCACGTCGACGACCTCGATTGCGACGACGCCGACGACCGGCACGAGGTGGAGGGCCGCGTCGATCGCGTGGAGGTCGACGCCAGCGGCCACCTGGTCTGGTTCGAGGTGCTCGGCGTGCGGATCGACGTCGACCGCCGGACGGAGTTCGAGGACGGCGACGACGATTCGGACGACGATGACGACGACGACTGGGACGACGATGATGATTCGGACGACGACGACTGGGACGATGACGACGACGACTCGGACGACGATTAGGAATTGCCGGACGCGTCGGG
>CAZQHE010000225.1:0-4553 GCA_964593155.1 uncultured bacterium
GGGTCACGATGAAGATCAAGGAGCGCGAGGTCGACGGCGTCACCATTCTCGAGGTCTCGGGCAAGATCATGGGTGGCCCCGACAGCGAACTCTTCAACAGCACGCTCAAGTCCTTGATCCACCAGGGCAAGTCCCGGGTGGTGGTGGACCTCGCCAAGGTGACCTGGGTGAACAGCACCGGGCTCGGCATCCTCATCTCGGGCTACACCACGCTGAAGCGCAACGAGGGTGAGATGAAGCTCCTGAACGTGTCCGACCGGATCGAGAGCATCTTCATGGTGACGAAACTCCATTCGGTGTTCGAGACGTACAAGAGCGAGGACGAGGCCGTCCAGAGCTTCGCCACCGACTGACAAGCCTCCACCGGGGTCGAGCCGTAGTCGTGCGAATCGAGATCAACTTTCCCAGCTCCCACATGTTCCTGGGCGTTCCCGACGCGGTGATCCAGGAGGTCGGCAGCGAGCTGCCCTTCAGCCAGTCCGAACTGGACGAGCTGTCGACCTCGGTGATCGAGGCCTGCACCAACGCGATCGAGCACGGCAACGAACTGCGCGAGGACGTCCTCACGCAGGTCGATCTCGAGTTCTCGGCGGAGCGCTTCGAGGTCACGGTGTGGGACAACGGCGACGGCTTCGACTTCGAGTCGCGTGACCTCGGGACCATGCCCGACGACCTCATGCAGGAGCGCGGGCGCGGCCTCTACATGATGAACGCCTTCTGTGACGAGATCGACTTCCTGCGCGAGAACGGAAGCTTCGGGGTGAAGCTGACCAAGATCCCGAAGAACGCCGACGAAGACACTCCCGACGACGACGCCCAGGACTGATCGGGCGGACCCCGTCGTGGCCACTCTGCTCGCCCTCGATCCCGGTGAACGGCGCACCGGGGTCGCCCTGTCCGATCCCGAGGGCATCGTGGCGTCCCCGTTGACGACGCACGACCGGCAGCGCGACCGCTCGCTGATCGATCTGGTCGAAGGGCTCTGCACCGAACACGAGGTGTCCGAAGTGGTGGTGGGACACGCGATCACCCAGGACGGCGGCCGCGGCGAATCGGCGCGGCGGAGCGAGCGTGTGGCCGAACTGCTGAGGGCACGCCTGCGGTCGCGGGGGATCGCCGTTCACCTGGTCGACGAACGGTACTCCACGGCCGAAGCCCAGCGCGTGCTCGCCGGCCGTCGGCGCCCGCGCGAGCACCGCGACGCCGTGGCCGCCGCGCTGATCCTGCAGGCGGTGCTCGACGCGAGGCGTGCATGAAAGGCAGGGCGATGCGGTGGATCGGGGCCACGGTGGGGGTGTTCCTGGTCACCCTCGTGGTGGTCGCCGTGTGGGGCTGGCAGGCCCTGTACGTGGGTGACGAGCGCGACTCCGGCACCCTCCACTTCGTCGTGCACGAGGGCGAGACCCTGGGCCGGACCGCCGAGCGTCTCACCGAGGCCGGGCTCCTCGACGCGCCGTGGACCCTGCGCACGGTCGCGCGCATCGAGGGGGGTGCTCGCGGCGTCCGTGCGGGCGAGTACGACCTGCCGCGCGGGGCCTCGCCGGCGCGCATCCTCCACCTGCTGGTCGACGGACCCCTGCGCACCCGCGCGGTCACTTTGCCCGAGGGCTGGACCGCCGCGCAGGTGGTCGCCGCGCTGGCCGACTCGCTGGCGATCGAGCGGGAGGCGCTCGCAACGCTGGTCGAAGAGCCCCTTCCCCGCTGGCGGCAGCGCCTCGACCTTCCCGACGGGGCCTCGCTCGAGGGCTACCTCTTTCCCGAGACCTATCGGTTCGCCCGGGGCGTGGCTCCGATCACCGTGGTCGAGACGATGGTCGAGGCCTTCGAGGCGGTGGTGGTCGACTCGGTCGCAGCCCGGCTCGAGGCCGCTTCGGTGGACCTGCACGAGTGGGTGACACTGGCCTCGATCGTCGAGGCCGAGGTGACCGTCGACGACGAGTTCCGACGCGTCGCCGCGGTGTTCCTGAATCGTCTGGAGAAGGGCTGGCGGCTCGAGGCCGATCCGACGGTGGCCTTCGCCGTCGGCAAGATCGGCGAACGACTGACCTACGGGGATCTCGAGGTCGACTCGCCGTACAACACCTACCGCGTGCACGGACTCCCGCCGGGACCGATCAACAACCCGGGACGCCAGGCCCTGCTGGCGGTGCTGTGGCCCGAGCCGGACTTCGAGGCCATGTACTTCGTGGCCGACGGCGAGGGTGGTCATCGGTTCAGCCGCACCTGGGAGGAACACCGTCGCGCCGTCCGCCGGTACCGCGCGTGGCAGCGTGCTCAGCGGGCCCAGCGCGACGACGGGTCCGGTTGACGGCACCCGGGCCCCCGACTACCGTCCCTGCGCACCCGAGGAGGTCGCTCTTGCTCCGTCGTAACGCCTGGCTCTTCGCCGGCCTGCTCAGCATCGTCCTGGGATACGTACTCCTCGGCGCACTGCGCAGTACCGTGGCCGCCCCCGTCCTGCTGGTCGCCGGTTACTGCGTGCTCATCCCACTCCACCTGTGGCTGCGCCACCGCAGCGACCATCGGGTGGGCGAATAGCTCAGCTGGTCAGAGCACCTGCCTTACAAGCAGGGGGTCACAGGTTCGAGTCCTGTTTCGCCCACCATCGCCCCCAGATGCCGCGCAAGGCACTGGGGAACGGAAGGGTACGACTGGTCAGATCATGACCGGTCGAGATCGTCCGACCGCCTCCGACCTGCTCTTGATTTTCGCTTAATTCGTTGCGCGCGTGGCATTTGCGCGAAATCGGCAGGCTTGACACCCGTTCTCGCAGCGTGCTAGCCTCTCGGGGTCGAGTATCGGTTGAAAGAGTGGAAGGAGTTCGGTAGCGCGGATCATGACAAACAAGCAACGTGGTCGGAACACCTCACCGACCGCGCGACGTACCCTTGGGAGGTATCCTTGATGAACAAGAGACTCTTGGGTCTCGCTGTCGCTGGCAGCATGCTGCTCGGTCTCGCCACCTCGGCGACCGCGGGTGTGCCCGATCTGACCCAGAGCACGGCCTCCGGCCCGGGCTCCACGGTTCAGGTCCTCATCACCCCGGCTGGGCTGGGCACGAACCTGGGCTCGGCGGGTGCCACGGTGACGGTCACCGTTCGCGACGTGAACGGGACTCCGATCCAGGGCTATCCGTTCCAGGACGTGACCCTGAACGACAACGGCACTGGCGAGCTGAACCTCTGCCCCGGTGGGGCGGTCGCGGACGCGAACACGGACGCCAGTGGTGTCACCACTTTCACCGGGAACATCTTCGGTGGCAGTTTCACTCAGAACGGTCTTCAGGTCTACCTGGGCGGCAACGCTCTGACCGGTCCGGCTCTGGACATCGACGTCAACAGTCCCGACATCACGGGCGACCGTGCGGTCAACCTGCAGGACGTCGGTCAGTTCGCCATCGACTTCGGTAGTGGTGGCTTCGTGTTCCGCTCGGATTTCATCCCCGATGGTGAGCTCGGGTTGCCCGACGTGGGCGAGTTCGCGCTCCACCTCGAAGAAGTCTGCCCCTAGTCCTGCTCCGTCAACGGCTCGGGGGCACCTCTCACGGGGTGTCCCGTCCGCCGAGAGCAACTCCCTTGAATTCGCACCACGTGCCTGAGCATCCATAAGGAGTGACCCCATGCTCAAGAGGACAATGGCCGTCACCATCGCGATCCTGATCGCGGTGACTGTCGGTCCCGTTGCGGCGCAGCCTTGTACTCTCGGTGTCTACAGTGACACCGAAGGAACGGCGAACGTCGTGAGTCCGGTCGTCGGTGAAACATTCGACATTCATGTCGTGATGTTCCTCGAGGGCCTGACGAACGCCGTCGGCTACACGCTCACCGTCGACGGGGGTGTCGATCTCTTCGCAGCCGGTTCCAGCTTCGGTCCGGACGGCGGAGGGCTCAACTTCCCGAACGACCCGAACGATCCGGTCTTCAGTGGCCAGAACGTCGGGCTGGGTGCGTGTGCCATCGGGTTCAACGGTTTCCCGATTCTCGTGGCCAGCTATTCGTTCGTTGCGACGAGCCCGGATGCGGCCACGACCTTCGGTGTGACCGGGAATCCGCGGTCGTCGAGCCTGGACACGACTCTTCCCGTGTACAGCGACTGCCAGGGTGTCGTCCACACCTGCGACGTCGGGCCCAGCCTGACCGTCGAGGCTCCGGTCGATACCGAGTCCGAGTCGTTCGGCGCGGTGAAGAGCCTGTACCGCAACTGATCGTCTTCGACGAGCACCTGCTTCGTCGCGATCGATGGGTGGGTGGTGCCGAGGGGCATCACCCCTCCCATCCCTCGGTCGGGCAGGGTTCGAGACGAATCCCCGGGAGGAACCTTCTCCCTCGTGTGTTCAACCAGACTCCCTCACGGAGGAAGTGCTTCCATGAAGAAGCTTGTCACTGCTGCTGCGGCCATCGCCCTGGTCGTCAGCGCCGGCGCTGCACATGCGCAGGCCGAACCCGGCGATCTCGGCATCTTCGCCGACGCCGAGGGCACCCAGACCACGCTCAACGTGGATCCCTTCGTCGACTTCAGCGTCTACGCCGTCGCCTTCGACCTCCCCGATTTCA
>CAZQHE010000226.1:0-3280 GCA_964593155.1 uncultured bacterium
CGGGCGCAATGACGTCACCATCGTGCCCGAGTCCGCTGCGGGAGTTTCTCGTGCCGTCCCCAAGCTCGATACCCACGGGTGCCGCCACCCGGGTTCTCGCTTCCACCTGTCACGCGAACGGCACGATTCTCGGCGACCCGGCCTCGACCCATTGCCCCGGATCTCACACCGCGGTATCGTAGCCCCATGGAACGTCGAAACTGGCAGTCCGAATTCGAGGCGCTCGATCTCGAGACCAGAATCCGCAAGCTCCAGGAGCTGTGGGACTCGATCGCGTCCGACCCCGATGCCGTCTGGCTGACACCCTCCCAGCGCAACGACCTGAAGCGGCGACTCGCCGAGTATCGTGCGGATCCCGATCAGGTCTCGACCTGGGATGCGGCCAGGGGACGCATGCTGTCGCAGTCGTGGCCGCAGCCGTAGTCGCAAGTCACCAACATCCACACGCGCATCCTCGTCGACGCGCCCGCTTCCGCCGCGGAACATCCCCACCTCGTCCCCACCCATCATCTTCCTGCCGGGCCGACTTCACCCTGCCAACACCTTCCGCACCCTCGCGACCCGCCGCTCCGCCACCGGCAGTACCAGATTCACCGGCGGCCGCATGCGCACCTCCCACCGTTCTTCGTCGGCGTCGCGGCGCAGCTCCCGCACGTGCGCCGCGTTCACGGCGATGCCGCGGTAGATCTCCACGAAGCCGTGCGGCTCGAGCCGCGCGAGCACCTCGCCGAACGAGCGCACGTCGCGCCGTCGTTTCCTCGCGCGCAGCCGGACGAGCGTCTCGTCGCCGTCGGCCTCGATCACGTACAGGTCGTCGACCTCGAACACCGGGTAGCGGTAGTCACGCGCGTGCAGCAGGAACCGGGTCTGGGCCATGGATCGCGTCACCTCGTCGACAAGGGGGTGGGAATGAGCGCGGCTTCTGGGGAATGAGCGCGGCCTGCAGGGAATGAACGCGGCTTCGAGGGAACGAACGCGAATCGTGGGGAACGAACACGGATCATGGGGCAACGACCCGAGCATCCCCGACCGCGGTGCGTCGATCAAGTCGCGGGCGACGGCGTCTGGCATGCATCGTCCCCGGCCAGGATCCCGTCACACTTCCGTAACCGGATTCCGCGTAACGGAATGATCTTCGCTACGACTTTCCTTCCGAGTCGCAATGCGCGGGGGATCCCCGCGCATCCGGCGCAGCGCTCGCCACGCTGCCCACCACGCCCGAAACGGCCCGAACCGAAGGACACACTGCCATGGGCCTCCTCTCCGCCCTCAGCGGCAATGCCAGCGAAGTCGACGTCTCGAAGGTCGAGCAGGACCTCGACGCCATCATGATCGACGGCGAGCAGGTCGAGCACGCCTTCAAGCTCGTCCGCGATCTGATCGTGTTCACCGACAAGCGCCTGATCCTGATCGACAAGCAGGGCATGACGGGCAAGAAGTCGGAGTACCACTCGATCCCCTACCGCTCGATCAGCCACTTCATGACCGAGTCGAAGGGGCACTTCGACCGCGACGCCGAGATGAAGATCTTCATCTCGAGCCGCACCGAACCGCTCGTGAAGGAGTTCAAGGACGACGGGGCGATCGTGGCGGTGCAGAAGGTGTTGGCTCGGTACGTGGTGGGATAGGGGACGGGAGGGACGCCGCGCGGGGCGACCATGATCGGCTTCCCCCGCGGAACATCCCCACTTCCGCCGCGGAAGCGTCACTGCCGGTGAACGACCACCTCGCGTTGGAGACGCTTTCCCAGGCGATCCCTCTCGATCTCGAGATCGTAACGCATCTGGAGATTCATCCAGAAGACGTCGGACGTGCCGAAGTAGCGAGCGAGCCGCAGTGCGGTGTCGGCGGTGATCGCCCGTGTGCCGTGGACGATCTCGTTGATGCGACGCGGCGGCACGCTGATGTCCTTGGCCACTCGGTACTGCGACAGCCCGAGCGGCTCGAGGAACTCCTCCACCAGGATCTCGCCGGGGTGGACCGGCGAACGTCTTGCCATGTCGCAAACCTCAATGGTAGTCGACGATCTCGACATTCACGAGCCAAGCGGCCACGCAGGTTTCGGATCATCGAGGATGGTAACGCTACGCGTTATTAACGTCAAGCGTTACGATAGGCTGTCCTGATGCGGGAGTCAGAGCTGATACCAGCCGTTCGCCCGTTGGCCAATGCGTCGCAGGAGCCGATGCCGCTCCCCCGCCGAACATCCCCACTTCCGCGGCGGAAGCGCCCGCCCTGGCCCGCCCCCTGGTCACCGCCCCCCATCACGACTATCCTCCGCCCCACGGGCGCGACCCCGCGTCGCCGTCGACACCACTGCGCTTTCCCCCTCCGCGCCATGGCTCCTCGCGACAACGGCTCCCACTGCTACGACCACGGCTTCGGCCAGCACCTGACGCGGCCGGGCGAGCGGCGCACGCGGATCGTCGTGGTGATCACCGTGCTCACCATGGTGGTCGAGATCGTCGCCGGCATCGCCTTCGGGTCGATGGCGCTGCTCGCCGACGGGCTGCACATGGGCTCGCACGCGGTCGCGCTCGGGCTGGCCGCGGTGGCCTACGCCTACGCCCGACGCCACGCCTTCGACCGCCGCTACAGCTTCGGCACGGGCAAGGTCAACGCGCTGGCCGGCTTCGCGGGCGCGCTGTTGCTCGTCGGCTTCGCGGTGTTCATGGTGGTCGAGAGCGTCGAACGCTTCCTGAACCCGGTCGAGATCCGCTACGGCTACGCGATCGCGGTGGCGGTGGTCGGGCTGATCGTCAACGGGCTGTCGGTGGTGATCCTCGGCGCGCACGGCCACGACGTCGCGCACGGGCACGCGCACGATCACGAGCACGGGCATGGGCATGGTCACGATCATTCGCACGACCACAACCTGCGTTCGGCCTACCTGCACGTGATGGCCGACGCGCTCACTTCGGTCACGGCGATCGTCGCGCTCCTGGCCGGGCGCTACTTCGGGCTCGCCTGGTTGGACCCGGTGATGGGCGTGGTCGGCGCAGTGCTCGTGACGCACTGGTCGATCGGCCTGATGCGGCAGACGGCGAGCGTCCTGCTCGACCGCCAGTGCCCGCCGGAGACCGAAGAGGCCATGCGCACCGCGATCGAGAACGACGGCGCGACGCGCGTGGTCGACCTGCACGTGTGGTCGATCGGGCCGGGGATCTTCGCGGCGGTGATCGGGGTGATCGGGCCACCGGGCCTGCAGCCGGATACGATCAAGGATCGTCTCCCCCGCGATCTCGGACTGGTGCACGTGACGGTCGAGGTGCGGGCGGCG
>CAZQHE010000226.1:3380-4518 GCA_964593155.1 uncultured bacterium
CCGCTTCCGCCGCGGAACATCCCCAACCGTCCCCAGGCCCATGCGCCCATTCGCCGCCTTCGCCTTCGCCCACGCGCTGGCAGCCCTCGCCCTGGCTGCCCTCGCCCTACCCGCGCAATCAGCCGCGCGATCGACTGCCCTGCCCGAGCAATCAGCCGTGCAAACGACCAGGCCATCCGCCGGGTCCCCGGCCGAGCCATCGACCACCCCGCCCCATCAGGCCGAAGGCATCACCCTCGCCCTCGGCGGCGGCGGTGCCCGCGGCTTCGCGCACATCGGCGCGTTGCAGTGGCTCGACGAACACCGCGTGCCCGTGAACGCCGTCGTCGGCACGAGCATCGGCGGCCTCGTCGGCGGGGTGTTCGCCGCCGGCCTCGACGCCGACGAGCTCGAACGCACGATCTCGACGGCGGACTGGGAACGACTCCTGGACTGGAGCCCGCCCCACCACGCGCGCCCGATGCGCGACAAGTTGCAGGCCCGCGCACTGCCCGGCGCCGTCACGACCGGCCTGATCGGCGGCCTGCCGCTCGGCGTCGATCCCGCCCACGCACTCGGCTTGCTGTTCAGCCGGCTCACCCTGCCGGTGAGCGACGTCGCCGACTTCGACGCCCTGCCCACGCCCTACCGCGCGGTGACCGTCGACATCGTGTCGGGCGAGCGGGTCGTCCTGGACGACGGTCCACTTCCCCGCGCGATGCTCGCGACCATGGCGCTGCCCGGGTTCTTCCGTCCACGTCGCGTGGGCGACGCCCTGCTCATCGACGGCGGCCAGTTGAGCACCGTCCCCGCCGACGTCGCGCGGTCGCTCGACCGCGGACCCGTCGTCGCCATCGACGTCAGCCCCGCCCTCGATCCGATCGAGGAGATCGAGGGCCTGGCCGACGTCTACATCCAGTCGCTCACCGCCGTGGTCCGCGAGAACATCGAGCGCGCCCTCGACGGCAGCGAGGTGTACGTGCGCCCCGACGTCGGCGACGTCGAGCCGCTCGACTACCATCGTTTCGACGAACTCGTCGCCCGGGGCTACGAGGCGATGGAACGCAACGCGGACGCGCTGAAACACCTCACCGTGGAGGAGTCGACGTACTCCGCCTGGAAGCAACGCCGCGCCCGGGCGCGCGGATCGCTCGGCGGC
>CAZQHE010000227.1:0-4489 GCA_964593155.1 uncultured bacterium
CTGCCGGGCATCGTCGAGATCCAGACGGCGGGCCACCAGGGCGCGCTTCGCCTGTTCGAGCTCGGTCTCGGCGTCGAGGACCGCGTCGGCCGCCTCGCGCGCCAGGCTCGCGTCGATCCCCTGCTGCCGCAGCCGCGCCTCGATCCAGCGCCGCCCCACGCCCTTGCGACGGACCGTCTGTTCGGCCCAGGCCCGCGCGTAGGCGCGGTCGTCGACCAGCCCCTGCTGTTCGAAGCGGTCGAGGACGGCGTCGATCGCCGCCGGTTCGTAGTCGCGTTCGCGCAGGCGCCGGTAAAGGTCGGCCCGGCAGCGCGGCCGCCGGTCGAGCCAGTCGAAGACCCTGCGGGCGATCTCCTTGCGCGTTGCGGCGTGCTCGAGCGCGGACCGGACGTCGTCACCCAGCACGAGGCCCGGGGTGAGCCCCCGGGCCTCCGGTGCGTCGGGCGCGGTGACGAGCGTCGAACCGTCGTCGAGTTCGATCACCAGGGCCCGCCGTTCCTCGTCGGCGACGACGCTCAGCACCGTCGCTCCGCCGGTGGTGTCGGCGTCCACGGTCAGCTCGAGGCGGCCTTGCTCTTGGCCGACCGACCGTTCGCCTTGCCGTTGCCGCCGGCCTCGGCGGTGGCCTTGGCGTCGTCGGTCTTCGTCTCGTCGGCCTTGGCGTCGTCGGCCTTGGGCTTCACGCCGTAGTGCTCGAGGACCTGGTCCTCGATCTTCCGCCGCAGGTCGGCGTTCTCCTTCAGGAACAGGCGCACGTTCTCGCGGCCCTGGCCCAGACGATCGTCGCCGTAGCTGAACCATGCCCCGCTCTTGCGCACGATGTTCGACTCGACGGCCAGGTCGATCAGGTCGCCCTCGCGGCTGATGCCCTCGCCGTACAGGATGTCGAACTCGCACTTCTTGAACGGCGGGGCCACCTTGTTCTTCACCACCTTCACGCGCACGCGGCTGCCGGTGACGTTCTCGCCCTCGCTGATCGCGCCGATGCGGCGGATGTCCATGCGGACCGACGAGTAGAACTTCAGGGCGTTGCCACCCGACGTGGTCTCGGGGTTGCCGAACATCACGCCGATCTTCATGCGGATCTGGTTGGTGAACATGACCATGGTGTTGGTCTTCTTGATCGCGCCGGTGAGCTTGCGCAGGGCCTGGCTCATGAGACGGGCCTGCAGGCCGACGTGGCTGTCGCCCATCTCGCCCTCGATCTCGGCGCGCGGGGTGAGCGCGGCCACCGAGTCGACCACGACGACGTCGACGGCGCCGCTGCGGACGAGCATCTCGCAGATCTCGAGCGCCTGCTCGCCGGTGTCGGGCTGGCTCACCAGCAGGTTGTCGACGTCCACGCCCAGCTTGCGGGCGTAGGTGGGATCGAGCGCGTGCTCGGCGTCGATGAACGCCGCCACGCCACCCTTGCGCTGGCAGTTGGCGACGGTGCTCAGGCAGACGGTGGTCTTGCCGCTGCCCTCCGGTCCGAAGACCTCGACCACGCGGCCGCGCGGGAGGCCGCCGATGCCGAGGGCGATGTCGAGGTTCAGGCTGCCGGTGGAGACGCTCTCGACCGCTTCCACCGCGCCGTCGTCACCGAGGCGGATGATGGAGCCCTTGCCGAACTGCTTCTCGATCTGGGCGCGCGTCAGCTCCAGTGCCTGTGCGCGCTCTTCGCGGGGATCTCTGGCCATGGGCGGATGCCTCTCGTTCACGTAGGGGTCCGGGAGGACCATGTTCGAATGCCGGACGCACGGGGACGCGCGCCGGGAGCTGCGACGGGAGGTGAGCCGGTCGGACTGGGGCCGCGAGCCGTGGGGCGGGCTCGCTGGGCATGGACCTTTTCGGGTCGTGCGCTCCGGGGCGGGAGGTCGGGCCCCGGCGGCGGTCGACCCCGACCCGCTGCCGCGCGCGGCACACTAGCACGCGGGTCGGGCCGGCGCAACAAGGTGGGACGGTCAGACCGGCGGCCCCACCAGACCCGTCGCGTGGCGCACCGTGTACAGCGGCCCCTCGGGCCGGAGCTGGCTCTCGATCAGTTCCAGCTGCTCCACGCGGAAGCGCCAGCGCCAGGGATCGAGCTCGCGGGCGAGGGCCTCGGTGTCCGCGCGGTGCGGCGGCCGCTTCGGGCGCGCGATCGTCAGGTGCGGGCGCAGGGGGCGGCCGTCGACCTCGATCCCGGCGTCGGCCAGGGCTGCGGTCTGGGCGCGGTGCATGGCGACGAGGGCGTCCCGCCCCTCCGTCGCTTCGATCACCAGGACCCGCGGGCGCGCGGGCTTCGGGAAGGCGCCGAGACCGTGCAGCTCGATGTCGAAGGGCCCCACCGCCGCGGCGGCCGCGTCGACCGAGGCGGCGACACGCCGAAGATGCGCGGGCGGCACGTCGGCGAGGAAGACCAACGTGAGGTGCAGGCGCTCGGACTTCGTCCAACGCAGGCGCGGTCCGTCGCGCGCGGTCTCGAGTGTCGCGTGGACGTCGCGGCGGACGTGCTCGGGTGGAACGATGGCGGAGAAGAGGCGCATGGTGCGGGGTGTGCTTGCGGGGTGACTCGATCGAGGGGGCGGGAGCGATCCGACTTGCTCAGCCGAATGTCTTCAGGAACCGGCTCTGACCCTCCGCGCTCCCGATCAGGATGATCTCGGCGTCCGCCGGGAGCGGCTTCGTGGGATCGAGCGTGACCTCGGTCTCGCCGTCGACCTCGAGGGCCACCACCGTGCACCCGGTGCGGCGGCGGATCCCGGCCTCGGCCATGGTCCTGCCGGCGAGCGAGGCAGGCATCCGGAACTTCAGGATGTCCAGACCCTCGGTGACCATCAGGCTGTCGCCGCGCTCGAGGTACTCGAAGATCGCGTTGGCGCCCAGCGACGCGTAGGACATGACGAAGTCCGCCCCGGCTCGATGGAGCGCGGAGATGCTGCGCCCCAGCGCGACCCGGCTGATGATCTGGATGTCCGGACGGAGCCGGCGGCAGTAGATGGTGAGGTACACGTTGATGTCGTCGTCGTGGGTCGTGATGATCACGGTGGGTGCGTGGTCGATGCCCGCCTCCTTGAGCACCTCGAGTTCGGCCGCGTTGCCGACGACGAACTCGTCGGACCCCGACGCCACCTCCGGATCCTGCTCGACGATGCGGTAGTCGAGCCCGCGTTCGGTCAGCATCCGCGCCGCGGAACGGCCCACACGTCCCCCACCGATGATCACCGTGGGAGCGTCCGAGGCCCGGTAGGTCTGGTACCGCTCGTCGAAGCGCTCGAGCTGCTCGCGCGTCCCGGCGAGGACCAGCACCGTGCTCTCGTGGAGGACCGACTCGGGCCGCGCGGTCTCGAACAATCCGCGTTCCCACACGCCGACGACGTTCAGTCCCAGGTCCCGGCGCAGCCCGATTTCCTCGAGCGTGTGACCGACCATGGGCGTTCCGGTGACCGTGGCCTCGGCGATCTGCAGTTCGCCGTAGCGCCCCACCACGTGGGCCCGGCCGTCGCTCCCGTAGGTGCGCCGCGCCAGGGCCTGGCCGAGCAGATCGGCCACCTGCAGCACGCACGAGCAGCCGGCCAGTTCGAGGATGTCGGCCGAGGCCGGATCGTCGGCCGTGGCCACGATCGACACCGTCTCGGTCAGCTCGCGCACCGTGAAGGCCACGTGGGTGTTCACGGCATCGCTGGCCGTCGTCGCGACCATGGTCGCGCGGTCCACCCGCAGTCGCCGGTACACGTTCGGGTCGTCGAGTTCGCCCACGACGACGTTCAGTCCCTGGTCGTGCAGACGCATCGCGTCGGCCAGGTTCGGCACGATCAGGAAGTAGGGAATCCGGTACTCGCCGAGCTCGCGGATCAGCGTGGTGGACACCGCGTCGTGGTGGGTCAGCAGCACGTGGCCCTGGGTACCCTCGGGCACCTTGCGCAGCGCGCGCGCCTCCGCCTGGGCCTCCATCCACGGGGCGTAGAAGAAGCGGATGAACGAGAACGGCAGCAGGATCAGCAGGTACACGGTCCCGGTCAGCAGGACCACCATCGAGAAGAAGCGGCCGAGGTCCGAGGTGAAGGTGATGTCGCCGAAGCCGAGCGTCGACATGACCGTCAGCGTCCAGTAGACGCCCGTGAACCAGCTGAAATCGCGCCCTTCCCGCACCATCAGCACGTGGAAGATCACGCTGTAGAAGGCCACGATCGCCGCCAGCACCAGCAGCAGACGCCCGAGGGCGACCAGGTTGCGGCGGGTGGTGTCCTGCTTCAGGAAATGAGTGGTCTGATCGACGAGGCTCTTCATGGGTCGGGCGGCACCGCGCTTCGGTGGAGGAGGTCGTACGACGACGGCGGGGCCGAGTCTCCCCTACCCCACCGCCGAAGTCCACCGTGGGTGTATCGCGCACGTCCACCGGGACGGTCGATGCCACGTCGATCCCGACCGACCGCACTGCGGCGTCGAGATGATCCGCGTCGCCGTGATCCAGGACGTCGCGATCGCCGACCGGATCCTCGCCCACCTGCGCCGCATCGGCGGCAAC
>CAZQHE010000228.1:0-4468 GCA_964593155.1 uncultured bacterium
GCGGGATCAGCCGCGGCCGCGCTCTCGTGGGCTCGGTCGCGCGCGCGCCGCAGCAAGCGTCGTGCCAGGTCGCGCCGATCGTGCTGCTGTTCGCCGGGCATTTTCCGGAACGCGTCGTAGCCCAGGCTCTCGGCCTCGGCCGAACGGAAGCGGCCGCCTCCTTCGGGCCCGGGCGGGCGCTCGTCGGCGCGAGCCGGCGCGGACACCACGACGGCGCCCAGAGCGATCACGACGAGCCAACGGCGGTTCATGGTCGGCGTCCAGAGGGTCGGGGCGTCGTGAGTATCGAACGTCGGGGCGGCCGGGGCAACCGAGCGGCCGCCGTTCAGAGCGCGGCGTCCTCGTCCAGCGCGGTCAGCCGCGCGTAGCGCGCCAGCACCCGCTTGCGCCCGTGATCGCCGAACCGAATGGTCAGCCGCAGCAGATCGCCCGAGCCCTCCATGTCCTCGATCACGCCCTCGCCCAGGTTCTCGTGGTGCACGCGCAGACCCACGCGGTAGTGGATCTCCTCCTGGCTGATCTCGGTCTCGTGGAACGTCGGGCCGGACTGCGCCTTCTTCCTGGCCTTGCTGTTCAGAAAGGCGCGCGCCTCGGCCATGACGTCGTCGGAGACCGGCCCGCGGGCCTTGTTCGTCGAAGACTTCGGCCGCGCGGCCACCGGAGCGCCGGGCGTCCAGCGCCGGGACGCCGTCGACGGCGCGTCCCACGGCGAGTGACGCGTCGGCGCCTCGCCCATCTCCACCAGACAGTCCTCGGGGATCTCCTCGATGAACCGACTGGGGACCGCACCCTCGCGCATTCCGAAGCGACGCCGACTGGCCGCGCAGGTGAGCACCACCTGTTCCTCGGCGCGCGTGAGTGCCACGTAGAACAGGCGACGCTCTTCCTCGAGTCCGTCGTCGGTCTCCATGCTCGTGGCGTGCGGAAGGAGATTCTCCTCGACGCCGGTGACGAACACGTAGGGGTACTCCAGCCCCTTGGCCGTGTGCACGGTCATCAACGTGACCACGTCGGTGGTGTCCTCGGCGCGATCCATGTCGGTGAGCAGGGCGATCGACTCGAGGAAGGGCCCCAGACCGGGCTCGTCGCTGGTCGCGGTGAACTCCGACGCCACGTTCACGAGTTCCGACACGTTCAACAGGCGGTCTTCGGCCGTGGCCGGATCGTCGTCGCGCAGGTACTGCTCGAACTTCACGCTGTCGATCAGCTGCCGCAGCAGGGTGGCCGCGTCGGCAGACTCGGCCAGGCGCCGCAGATCACCGAGCAACTTGCCGAAGGCCACCAGGCGCTTGGTCGGCGCATTGCCACAGGCCTCACGCACGCGGTCGGGACGCTGCAGCAGCTCGACCACGTTGGTGCGCTCGGCCTCGAGCAGCTCGAGGAAGCGCGTGGCCGTGGTCTTGCCGATGCCCCGCTTCGGGACGTTCAGCACCCGCGCGAGCGCGATCACGTCACCCGGGTTGTGCACGAGCTTGAGGTAGGCGAGCAGGTCGCGCACCTCTCGCCGCTCGTAGAACCGCGTGCCACCGATGATCTGGTACGGAATCCCCTCACGCCGCAGCGCGTCCTCCAGCGCGCGGCTCTGCGCGTTGGTGCGGTAGAGGATCACGATGTCCTTGCGCCGGGCATCGGTCTCGGCCAGCAGACTGCGGATGCGATCGCGCACGCGCAGACCCTCGTCCTCGTCGTCCTCGGCCCACCACAATTCCATCGGCGAGCCGCCGTCGCGATCGCTCCACAGATTCTTTCCCTTGCGGCGCCGGTTGTGCGCGATGACCTCGTTGGCCGCGCGCAGGATCAGCGACGTGCTGCGGTAGTTCTGTTCCAGCCGCACCAACGTCGAGCCCGGGAAGTACTCCTCGAAGCCGAGCATGTTCTCGACCGTCGCCCCACGCCACGAATAGATCGATTGGTCGTCGTCGCCCACCGCGCACAGGTTGCCATGGACAGCACTCAGGGCTCGGATCATCACCAGCTGCAGCGGGTTGGTGTCCTGGAACTCGTCGACGAGCACGTGCTCGAAGCGTTCGGCGTAGCGTTCCTGGACGTCACGGTGGTTCTCGAACAGCTCGACGGTGCGCCCGATCAGGTCGTCGAAGTCCATGGCCCCGATTTCGCGCAACCGCTGCCCGTAGCGCTCGTACACGTCGGCGATCGTCTCGTCACGCGGCGTGATCGCCTGCACCCGCACCTGTTCCGGCGTGAGGAACTCGTTCTTGTGCCGGCTGATCTCGCTGGCCACCGCGCGCGGACTGAACTGCTTGGAGTCGGCCTTCAGGTCGTTGAGGATCTGCTTGATCAGCGTCCGCTGATCGTCGGCATCGTAGATGGTGAAGTAGCGGTCGTAGCCGATCCGCTCCGCCTCGCGCCGCAGGATGCGTACGCCGGTGGCGTGGAAGGTACCGATCCAACTCCGACCTTCCGCCCCCGGGACCATGCCGTGAACGCGCCCCTGCATCTCGCGCGCGGCCTTGTTCGTGAAGGTGAAGGCGAGGATACGGTGCGACGGCACCCGCTGCTCCTGCACGAGCCAGGCGATGCGCGTGGTCAGCACGCGCGTCTTGCCACTGCCCGCGCCGGCGATCACCAGCAGCGGGCCCTCGGGGTGCGTGACTGCCGCGCGCTGTTCGGGATTGAGTGTGTCGAGCATGGGAGATCCGGATGGGTCGGGGCGTCGGGCCGCGCGGGCCGGTCGGAAGATAGTGGTGATTCGCACGAACCGCGTACCGGTGTCAACCCGCGGCGGTTGATCCGGTACCGAGACGCGGATTAGACTGCCGGATCCGGTCGCGTGCACACCCTTCCTCCATCGTCCGGGCCCTGCGTGGATTCGTCGTCGGCAGCCTCCGTCCCTCGGTCGGCACCCTCGCGCGGGCGCGTCGTGCGCGACGTCCTGCTGTTCTTGGTCGTCGCGCTCCTGCTGCGCGGCGGCTGGCTCGCAGCGACGCTGCCGACCACCCTGGCCGGCGACGAGATCGACTACCACCAGCGCGCCGAGCGTTTCGCAGGGGGTTGGGTCGACAAGTACCCGGGCGCACGGGCTCCCGTGATCGAGACCGTCTACGCCCGCCTGTACCGAGTCTTCGGTGTCGACCCGAACGTCGCCCGCGCGGCGAACGTGGTGTTCGGAGCCCTGCTCGTGATCCCCCTGTTCGCGCTGGGCTGGCAGGTCGGTGGCCTCGGTGTCGCGCGCGGATCGGCCCTGGTGGGCGCGGTGTTCCCCGACTTCGTGTTCTTCGGGACCTATCTGTGGTCCGAGCCCCTGTACATGCTCCTGTCGACCGGCGCGCTGGCCCTGTTGATCTTCGGCGCCCGCCGCGGCCGCGCGTGGTTCGCGGCCGGTGTGTTGCTCGGCGCGGCCGCCCTGACCCGCGAGGTCGGCCTGCTCGTGCCCTTCGGTCTGGCGCCGGCCCTGCTGTGGTTGGTACCACGACCGTGGAGCCGGCGCGTGGTCGCCGTGGTCGTGATGCTGCTCGGCTTCGCCTGCATCGTCGGGCCGTGGTCGTCGTATGCGAGCTCCAAACACGATGGCCACGTGTGGATCACGACGACGACCTGGTTCAACGCCTACATCGGCAACGCCCCCGACCGCGACATCGCCGAGGACAACTACAAGCACCTCGGCCGGACCCCCGGCGAACGCGAGCACGCCGCCCGCATCCTCGCCCGCCGGTACATCCGCGAGCGCATGCCGTGGTGGCCCTTCGAGAAGGTGGCCGAGGTCGTGCCCGCCATGCTCACGCCGAACTCCTTCGGCGTGAACCGCTTGATCGACCGCTCCATGGGCCGCGAGGCCGTGTTCACGTGGTCTGCCCTCGACAGCTCCGCGTTCCGCTACGGCCTGGCCGTGGTGACCATGATTGCCACGATCGCCGTGCTCGTGCTCGGCTCCGCTGGTCTCGTGCTGGGCCGCTGGCCCCGCGTGCAGATCCTGTTCGCCCTGTTCGTGGCCGCGCACTGGGCCGGCCCGTTGATCGCGTTCGGTCTGTCCCGCTTCCGCTTGGCGTTCCTGCCGGTCCTGGTGGTGGCCGCCGTGGCATTGGTGCTCGACCGCCACGCGCTGTGGGCGGCGAGTGGCCGCCGACAGCGGATCGCGGCGGTGGCGCTCGCTGCGATCGTGTTCCTGGTGAGCGCGTGGCAGGTGCCCGGGGTGTTGTGGGAGCCGGTCTGGGGATGAGGACGTTTCGCGGGGCGTGAGGCGGATCGGGCCGGGTCGGCATGCACGAGTGCGGACGGAAGTCGGTGCGTCCAGGCGCGGGCCTGGATGCATACGACCGACGTGAGCGGGACGGCGCGGAGTCGCGACGGCACGGAGCAGAGCGGTCACGCCGGGCCACGATCGCGGGACCACGATCATTCCGTTCGGCCGGTGACCGAAAGTTCCCGCTGGGTGGAGAGCGGCCCGAAGGTGTGCTCCGCCCGTCTGCGGTTGTGCGCCCCGCACAGCACGCGCAGGTTCTCGGGTTCG
>CAZQHE010000229.1:0-4453 GCA_964593155.1 uncultured bacterium
AGCCCTTCCTCCTGCGCGTGGAGCACCGGGCGAAGGCGGAGTTGGTGCGGCAGGGAACCGACCCGCAGTTCGGAGCGCGGCCGTTGCGCCGGGCGGTGGAGTCCGAGATCGTCACCCCGATCAGCCACCTGATCTGCAGCGGGCAGGTCCAGCGCGGCGACCTGGTCACCGTCGATTTCGAGGACGGCGGTTTCGTCTTCTCGAAGGAGGACGGGATCATGACCGCCGAGGAGATCGCCGACTTCGAGGCCCTGCGCGAGGAGCGCGAGCGTTCGCGTGATCTCGAGGGCCACGACGACGGCGGCGAGGCGAACCGGATCGTCGAGGAGATGGAAGAGGTGGTGGCGCAGTCGCGCACCCTGAGCGGTGACGGCGGCCCGCGCGACTACTGATCCACGCGGATCCGGCCGGGTCGGAGAAACGGACCGCGGGTGTACGCCCGCGGTCCGTTCCCACCTTCTCCACTCGTGCGGTGGCGATCCGCGTTCGCCCGCGCGAATCGCCGTCTCCTCCCCCGGAGGGAATCGTCTAGCTCTTCACCGATTCGACGGCGTCGAGGATCTTCTCGTCGTCGCTCTTGTTCTTCGACTTCGGCGCGTTGCCCTGACCCGGGCGGGGCATGGTGCAGCTGCCGTCGAAGGTGACCGATTCGTCCATCTGCAGCGAGGGTGTGGTCAGCTGACCGCTGAAGACCCCGCGGTCCTGCAGGTGCACACGCTCGCTGGCGGTCACGCTGCCGGTGACCTTGCCGCGGATCGCGACGTTGCCACCGGTGATGTCGGCCTCGACCTCGGCGCTCTCGCCGACGACCAGCGTTCCGTGCTCGCTCTGGATCTCACCCTTGAACTTGCCCTCGATGAGGACCGAGTTCTCGAAGCGCAGCGTGCCCTCGATGTCCACGTCGGGACCGAGGTAGGCGGTGATCGCTTCGTCCGCCTGATTGTTCTTCCGCGACGGCGCAGGCGCCGTGGTCGGATTCGGCGCAGTCATGGTTCCCGATCGCTCCTTGTTGTTGCCGAACATCTTCCCTCCTTGGGGCGTTCACCGTGTAGCCGCGACCGGTCCGGCGCCGGTCGACTCGACACGGAGCAACGACGGGTCCGTCCGGACCCGTCGTTCAGGGCATTTGCGAAGTCTCTGCGAGAAAACGACTTGCAGCAGCCTTTCGAGGGTCGCCGCCGCGGCGGCCGGGTCGGCGGGTGCAACGAGACTGGCCGCGCCGGCGGAATCAGGGCCAGTACAGGATCCGGCCGCAGGTCTCGCAGGCGATCACCTTGCCCTTGTTCACCGAGCTGGTGAACACGTGGGGCACGTTGGTGAAGCAGCCGGTGCAGGCGGTGCCGATCACCGGCATCACGGCCTTGCCCGTGCGCTTGCGCAAGCGACGGTACTTGTTCAGCATCGCCGGCTGGATCTTCGACTCGAGGTCCTTCTGCGCGGCGTGCAGGTCCTCGACTCCCTGGACGGGGAATCCCATCTCCTCGAGCACGGCGCGCTGGTCGGGATCCTCGGCCTCGGCGATCATGTCCTCGAGGTCCTGCAGTGCGACCAGGAGCTGGGCCTGGTTCGCGGTCTGGTCGGCGGTGCTCATCAGCTGGCCTCCCGCAGAACGGTGGTCAGGGTGTCGAAGTCCTCGGCTTCCATCAGCCCGCTGCACACCTCGTCGCGGCGGACGAGTTCGGCGATCTTCCCGAGCGCCTGCAGGTAGTAGTTCCCGGTGTCCTGGGGCGGAGCCAGGATCAGGAAGAACAGATGCGTGGGCTTGCCGTCCTCACTGTCGAAGTCGACGCCCTCGTGGCTGCGGGCCACGAGGATCGTGAGCTTCTTCACGGCGAGGGAGCGTCCGTGCGGGAAGGCGACGCCCTTCGACAGGGCCGTGCTGCCGAGTTGCTCGCGATTGCGCAGCATCTGGAGGATGGTGGGAGCGTCGTTGACCTCGGAGCCGGCCACGGCGGCGTCGGTGAGGTGGCGCAGAGCGTCGTCCTTGGACTCGGCAGCGAAGTCGGGAACGAAGCGCTCGGCGCTCATGTGTCGGACGAGTTCGTCGATCGTCATGCAGGACCCCGGTACATCTCGAAGCGGGGGCGCGGCACAGTTCTTCCGACCGGGGTCGCCGGGGGTCGTTCGGTCGCGCACCACGAGGAAACGGTGATGACGGGTCTTTCCGTCGAAGGAAAACTAGTAACGGGCCGACACGGGGACAACGTGGCAGAATACCTACGGGGCGCGGAGGCACGGTGACGCGACACGGACTGGTGGTCCAGCACGGGGCCAATCGGAACCTCGTGCTCGAGGACGGGGCGGATCCGCTCGACACGGACGGGCTGTGGGGGTGTTCCCTGCGTGGCCGGCTCCGGCGGGGGCGTCGCGACCGGGTGCGGGCCGTGGTCATCGGCGATCGCGTCGAGTTCGAGGTCGTCGACGAGGTCCAGCGCGCCGGCGCGATCACCGCCATCGATCCCCGCCGCAACCAGGTCAGCCGCCCCCAGCCCTCGGGCGGCTCGCACCGCCGGCTCGAGCAGGTGGTGGTGGCCAATCTCGACCGGCTGTGGGTCGTGGCGTCGCTGGCGCAGCCGCCGCTCAACCTGCGCTTCGTCGACCGGATCCTCGCCGCGTCCGCCCTGCAGGGCGTCGACGGCGGCCTGGTGCTGAACAAGGTCGACCTCCCCGAGGCCTCGGATCCCGCCCCGGTCCGCGCCGTCTACGAGCGTCTGGGGATCCCCGTGCTGCTCTGTTCGGCCACCACGGCACACGGCATGGAACCGCTGGCCGAGGCGCTGCGGGGCCGGATCTCGGCCCTGGTGGGGCTCAGCGGCGTGGGCAAGACCAGTCTGCTGGCCGCGATCCAGCCCGGTCTGGAACTGCGGATCGGCAGCGTTGGCGAACGCCACGGCCACGGTCGTCACACGACCACCAGCAGCCGCCTGTTCTGGCTGCCCGCCTGCGAGGGCTGGGTCGCCGACACGCCGGGGATGCGGGAGTTCGGCCTGTGGGGTAGCGTTCGCCGGGAACTCGAGCACGGCTTCGCCGAGATCGCGGCCGCGGCCGTCGACTGCCGCTTCCGCGACTGTCTGCACGTCGGCGAGCCCGGCTGTGCGGTGCGCGAGGCGGTGGACCAGGGGCGGATCGACCCCGGCCGCTTCGCCAGCTACGGTGCGCTGCTCGAGGAGTTGCCCGTCAGCGACGATCCGTGGCGGTAGGGCACCACCGGGCGGCTGCGGACCAGACGCCAGAAGTGGGCGGCCTCGTCGAATTCGTGCAGGGCCCGGTCGAGCGGCAGGATCCCGGTGCGGGGACTCCAGCGGGTGTCGCGCTCGGCCAGCCGCGACAGGTGGAACCACCCGTGGCGGGCACCGGTCCGCTCGGCGGTCTTCTCGAGCGCCTCGTAGGTGAGACCGGGCGCGCCGGTGCACACCACGGCCACCAGGCAGCCACGCAGGATCCAGCGGGTCACGAGGGCCTCGGGAGCACGGGGAAGGATCCGCCGGCCGGGCGGCGCCCGGGGCGGCGGAGACGACGCCGCTCGGCTAGCATGGATCGTTCCCGGCGTCGGGCCGGGGCACGAAAGGCATCGGGACTTGGGCCGGATCAACCGCAGACGCGATCGCTGGACCAAGCGGGGGCTCGAATTCCTGCTGAGGCCGTGGCTGCGGCGCGAGAAGGTCGATCTCGCCACGATCCGCGCCGCCGACCCGCGACGGATCGTGATCGTCCGTCAGCACAACCAGATGGGCGACATGCTCTGCGCCACCCCGGGCGTGCGGGCGATCCGGCAGGCCTTTCCGGCCGCGCGCATCCTGCTGGTGACCGCCCCGATCAACGACGGCGTGGTGCGGGGCAACCCCGACATCGACGAGATCCTGCTCTTCGACAAGGCGGCCGTGCGGTCGTCCTTCGCGGCGCTGCGTACCTTCCTGCGCGCACTGCGGGGATTCGGGGCCGACCTGGCCTTCGTCCTGAACACCGTGAGCTTCAGCGGGACCTCGGCCGCGCTCGCCCACCTCAGCGGGGCGCGCTTCGTGGTAGGCGGCGACAGCACCCCCTTCGGCTGGTCGTTCTCAAGGTGGCTCTACTCGCTCGAGATGCCCACCGAGCCCGACGTGGTGGGCCATGCCATCGACCACGGTCTGCGACCGCTCGAGGCCATCGGGATCGACGCGACCGACCGTCTTCCGGTCATGGTCCCGGGGCCGGAGGCCGACGCCGAGGCGGAGCGGTTCCTCGATGGAATCGGCCCGGCCCCGTGGGCGGCCGTGCACCCGGGGGCGGGCAAGGCCGAGAACCAGTGGCCGCCGGAGTTCTTCGCGCGCGCGATCGAGGCGCTCGAGGAATGGGGCGCGACGGTCTACCTGATCGAGGGGCCGGCCGATGCACCGGCCACCCGGGCCACGCTGACGGCGCTCGGCGCGTCGCTCCCCGTCCTGCGTGGAGTGTCGTTGCGGGTGGTCGGTGC
>CAZQHE010000230.1:0-4405 GCA_964593155.1 uncultured bacterium
GCCACGCTGGTCGACCGCGCGCGCAGCGCACTCGCGGATCGGCCCACCACACCGGAGCGGATGGAAGACCACGAGGAACGGCTGCTCGCCTACGCCGATTCGCTTCGGGCCCAGGGCGAGATCGCACTCGCCGCGCGCTGCCTCGAAGTCGCGGGCATCGGTGCCTATCGGCGCAACGCGCTCGACCTCGCGCTCGAACGATGGCAGCGGGGTGTCGACCTCGCCCGCACCGAGGGATCGACCCGCGCGGAGTCGTCGCTGCTCAACGCGCTGGCGATCGGTCACACCGTGAGCGGTGACGTCGAGGCCGCGCTGCCCGTCTACGAACGCTCCCTCGAACTGCGCACCAGCCTGGCCGACACCGTGGGTCTGTCGCGCACCTGGGGCAACCTGGCGAACGCGTACGCGAACATCGGCCGCAACGCCGAGGCGCTCGAGGCCACCGCGCGCGAAGAGCACTGGCTGGCCTTCACCGACAACCACACCGGCCGCCTGGCGAACGCCCTCCGACGCGCCCAGCTGCTGAACCAGCTCGGACGCCCGACCGAGGCGCTGGTGTGGGCGGAGCGCGCCCTCGCCCTGGTCGACGAGCACGGGCTCGAAGAACATCGGGGCATCGCCTGCATGCGCATGGGCGACGTGCTGCTCGACCTGCGCCGCTTCGACCGGGCTGCACCGTGGCTCGAGCGCGCCCGCGACCTCGCCCGAGCGAACGGGGATCTCTACACGGCGAGCTACGCCGAGCAGATGCGGATCGTCGCCCTGCTCGAATCGGAGCGGGCCGACGAGGCGCTGGATGCGCTGCCGCCCTTGATCGACGAAGTCCGGGCCGCGGGCAACGATCCCCTGCTCACCGTTCTGCGCCGACTCGAGGGCCACGCCCTGTTCGCCCTCGGCCGTGTCGACGAAGCCGAAGCAGCCCTGCGTACCGCGCTCGACCTGTTCGAGACGCGCCGGAGCGAGCTCGTCGACGAACGCAGCCGCGCCGGGATCTTCGCCGCGAGCGGAGAGGTCTACGCCGCCCTCGCGCGCTGCCTGCTCGAGCGCGGCGACGTCGAGGCGGCCTTCGACGTGGTCGAACGCGGACGCGCCCCGCTGTTCCGCGAACGCGTCGACGAGGACGCTCCGGATCGCGATCGTCTGCAGACGATCCTCGCCGAACACGACGGGGCAATGGTCCTGTTCAACGACTCGCGCTCCGATCCGCTGGTGGCCTTCGTGCTGACGGCCGACACGCTGGTCGCCGTCGAAGTCGGTCCGGTGCCCGGGCCGGCGGCCGACGCCCGCGCGGCCCTGCGTCTGCTCGCCGCCGGCGAATCGATCGGAACGTGCGCACCGATCCTCGAGCGCATGGAACGGCAGATCCTGTGGCCACTGCTCGAGGCGATCCCCGCCGACACACGCCGTGTGCTCCTGGTGCCGCCGTCGTCGCTGGCCGGGTTCCCCTTCGGCCTGCTGCGCGACCAACAGGGCGTGGAGTGGACCGATCGCGTCGCGCTCGGCTACCTGCCGAACGCCGCGTCGCTCCTCGCGCTCGCCGCGCGAGCACCAGCCGACGGACCGCTGGTCGCGCTGGCGGATCCGGACTTCCCGCGCGGCGTCGCTCCGGGACCGCTTCCCGAGTCGCCGGGACGCGCACGCGCGGGCGTTCCGCTGCCCGAAGCACGGAAGGAGGTTCGCACGATCGGTGATCCGTCGTCGGTGGTCGCCGTGGGCGGAGCGGCCACCGCCGCCATGCTCCGCGACGACGTCACGCGCGACGCCGCGGTGCTGCACCTGGCCACGCACGCCGTCGTCGATCCGGTCGACGGCCGGCGCTCGGCCCTGGTCCTCGCCGACGACGAGGGACCGGCCGTGGTCGAAGCGCTCGAGGTCGACGGGCTGCAGCTGGCGAACGACCTCGTGGTGTTGAGCGGCTGCAGCACGTTCGGCGATCACCGCGTGCTCGGAGAAGGATGGTTCGGACTTCCCCGGGCCTTCCTCGGCGCGGGGTCGCGCAGCGTGATCAGCACGCTGTGGGACGTCGACGATGCCGGCGCCCGGCGCTTCGTGGAGCACCTGTACGAGGGGCTACGGGCCGGACTTCCCCGCGACGAGGCCCTCGCCCGCGCGCGGCGGCGCGCCCGCGCCGAGGGACTGCCCCCACGCGAGTGGGCGTCCTTCGTGCTCACCGGACCGGGACACGAGCCCGTCGCCGCACTGGCCGGCACCGGCCCGGCGGGCAACGGCGCACCGTCCGCTCCCTGGATCGCACTCGGCCTGGTCCTGCTCGCCCTCCGCGGGCTCGTCGTGCAGCGACCGGCCGACTGACGCCGCGCGATCGCCGCGGGAGATCTCCGCATCCCGTCAAACGACATCGGCACCCCCGACCGTTTCCGCGAGGTGCCGTCATGCTCCGCGACCGATCGATCCGTGTGCTCGTCGCGATCCTGTCCGTCGTCCTGCTCGTCGTTGCCGTACCGGTGGCCGCGACCCCCACCGTGGAGTCCATGGAGTGGCTCGGCTGGCCCGACGCCGTGCGCAGCGTGTCGAAGGTCGTGGTGAACGACGACGGCGTGGTCGCCCTCACGGCTGCGACCGAGCTCAACCGCACCCAGGGCCACGTCCGCGTCGGGGGCGAGTGGGCCGGGCTGCTGTCGTGGCAGAGCAGCGTCGAGAGCATCAACGCCTTGGGCGAGGTCACCGGCTGGAAGGTCGACAACGACTTCGAGCCCACCCACGGCTACGTGTGGTCACCCTCGAGCGGCTTCGCCACCACCGAGTCGGTACAGCCCGCGAGCACGTCCTTCGTCCGGGCGACCGCCACCAGCGACGACGGCGTCATGGTCGGGCGCATCTGCCTCGACGACGGGTCTTGCTGGCCCTTCCGCTGGGAGGCCGGTGGCGTGTTCGACGTGCTGACGAACACGGTGGAGTTCGGCGAGGTCATGGCCTGGAACGTGGCCGGCACAATGCTCGTCCGCCGCTTCGCCGGCAGCCGCAACGAGGTCTACCTGATCGAGCCCGACGACACCGTCGTGCCGCTCCCCGAGGCGCCGTGGGATCTGATCAACCCACTCGACCTGAACTCCGCGGGCATCGTGGTCGGCGACGCCGAGACCTCGGACGGTTCCGACCAGGCCTTCCTCTACGACGGCGCGACGTACTCGGAGTTGCCCCTGCCCGCCGGTTACTCGTCGGCCGACGCCCACGCGATCAACGACTTCGATCAGATCGCGGGCTGGGGCTTCGACGGCGGCTTCGGAGCGATCGTGTGGGAGGCCGGCCGGGCCCACGACCTGTCGACGCTCGTGAGCGCACAGCTCGGCCGGCCGGTCGACCTGAAGAAGGCCTTCGACGTCTCGGAAACCGGATGGGTCGTCGGCTGGGGTACCAACGCCGGCGCCCCCGAGATCTTCCGCGTGAAACTCGGCCCGCCGTGCCGCGATCCCGAGAACCCGCAGGGGATGATCACGTGGACGGGCGGGGCCGGGTCCTACGACGACACCGCGAACTGGTCGGCCGACTTCGTTCCCGGCTCCGAGGACGTCGTGCGCTTCGACACGTCGGGCGGCGACGGAATCGTCGACGTGTCGTCGGGCCCGGCGAACGCGTCGTTGGTCCTCGACGGCGGCCCGGGTGTGGGATTCGAGTTCGGCGACGCATCGTGGTCCCTGTCGGGGGCCGATCCCTGCCTCGCCTCGTTGGTCACGCGCCCCGGCAACGGCGAGCTCAGCCTGTACGACTTCACCGGCGGGACCCTCGACCTGGCCCAGGGCGCCGACCTGGGCCACGATCGGGAATTCGTCGTCGACGTCTTCGAGCAGACATGGAGCGTGAGCGGCGCCCCGTTGATCGCCGGCCATGCCGACACCACCACGGTGAACTTCCACGCCGGTTCGCAGTTGAGCGTGTCGAACGAGGTGGCGCTCGGTCTGCGCACGGGAACCCGGGCGCGCCTGGAGTTCGACACGGCGACCGCGAACGCCACGCGGTGGATCGTCGGCAGTCGTGGATCCGGGACGGTGGAGCTCACCTCGTCGCAGCTCACGGGTGACCGCATCGTGCTCGGTGAGATCGCCGGGGGCGAGGGGACGTTCCGGTCCCGTGGGGACGCGGGTAACTTCGTGTCCGTGGACGACGCTGTGGTCGTGGGCGAAGCGGGATCGGGCGAGCTCGGGCTCCACACCACGATCCTGACCGCGGGTCGCGTGCTGGTCGGCGATGCCGAGGGCAGCGACGGTCAGGTGTTCGTCGGCGACGACGGCCTGGTGTCGAGCGACGACGTCACGATCGGAGGCGTCGGATCGGGCAGCGTCCTCGTGACCGGCACCGGGGAGTTGTCGCAGAACACGGATCCGCAGGACCTCGGCTGGTGCGTCCTCGGCGCCGAGGCCGGCGGATACGGCGAACTCGGCGTGATCGG
>CAZQHE010000231.1:0-4367 GCA_964593155.1 uncultured bacterium
CCACGGCGGAATGAACGCGGCTTCCAGGGAATGAGCGCGGCCTACAGGGAATGAACGCGGCTTGCGGGGAACAGAGGTACCAGGCGACGACCGAGCGATCGAGACCCGTTCACCCCTACCCCACCACGAACCCCGCCCGACTCCCCTCCTCCGTCCTCTCCACCTGCAACCTCACGTCGATCCGCTCCCGCATCTCCGCCACGTGCGAGATCACGCCCACCAGCCGCCCGCTCTCCTGCAGCTCGATCAGCGTGTCGATCGCCCGGTCCAGCGCCTCGGCGTCCAACGAGCCGAACCCCTCGTCGATGAAGATCGTCTCGAGCTTCACGCCTCCGGCGTGCGCCTGCACCACGTCGGACAGCCCGAGCGCCAGCGACAACGCCGCCTGGAAACTCTCGCCTCCGCTCAGCGTGGATACTGCACGCTGCTTGCCGGTGTAGAGATCCTCGACCTCGAGGTCGAGACCGCTCGCGGTGCGGCCGTCGCGTCGGTCGACGGCGCGCAACAATCGGTAGCGGCCCTGGCTCATGCGTTCCATGCGCTCGGTCGCCGCGATCAACACTTCGTCGAGGAAGGCCGCCAGCACGAAACGCTGGAAGGTCAGATTGCGTGCGTTCGTTCCGTTGGCCACCTGCGACAGGCGACCGACCACACCGAACTCGCGCTCGGTGTCGGCGTGGTCGCGGGCCAGGGCGTCGAGTTGGTCGAGGGTCTTCGCGACGGAGCGACGCGTGTGGTCGAGTTCGTGGAAGCGGGTCTCGACGGCGGTGCGTTCCTCGGTCGCCTGGTCCCGTGCAGCGCGAAGGCCGTCGAGGTCGGGGGCCTCCAGGCCCGCTGCCTCGGCACGTGCCTGGTCGCGCAACGCCACCGCCTGTTCGCGTTCGCGGCGGAAGCGTTCGACCTCTTCCTCGAGCGCCTGCCGCGCGGTGTCGTCCACACGCGCGGCCGCGTAGTCGTCGTCGGTCGCGAAGCCGGCCTCGTCGCGGCGACGGGTCCATTCCCGCTGACGCGCGTTCGTCGTCTCCTGCGCGGCGTCGACGGACTTCTGCGCGGTCTCCACGTTGGCGCGGGCGGCCGCCTCGCGCTCGGCGGTCTGGCTCACGGCCGTGCGCGCGGCCTCGAGTTCCTCGGTCAGCGCATCGAGCTGCTGCTGCACGATCGCGCGGCGTTCCTGCAAGCGCTCGGGTGAACGCAACGCCTCGGGCACGGCGGTCTCGCGTTCCGCCAGAACGGAGCGCGCCGACTCCACCGCGCCGCGCGCCGTCGCTGCCTCCTCCTGACGGGCCTGCAACTGCGCGCTCGCGGAGTCGACGGCCGTGCGGCGTTCGGCGATCGCCGCGTCGAGCTTCGTACGCGCCGCCAGAGCTTGGGCACGTTGCTCTTTCTTCCGGTTCGCCACGGAGTAGGCTTCGCGCAGGGTCTGGAGGTCACGGGTCTCGTCGCCGAGTTCGCCGCCCAGGCGGTCACGCTCGGCTACGGCGTGCTCGTGCTGCGAACGCGCGACCGTGACCGCGTCCTGTGCCTTGCGCAGCTCCGTCTCGGCGGTGCGCACGGCCTGGAGAGCGGCCTCGAGTTCGTCGTCGCCGGGGATCTCGGTCGCACCGGTCGCCGGCGTCGGATGCTCGGTCGATCCGCACACCGGACACGGTGCGCCCTCCTCCAGTTCCCGGGCCAGCAGCGCGGCGCGGCCGTCGTGGCGTGTGCGTTCGATGCGGTCTCGCGTGGCCACGGCCTCGGTGTGCTGCGCGGTCGTGCGCTCGGCGGCGGCGTCGCAACGCGTGCGCTGCTCCTCGGCCTTCGTCACCGCGGCCCGCGCGGCGTCGAGCTGCTTACGCAGCGTGCCGAGCCGTTCCAGCTCCAGCACTTCGGCGTCGATCCCTTCGGTCGACGCGATCGTCGTCTCGATCTCCTTGCGCTGCGCTTCGTGCGCGGCGAGTTCGTCCTGCGCGCGCTGCCGTTCCTTCGCGGCCTGCTGTTCGGCGTCGGTGGCGCGCTTCGCGACGGCCTCGGCCGTCGCCAATGCCTCGCGTGCCTCCACCAGGGCCGGCATCGCCTTCTCGTGCCGCGCGAGTTCGTCGAGTTCGGTGCGCAGACGGGTGCGTTCGTCCTCGCGGGCCTCGGCGTTCTTCCGGCGTTCGCGGGCGGTCTCGGCCTTCGCCGTCGCGGCGGTCAGGGCCTCACGCGCGTCGGCTGCGCTCGCGTGTGCCTTCTCGAGTGAATCCCGAGCCTCGACCGCCCACGCGTGGGCGTCGGCGATCTGCGCGGCGCGCCGGGCGGCCTCCAACCGCTCCTTCTTCTGCTCGATCGCCGGGGCTCGCTCGTCGAGCGCGGTCACGTCGGCCTCGCGCGTGCGCACCGCGTCGAGCTTCTGCTGGACCTGCTCGGCCCGCTGCAGGTTCGTGCGGGCCGTCTCCTCGGCCTTCTGACGGCGCTCGCGCTCGGGCTTCACCTCCTCGAGTTGCCGCGCCAGATCGTCGGCATGCGCGCTCAGCGCATCGGGCGACTCCACCTCGTGCCATTTCAGCAGGTTCTGCACCTCCTTCAGGTGATCCTCCAGCGCGCTGCGGAGCTCGCGTTCGCGATTCTTCAATCGCTGCTGAATCGCGCGGTAGTGGCTCGTGTCGAACAGACGCTCGAGGATCTGCTCGCGCTCGTCGGAACTCGCCAGCAGCAGCCGACGGAACTGCCCCTGCGGCAGCACGATCACCTGACGGAACTGCTCGGCGCGGAAACCCAGCAGCGATACGACCTCCTCGGTCACCTGCCTGGTCTTCGTCGCGATCACGCGGGTGGGCTCGCCGTCGGGACCGAGCTCCTCGAGCCGCGCCGTCGGCGCGACCTCGGTGGTGCCGGTCCCGCGCTTCTTCGGACGCTCCTGCCGCGGCGAGCGCGTGGCGCGGTACTGCCGCTGGCCGATCGCGAAGTCGAAGACCACGCGCGTCGGGTGCTGCGCATGGGCATGGTCGGAGCGCAGAGCGTCGGCGCGGCGGTCGTCGCCCGAGGCCTCGCCGTACAGCGCGAAGCTGATCGCGTCGAGCAGCGTCGACTTGCCGCCGCCGGTCGGACCGTGGATCAGGAACAGACGGTTGCCGCCGAGTTCGGCGAAGTCGAGCGACAGCGCGCCCGAGTAGGCACCGAAGGCCTCCATCGTCAGCACCAGGGGCTTCACCGCGCGCCTCCGTCGTCGTCGCGGCGCGCCAGCTCGGTGAGCACGGCTTCGAACGCGGTGTCGGCGCCTTCGATCCAGTCGTCGCCGGTGGCGTCCTCGTAGAAGGCGCGGAAGAGTTCCTCGTCGCTACGCCGCAACTGTTCGCGCGTGGCCGTCCCCTGGCCGCGGGCCGTTCCCTGCAGACCGGGCCGCTCGATGTGCAGCACGTTCGGATACACCTGCCGCAGCTTGCCCATGGGATCGAGGATTGCGTGCGGATCGGTCAGGCGCACGAGCAGGTAGTCGTCGCGGTTGCCGTCGGGCGCGGCGAGCAGTTCCTGGAGTGCGCCCTCGAGGATCCGCACGTCGCGCTTCGGCGCGAGCTCCACGCGTTCGAGCGACGGCGTTCCCTCGGCGTCGAGCTCGACGATCGTCACCGACTTGTGGTGCGTGGCTTCGCTGAAGGAGTACTTCAACAGCGACCCGGAGTAGTGGATGTCCCCGCCGATCGTCTGCGGTCGGTGCAGATGCCCGAGCGCCGTGTAGTGGAAGGGTGCGAAGTGTGCGGCGTCGACCTGCCCCGTGCCGCCCACGGTGAGCGGCCTCTCGGACTCGGATTCCTGCCCGCCGACGACCCAGCAGTGCCCCACCGCGACCGTCCGCGCGTTGCGCGGCAGCTTGCGCACCAGCCGCGCAGCCAGCGTGCGGTGCGCCGCATCGTGCGAGGTCACGGTGTCGTCGTCGGTGTGCAGCCGTACGTCGGCCGGATCGGCGTAGGGCAGGGGACACAGCGCCACCGGCCCGTGCGCGTCGTCGAGGACCAGGGGCTCGGTCGCCGCATCGAGCGGGCCGTAGAGGTGCAGCCCGCCCTCGCGCGCCATCCGCGCGGCGAAGCCCAGCCGCGTGGCGCTGTCGTGGTTGCCGGCGATCACCACCACCGGCACCCCGACGTCGCGGGTCAGCCGGTGCAGCGTGTCGTCGAGCAGCCCGACGGCATCGGCCGGCGGGACCGAGCGATCGTAGACGTCGCCGGCCACGACGACCACGTCGACGCGCGCGTCGGTGGCCAGATCGACGAGCTGGTCCAGCGCGTGGGCCTGGTCGTCGAGGAGGCTGGCGTGGTGGAAGTGACGGCCGAGGTGCCAGTCGGCGGTGTGGAGGATGCGCATGGTGGCTTCACACACCCAGTAGGTCACGGTTGTGCCTTCGTGTATCGAGC
>CAZQHE010000232.1:0-4361 GCA_964593155.1 uncultured bacterium
TCCGTCTGGCCGAGGACCACATGGCGGTCGAACTCCTGCGCGCCGGGGGCGACCGGGTGGTGGGTGCGCGCGTCCTGGGCCGTCACGACGGCCGCGCCTTCGACGTGCACGCACGCGCCGTCCTGCTGGCGAGTGGCGGCTGCGGCAAGGTCTACCGGTACACCAGCAACCCCGACATCGCGACCGGCGACGGGCTCGCCATGGCCTGGCGCGCCGGCGCGACGCTGGCCGATCTCGAGTTCGTGCAGTTCCACCCGACCTCGTTGTTCCACCCGCTCGCTCGGAACTTCCTGATCAGCGAGGCGGTGCGTGGCGAGGGTGCCGTGCTGCGCAACCTCGACGGCGAGGCCTTCATGGCCCGGTACCACGAGCGCGCCGACCTCGCACCGCGCGACGTCGTGGCGCGTTCGATCGACCAGGAGTGCAAGAGCCGTGGCGAGACGCACGTGCTGCTCGACACCACGGTCTTCGATCGGGACTTCGTCGAGGAGCGTTTCCCGACCATCTCGGCTCGGTGCCGCGAGGTCGGCCTCGACATGGCCAGCGAGCCCTTGCCGGTGGTGCCCGCGGCGCACTACCAGTGCGGGGGAATCGTCGTCGACGCCGCCGCGCGCAGCGATCTTCCGGGCCTGTACGTGATCGGCGAGGCCGCCTGCACCGGTCTGCACGGGGCCAACCGTCTGGCGAGCAACAGTCTGCTCGAGGCGCTGGTGCTCGCCCACGCCGCGAGCGAGGACCTGTTGGCGCGCTGGGAGGAACTCGGCGAGCCCCCGGTCGCCGATGCGCTGCATCTCGGCGAAGGTCGGGATCCGATGAACCCCACGGCGCTGAAACACGACTGGGAAGTGGCGCGCAAGACGATGTGGGACTACGTGGGGATCGTTCGCGAAGAAGAGCGCCTGACGGTCGCCCGGGATCGCCTGGCCACGCTGGCCCGCGACGCCGAGCACTACGCCGAGGTGCACACGCTCGAGCCGGACCTGGCCGAGCTGCGCAACCTCACGCTGCTCGGGGAGCTGATCATCCGGTCGGCCTCGTTCCGGCGCGAGAGCCGGGGACTGCACACCATGCTCGAGTACCCCGAACGGGACGACGCCTTCGCGGGCGACACGCTCCAGCGCTCCGATCGGCACGAGCCGTGGCTGTTGCCGCTGAGTGCGCGGGGTTTCGGGGTCCGGGAATGGACGGTGGCGTCGGAGACGAGCGAGTGAACTGGTTCGAGCGGTCCTTCGGAGAGAGGTACCTGCGTCTCTACGCCCACCGCGATCGCGAGGAGGCGCGGCGGGCGATCGACACGCTCTTCCCGCCGCACACGCTGGCCGGCCGTCGCGTGCTCGACCTGGCCTGCGGGCCGGGACGCTACCTGCGTGTGCTGTACGAGCGCGGGGCCCGGGCGGTGGGCATCGACCTCAGTCCCGTGTTGCTGGCCGAAGCCCTCCGGGTGTTCGAGTCTCTCGACTCCGAACCGCGTCTGGTGCGCGGGGACATGCGACGGCTCCCCTTCGCCGACCGCACCTTCGAGTCGACCCTTTCGATGTTCACCAGCTTCGGTTACTTCGATTCGGTCGAGGCCCATGCCGCGCTCGCGCGCGAGATGGCGCGCGTGACGTCGGCGATCATCGTCCTCGACGTACCGAACCCCGTGGTCCTGCGGCGCGAACTCGTGCCGCGCAGCGAACGGCGCGCCGACGATCTGCGCGTGATCGAGCATCGCTGGATCGAGGAGGATCCGGTGCGCGTGGTGAAGACCATGGAGCTGCGGCCACCGGACGGCGACGAAGTGGTGGAGCGCTACGAGGAGAAGGTCATGCTGTTCCGGGTCGACGAACTCACGGCCATGTTCGCCGACGCCGGATTCGCGCTCGAGGACCTGACGGGGAACTACGACGGCGCACCCTTCGACGCCGAGAGCAGTGCGCGCAGCATCCTCCGCCTGCGGCGCGAGGGGAGCCCGTCGTGAGTCCGTCGGAGATCCGCGCCGAACTCCTCGACACCGTGCCCGGCCTGTCGGAGGTCGCCCGCGCGGTGTCCACGGGCGAAGTGGTGGCCCCCACCGCGTCTCCCCGGCTCGACGGATTCGAAGAAGAGCCGACCACCGGTGGTGCGGCGTGGTCGGATCCCGCCTTCGCCGACGAGCTCCGGGCCGAGCACGCGCGCCTCGGTGCCGCGCCCGAGAGCCGACGCAACCTCGAGGCGCTGTGCGGAGAAGGTGCAGCCTGCGTGATCACCGGACAGCAACCGGGGCTGCTGCTGGGTCCGCTGTTCTGTTTCTACAAGCTGGCCGGTGCGGTCGCGATCGCACGCGAACTCTCGGCGCGGCACGGACGCCGCGTCGTTCCCGTGTACTGGTGCGGCGCCGACGACTCCGACTTCGACGAGGTGCGGCGGGCGTGGGCCTACCATCCCACGACGGGACCTTTCCGGGCGGAGATCCCGAGTGCGGTGTGGCAACCGGGGCAGCGCGTCGGTGACGTCTCCGACCCTACGCTCCCGGAAATCGAGTCCGCTGCGCTGCGCCGCGTGGGCGTTCCCGAGACGGTGGATGCGTGGCTCGCGTCGATGCGGGATCTCCACTCCCTGGCCGACCGCGCCCGGGCCTGGGCGTTGCGCATGTTCGCCGGCGATGGTCTCGTCGTGGTCGACGCGCGCTCCTCCCGTCTGCGTGCCCTGGGACGCCCGCTCTTCGAACGCTACGCGTCGGAGCACGGCCGGATCACGGCGGGGCTCGAGGAGCACACCCGGGCCCTGCAGGAGCGCGACTGGCCCGTGCCCATCGACGCGAAGGCGCGCGCGAGCGGCCTGTTCCGGCTCGACGGCGATCGTCGACGCAAGGTCGAGCCCGAGGAGATGGGCAGCGTGGACCCCGACCGCGTCACGCCGTCGGTGCTGCTGCGGCCCGTGTGGCAGGACGCTTTACTGGCTCCGGTGGCCGCGGTGCTCGGGCCGGCGGAACTGGCCTACCACGGACAGCTCGCTCCGCTGTACGATGTTCTTGGTGTGCGCGCGGCACGGCCCGCCGCGCGCCCGCACGCGGTACTGATCCCCTCCGACGTGCCCTGGCCCGTCGACGCCGCCGCGCGATCGGCGGTCCTGCGCGGAGACGAATCGGTGTTGCGACGTTCGCGATTGCCCGCGGCCTGGGGCGATGCCGTGGACGAGATCGGAGCCGGGGTGCGATCGGCCATGGAAACGCTCGAGGCGACCGTCGACGACGACCACGCGCGCCGCGAGGTGGAGCGGGCCACGGCCCGTGTGCAGCAGGAGATCGGGCGACTCCGTGACCGACTCGCGGCCGCACGCAGCGGCACGGACCCCGCGCGCCGGTCCGCGTGGTTCGACCTTCGTGGTCGTCCGCAGGAGCGGGCCTACGCCGCGCCGCAGTGGTGGGCCGCGTGGCGCGACCACGCCGCGGCTGCCCGGGCCGAACTGGAGCGGTCGCACCTCCGGGCCCTCGAGGCGGGACGACCGCCCTGCGTCGCCCTGCACCTCGGACCGCGCCGGGAGGAGCGAGATCGATGACCTGTGACGCGCTGTTCCTGTCGCCGCATCCCGACGACGTCGAACTCTTCTGCGGGGCGACCGTGGCCGTGCTCGCGTCGGGCGGACACGACGTGGTGATCGCCGATCTGACCCGCGGCGAGCTCGCGAGCAACGGCACGCCCGAGGAACGGCGCGCCTGCAGCCTGCGTGCATGCGCCGATCTCGGTGCCTCCGAGGACCGGCCGGTGCTGGAACTGCCCGACGGTGCGATCGATCCCCACGACGAAGCACAGCTCGAGGCCGTCGTGGGTCTGCTGCGGGAACGGCGGCCGCGCTGGCTGTTCGCACCGTGGGTCGACGACCGTCATCCCGACCACGAGGCCGCCGGAGCGCTCGTCCGCCGCGCGCACTTCTTCGCCGGCGTCGGACGCAAGGCACCCGCTCGCGGGGCGCCGTTCCGCAGCGAACGCCTGCTGTTCTACCCATGTCATCACGACGTGACCCCGACCGTGGCCTTCGACGTCGGCGCGGGCATGGACGCCTGGCGTCGCGCGGTCGAGCGCTACGAGACGCAGTTCCGGCGCGGCGAAGGCACGACGGCGACGGTGATCAACGCCCCCGGATTCCTGACCGGGCACGAAGGACGCCGGGCCCGTCTGGGCCAGAGCGTGGGCGCCGACTTCGCCGACACCGTCGATCTCGGCGGCGAACCAGTCGGCCAGACGGGCGTCGTCCTCGGCCCGCCAGGTGCCGCGGGCCAGCCGTTCCAGCGGTCGCCGCAGGGTCTCGCGCGCCGTGCTCAGAATGTGTTGCGGCTCAGTCATTTGTCGGACCTCACCGTTAGCGTAGCCGCCGCTCGGGAGAGCGTCAAGACGTCCGTG
>CAZQHE010000233.1:0-4327 GCA_964593155.1 uncultured bacterium
GAGAAGGGGTAGTCGGCCACCGGGCACCATCCGGGCGCGGAGCGGCGGGGCGAGGAGCGATCAATGTACGAGACGGCGGCCGCGTCGGCAGGGTCGCGCGGGAGCACCGACGGGATCGACACCGGTCCGCGATCGCCTCGACCTCGCTCGTTGCGGCTGCCGGCCAAGTCGTCTTCCCGGACGCTCGAGGTCCGGGCACTCGCCCACCCGCCGGATCCGGGCATCGCCCACTCGTGCGACCGGATGGCCCACGAGCCGCTCGGGCCGGTTCGAGCGCGATCATGTCGACGTTCCCCGGGAGGGCGCATGTTCGAGTCCGTCATCGAGACCATCGGTCTCCGCACCCGCGCGCGTTCGGTCCGTCGCTTCGCGCTCGAACTGATCGAAGCGACCGAGGACAACGATCTGCTGACCTACAGCAGTGCGATGTCCTACCAGATCCTCTTCGCCACGCCCGCCTTCCTATTGACCGGCCTGGCCATTCTCGGGCTGCTCGACCTGCAGGTGGTGTGGGAGCAGGAACTCGCGCCGCGGCTGCGGGACATGAGTTCACCGGCGCTTTTCGACTTCGTGCAGTCGAGCGTCGACGAGGTGCTCGGCGCGCGCGGTGGCTTCTGGCTCACGCTGGGTGCAGTGTTGGCGCTGTGGTACGTGTCCGGGGCGACGCGTGCCCTGATGGGGGCGATGAATCGCATCTACGGCGAGCACGAGAGCCGTGAGGCGTGGCGCCGGGTCGTCGTGTCCGTGTGGCTGTCGATGGCGGGCATGGCGCTGATCGGGCTGGCGGCGATCCTTCTGTACCTCGGCCCGATCGTGATCGACGCCCTCGACCTGGGACTCGGTCTGCAGTTCCTGGCCGGCAGCGCGGGATGGGGCCTGACCCTGGTCTGTCTCCTGGCGGCGCTGTTCCTCTTCGTGCGCTTCGGTCCCACCCACCCGGACATCATGCACCGGCGGTCGTACACGGCGGTGGCGATCATCGCCGGTTGGCTGATCACGACGCTGGCGTTCCGCTGGTACGTCACCGCCTGGGCCCGTTACGAATCGGTCTTCGGTAACCTGGCCTCGCTGATGATCGCCATGGTCTATGTCCACTTGTGCACCCTGGTCATGGTGTACGGACTGCAGCTGGACTCCATGGTGCGTGATCACGAGTCGTGACGGCGCAGGGCGGCACGCACGCCCGGCCGGACCACGTGGATCGAACGGGGGTCGACGATGCGCGACGACGGCACCGTCGACCCCTGGGTGCGTCACCGGACGAGGGTCATCTTCACCGTCCGGCTCTCCTGTGCGGCCCGGACGACGGCCAGGTAGGTACCGGTGGCGACGGATCGACCGTCCCGGTCCGTGCCGTCCCACGTGAGCGAGTGGGCGCCCGAGCGGAGCTCACGTGACACCAGCGTCGTCACGAGTCGGCCGCGCGGATCGAACACGTCGACGCGGACGGAAGAATCACGCTCGAGTTCGAAGCCGATCACGGTGCGCGGGTTGAAAGGGTTGGGGGCGACTCCCACCGTCGTCAGCAGCCGAGCGGGAGCGCGGTCGGCCGACGTGACCACCTGGGCGCGAACGTCGCCGCTGCCGAACTCGAAAGCGCCGATGTCGACGATCGGTGCTTCGCCGGCGCCGGTGTCGGGCGTCGCAGGGTCGTCGAAGAAGCGGCCGTTGCCGAGGAGGTCCGTCGTCGCACTGGCCGGAACGGCCGCATTGGAACCCGCGTCGATGACAGTGGATCCCGGGAGCGGTTGCCAGTCCTCGTCTGCATCGAGTCCGGCGTCGCCGAAGACGGTTCCCGTCCCGACGGTGGCGATCCCCGCCGGGCCCTCGACCAGACAGTACTCGAGCAGAGCGTCGCCGCTGCCACCGAGCGTTCCCTGGATCACCGTGTTCTGCAGGACGGGAAACGCCCCGAAGGTGGACAGCGTCGCAAGGATGCCCTCCGGCTCGGCGATCGTGCAGTTCACCACGAGCGGACTCGAATCGTTGAAGTACATGGCGGCGGTGCCGTTGCTGCGGGCGACGAGGGTGTTCGAGACGACGAGGTCCTCCGATCCACCAGCGATGTACATGCCGGGTCCGAAGGCCGCGGCGTCGCCCAGGGAGCGACTGGTGGTGACGCCGCCGCTCACCGACGTGACGTAGGCCGCCCCGCCGCCCAGCGTCGAGAAGACCTGGCCGACGCCGTCGGACGTCGGCCGGACGGTGCCGTTGTCGACGAAGGTCAGTCGGGCCGCGTCGAGGTCGCAGTGCCGGGCGAACAGACCGCCGCCGAACTGGCGTGAGCCGTTGCGTTCGAATCGCGCGTCGCGCACGACGGCCTCGGTGCCGACGTCGAAGGCGGCGCCCCCGCCGTCGCGGGCGTCGTTGGCGACGAATTCGCCGCCTTCGATCGTGACCCGGCCGCCGACGGCGTACAGGCCGCCGCCCTGAGTCGCCTCGTTGTCGCGGAAGACCGTGTCGATCACGAGTAGATCGCCGTTGCGAGCCTCGAGCCCTCCGCCGTCGACGCCGGAGTTGCCCACGATCGCGCAGTCCTCGATGCGGGGCTCCGTGCCGTCCACGAGAATGCCGCCCCCTTCACCGTCGCCGAAGGACCCGCCCGATCCGAAGCCGCCGGTCACGGTGAAGCCGCGGAGCACGGCCGCGCGGGTCTCGCCCGAGGCGAAGGTGACGACGTGGCCGGCACCGGCGCTGGCTCCGCCGCCGTCGATCACGGTCACCTCGGCGCCGCCGACCGACTCGACGACGATGCCCTTGCCCGAAAAGTCGATGCGTTCGGCGTAGGTGCCGGGCGCGACGATCACGCGGTCGCCGTCGACGGCGAGGTCGATCGCGGACTCGATGGTGGTCGCGTCCTGGGGAACGAAGATGTCGGCCGCGAAGGAAGAGGACGGGACCCAGAACGCCAGAAGGATAGTGGTCATCACGAGGGCGGTGGCGCCGCTCGTTTCGTGCCTGAAGGTCATGACGTCTCACCGAAGGGGGGAGTTCACGAGGAACGGCGGGCCCGGCAGGGGATCTGCCACAGGAAGGGCCCGTGGAAAGGACAGGTGAGGTTCGTCAATCCGGGCGGAATCCTACGATATTCCGGCGTCCAACGTCACCCTCCTTCGGGCGACGCGTCACGCGAGGTGCAACACCCGCACCCGCACGCCCCCGTTGCTCGTCGTCACGCCCGCGTTCCACGGCAGGCCGGTCGCTCTCGCGTAGCGGCGCCTTGGCGGTGGCCCGGCGATAGCCCCGGCGGTGCGTTCGCCGGCGCCGCGCTCGTGGTACAGCGTCGATCGCTTCGAGGTGACGCGCAGGGCGACGCGATCGACGGGACCGACGAAGCGCTTCCATTCGAACTTCGCCGCCTTGTGCCTAGGTCCGGCGAACTTCGTGGCGTGGAACGAACCCATTTCGAGCGTGATCCGGTCGGCGGTCCGCAGCACCAGGTACGCGGCCGCGACGTCGGCGTACGAGCCGCGCCACCGGACGTACCCTTCGTGTTTGCCGACGTGGACCACTTCGAGGCCGATTCCCGCCAGCCTCCACGCGACCGTCCAGCTCCATCGACTCGAACTCCTCTCTGCTCAGCCGTTCGCTGCGGCTCAGCACCTTGCCCTTGCGCCGGGGCCTGACTACCTGGATACTCGCCATTGGCGGCCTCCTTGGTCTGGGATGTGATTGCTGCACAACCACTTGTACCAGATCAGGGGCCGCTTCAGAATTTCAACTGAGTTTGGGACAGAACCGTGGCGTTCGTCATCAGTCGACAGATCTCGGGCATCCTGTACCTCCCGGTCAACACCGGCAACAAGGGGAGTTCCACCTCTCTCGAGGCCCGCTTCGGGGGAGAGGAGTCGTCGTGAAGAACATCATCGTCTGTGTCCTGCTGCTCTTGCTCTGTGCACCGCAGCTGATCCAGGCCGAGTCCGTCGACTTCGATATCGCTTGGGACGACCTCATCTTCCTGCCGTTCACCGAGATCGAGGCTGTCGCCCTGGTTCCGGTGATCCTGGTAAACGACGTCAGCGAGCGTCCGACGCCTTCGCAGATCGCAGCCTGTCTCTGGGACATGCACCAGATGGGGTCCGAGACTACGGAGCCACCAGAGCATCTCACCGAACACGAGCTCGCGGAGTGGAACCGACAGCATCGCAGTCTCACCGAACGTGACTGGCGCTTCTGGGCAGAGATTGCGACTTTCGTCAAGGTTTCAGAGATGCTCGGCACCGCGCTCGACCCGCGGGCCGAGCGCTTGATGAGCCACATGAAGAGTGCTTTCGAACCCGTCGTCCGCGAGGTCAGCAAGAATCCGTTCCTGAACGACCGCAACTAG
>CAZQHE010000234.1:0-4298 GCA_964593155.1 uncultured bacterium
GTTGGGGGCCGGACTCAAGACGAACAACTGATCCGAGCAATCGAGATAACCCGGACCCGCCGAATCGAACGAACTCGGCGATGAGGGGCCGATGCACACTGCCGCGTCCGACGGCACCTCGGCGACGGCGACCAGGGTCAGGGTCACGAGGACCGTCGCCCCCGCATCATCCGCGATGCATCCGCCCGCCCCCACGATGAAGTTCGAAGCGTCCGGATCGCCGATGGAAAGCGGCGCAGGCCCGGCCAGCTCGTAGGATGACTGAAAGACGCTGGCCGCACCGAGACCCGACACGCTGAACTCGTACGCTTCGACGCCGTCGGGGACGCCGAGTGCGACGACATACACTTGAGTGCCCTGGCCGAATTCGGGGTCGATCGTGGAGTCGGTTCCGGCGGTGTCGGCGAACAGGCCGATCTCACCGGCGTCCTGGGCCTGCACAGGTACGGCCAACGCGACGACGGTCGCGAAGGCGAGCTCGATCATGGTCCTCATGGATTGCTGTCCTTCGAAGAGAGAATCGAACACGGCGCTCGACTCCGTGGCTTCGCTCGGAGGACCGGGAGCCGCAGCCGTGGTCGATCGGGTCACGGGAGCCGGACAGCTGGAGGTCTGCTTCGACGGAGCCGAGCAGACGGTGACCTCACCGGGAAGCCTACGAAACTCCGACCGCTGGTGTCCAGTCGGTTCCGGCGGTCACGGTCGGGGATGTTCCGCGGTGGCAAGGACGGCGAGGGGGTTTTCCACGAACTCGTGGGAGGCGGGTTCGTTCGGTTTCGCGAATGTCGGCGTCGACTGAAGTGACACTACGTCGGTTCGCCCTGAGCCCGGCACGGACCTACGTCACCGACGATTGCGGCGAGTTCTCCGTGGAGCTCGACTACGGGTGGTCGGGGTCCATCCGGCCGCGACTACCGATGATGATCGTCGAGCCCCCGGGAACTGGTGATCGACTTCCTCCGGGAGGACAGCAGACAGGACGTCACCGTGACGCAGACGAGTCTGGAGCTCACTCGAGTACAGGAGCTCGTCCTGATCGGAGCGGGAGCGGTCGAAACGAGAAGAAGACGCCCGGGAGCCCCCGGGCGTCTTCGAAGGAACGAGACCGTGGTCGACCAGTACCCGCTTCCGCAGCGGCTTCACTCGACGTCGAAGCGATCCGCGTTCATCACCTTGGTCCAGGCCCTGACGAAGTCCGCCACGAACTTCTCCTCGTTGTCGTCCTGCGCGTACAGCTCGGAGTAGGCACGCAGGATGGAGTTCGAGCCGAGCACCAGGTCGACACGGGTGGCCGTGAACTGCGTCTTCCCGGTCTTGCGGTCCACGATGTCGGACGAGTTCTTGCCGGTGGGTTCCCAGCGGTAGCCCATGTCGGTCAGGTTGACGAAGAAATCGTTGGTCAGCTGACCGACGCGCTCGGTGAACACGCCGTGCCGGGTGCCCCCGTGGTTGGTGCCCAGCACGCGCATGCCGCCGATCAGCACGGTCATCTCCGGCGCGGTCAGACCCAGCAGCTGGGCACGGTCGAGGAGCATCTCCTCCGGTTTGACCACGTAGTCCTTCTTCTGCCAGTTGCGGAAGCCGTCGGCCAGCGGCTCGAGCGGCTCGAAGGACTCGACGTCGGTCATCTCCTCGGTGGCGTCGCCACGGCCCTTCAGGAAGGGAACGTGCACCTCGTGACCGGCGGCGCGGGCGGCCTGTTCGACGCCCAGGTTGCCGCCGAGCACGATGACGTCGGCAATGCTGGCCCCGGTCTCGGCGGAGATCGTTTCGTAGACCTTCAGCACCCTGGCCAGGCGCTCCGGCTCGTTGCCCTCCCAGTCCTTCTGCGGAGCCAGTCGGATGCGCGAGCCGTTGGCGCCGCCGCGCATGTCGGATCCGCGGAACGTACGGGCGCTGTCCCAGGCGGTGCAGACGAGCTCGCCGATCGAGAGGCCGGCCTCGGCGATCTTCTCCTTGACGACTTCCTCGACGTAGTTCGTATCGCCCTGAGGGATCGGATCCTGCCAGATCAGGTCCTCGGCCGGCACGTCCGGACCGATGTAGCGCGACTTGGGGCCCATGTCGCGATGCGTCAGCTTGAACCACGCCCGGGCGAAGCAGTCCTTGAAGTACTCCGGATCGGCCATGAACTTCTCGCAGATGGCCCGGTAGGTCGGGTCGACCTTCATCGCCATGTCCGCATCGGTCATGATCGGGTTGTGCCGGACGGACGGGTCGGTCGCGTCGACCGGCTTGTCCTCTTCGGCGATGTCGATCGGTTCCCACTGCCAGGCGCCGGCCGGGCTCTTCTTCAGCTCCCATTCGTGGCCGAACAGCAGATCGAAATAGCCCATGTCGAACTGCGTGGGATTGGTGGTCCACGCGCCCTCGAGGCCCGAGGTCACGGCGTTGGCCGCCTTGCCATCCATGTTCGGGTTGTGCCACCCGAAGCCCTGTGCCTCGACGTCGGCGGCCTCGGGCTCCGGTCCCAGTGCCTCGGCGTCACCGTTACCGTGGGTCTTGCCGACGGTGTGACCGCCGGCGGTCAGGGCCGCGGTCTCCTCGTCGTTCATGGCCATGCGCGCGAAGGTCGCACGCACCTGCTCGGCGGTCTTCTGGGGATCGGGCTTGCCATTCACCCCTTCGGGGTTCACGTAGATCAGGCCCATCTGCACCGCTGCCAGCGGGTTCTCCATGGTGTCCGGCTTGTCGACGTTCTCGTACCGGCTGTCCGACGGTGCCAGCCACTCCTTCTCTGCGCCCCAGTAGATGTCCTTCTCGGGGTGCCAGATGTCTTCGCGGCCGTAGGAGAACCCGAAGGTCTCGAAGCCCATCGACTCGTAGGCGACGTTGCCGGCCAGGATGAACAGGTCGGCCCAGCTGACCTTGTTGCCGTACTTCTTCTTGAGCGGCCACAACAGGCGACGCGCCTTGTCCAGGTTGCCGTTGTCCGGCCAGGAATTGATGGGAGCGAAACGCTGGTTGCCGGTGCCGCCGCCACCACGGCCGTCGGCGATGCGGTAGGTGCCCGCGGCGTGCCACGCCAGGCGGATCATCAGGCCGCCGTAGTGGCCCCAGTCGGCCGGCCACCAGTCCTGGCTGTCGGTCATCAGCGCGTGCATGTCGCGCTCGAGGGCTTCGTGGTCGAGCTTCTTGACCTCCTCGCGGTAGTCGAAGTCCTCGCCCATCGGGTCGGTCTTGCGATCGTGCTGGTGGAGGATGTCCAGGTTCAGGGACTCCGGCCACCAGGCGACCACATCGGCCTTCTCCTGCGTGTTGGACCCGTGCATCACCGGGCACTTGCCTGCGCTCTGCTGATCACCCACGTGCGCTTCCTTCCTGTTTTCGGTGGGGAGCCGTCCACTCCTCCGAGAACGGCGGACCGCCCGGGTAGAGTTCCGCCCGGCCGACCCGGGGCACCGATCTCGCCCACCGGACGACTCGCGCCCCCGCGTTTCCTACGCGCCCTCCCCATGTGTACGAAAAAAGGTGCCGGACTGCCGACCGGCGGCGACGAGAGGCGGGGGTCGGGAGGCGTCCGCAGACGACCCGCGCCGAACTCGAGAGCGAAGCCGGTCCCAGAGATCGCGGAACCCACCACGCTCGGCATGATCGGCCACGAAGTAGTCCAGACCGAGACTCTCGAGCGGACCGAGAAAGACTGCCTGCAGATCGATTCCGTCGGCCACGCATCGGCCTTCCGCACGGCTTCTTCGATCCGAGCGTCCGTCCGATCGGGATGCATGGACCGCAGAGACGCTACGAGAAACGCTGACGATTCGTCCATGGCCGGATGTCGAGCGCGGATCGATGCATCGATCCCCACCAACCGTTCCGTGACCGCTATCCCCTGCGCAATTCCGCTTCCAGTTCTTCCAGCGTCTTGTTCTTGGTCTCCGGCACCAACCAGAGGACCAGCGCGAAGAACAACAGCGCGAACAGGGCATAGCCCAGAAAGGTATTGGCCGCGCCGGTGTTGTTCAGTTGCCAGGGGAAGATGAACTGCACGCCGAAACTCACCGCGCTGTTCACCGTGCCGGTCACGGCCATGGCGACGCCACGCACCCGATTGGGAAAGATCTCGGGCAGCATCACCCACATCACGGGCCCCAGGGACACGGCGAACGATGCGACGAAGGCGAGGATGCCGATCAGGACCAGTACGGGATCGATCGCGATGGCCGACTGGATCAAGTCGCTCTGCAGGCGACGGGTCTCCTCGGCGCCGATCGCCTCCACGAGGGCCTGCTTGAAGAGCACGGCGTTGTCGTAGTCCACACCCAGCATCGGCTGCAGCTGGGCGGCGACGTCCTGGT
>CAZQHE010000235.1:0-4284 GCA_964593155.1 uncultured bacterium
AGTCACGTCGCATGACCCTGGTCAAGTAGTCCGCGGACCTTCGTTCAGATCAGAGGGGCCCAGCCATCGGCAGATGGTTGGGCCTTTCGTTTTCGAGGGGCCTGCGGGGACGTAGGGTCGAGGGTTGGAGTCGGGGGACCGATTCTCGAGTCGGGATCGGATCGTGGGTGATGCCCGCGGGCGACACGGTCTTGCGCGTTCTCCGGACCGATTCCGCATCAGGAGATGGAAGCCGACACCATCTTTCTCGAGCGGAGGAGCAACGCCATGAAGACGATCTCCATCGCACTGGTCCTGTTGGCCCTGGCCCTGCCCGGCTGCTCGGACGACGACGAGTCCCCGACCTTGCCCGAGAGCTCGATCACCTTCCGCAAGGTCCCGAACGTGGCCCTCTACGGGGGCGCGAACTACGAGGACATGTTGCTCTACGTGCGCAGCGACGGCTCGGTCACGACCTGTCAGGAAATCTGCGAGGCCGACCCCGAGTGCAACTTCTTCTACTACAACGAGCGCGGCGGGCTGGAGCTCGATGCGCTGACCACGCAGATGCACGACTGCGCGTTCTTCCGCGGCCGGCTCTGGGTGGGTTCCGCCCCACGGAGTAGTGACACCTACGTGAAGCAGGTCGACGGTGTCGATGCGTGGGACGTGGAGAAGGCGCGGTTCTAGGTCCGGAACCTGTCCGCGCCGGCGCGCTTCCGCGGTGGAAGTCGGGATGTCGGAGATCTTCCCAGGCCATTTCCGAAGCGGAATTGACAACCGATCGTGACGGGTGGGGACGTTCCGCTCCGGAAGCCCAGAGGCGACCGAGCGCCGGGCCAGAACGAACCGACGCTCCGAGTCGCAACCCGGAACCCGCAACCCGCACCGGCAGCCCTCACCCCCGCGCGTCGCGCGCGATCACCCCACGCTGGCCCGTGCCTGCCGCTGCCCGACCGCGCCGTCGCCCTTCAGTGCGAGCATTCGCTCGAGCGCCACCGTCGCGCCCTCGGAGACGTCGCGTGGCACTCGGATCGGGTTGACGATCTCGCCTCGGACGAGGCTCTCGAGGGCCCACAGCAGATGGGGCGGGTCGATCCGGTACATGGTCGCGCAGGCGCACTGGATGCCGCTCAACGAGGTGATCTGCTGTTCGGGGTGTTGTTCGGCGAGACGGTTCACGAGGTGGAACTCGGTGCCGATCGCCCACTTCGAGCCCGCGGGTGCGTTCTCCACCTGCTTGATGATGAACTCGGTGCTGCCGACGAGATCGGCGTTCTGCACGACCTCGAAGTTGCACTCGGGATGGACGAGGATCTGGATGTCGGGGTCGGCCTCGCGCAGAGTCCAGACGTTGGTCACGTCGAACTTCTGGTGCACCGAGCAGTGGCCCTTCCAAAGGATGATCTTCGAGTTCAGGTACTGCCCGGGCGTGGCGCCGCCGTCGACGGCGTGGGGATTCCACAGGGGCATCTGCTCGAGGTCGATGCCCATGGAGTAGCCGGTGTTGCGGCCGAGGTGCTGGTCGGGGAAGAACATCACCCGCTCGCCACGCTCGAAGGCCCAGCGCAGGACCTTCTCGGCATTGCTGCTGGTGCACACGATACCGCCGTTGCGCCCGCAGAAGTCCTTGATCGCCGCCGTCGAGTTCATGTACGTGATCGGCACGATGTCGCGGACGCCCATCTCGGCGAGGATGTCCCACGCCTCCTCGACGTCGACCACGTCGGCCATGTCGGCCATCGAACACCCGGCGCCCATGTCGGGCAGCACCACGGTCACGTCGTCGCCGGTGAGGATGTCGGCGCTCTCGGCCATGAAGTGCACGCCGCAGAAGACCACGTACTTCGCCTGCGTCTGGGCCTGGGCGTGCTGGGCCAGCTTGAAGCTGTCGCCGGTGGCGTCGGCGTGGCGGATCACGTCGTCGGCCTGGTAGTGATGGCCGAGGAGGACCACGTCGCTGCCGAGTTCGCGTTTCGCCGCGGCGATGCGTTCCTGCATCGCATCGGGGGACAGCGACGTGATCTCTTCGGGCAGCGGGGTCCAGGTGCGGGTGCTCATGACGGGCCTCGGTTCGGAGGGGCGGTTCAGAACGGCGAGTGGAAGCCGCGATCGCGCAGATGGACGAAGTCCACGTGACGGAAGCGATGGAGCGCGGCCGGACGACCGGGACCCTCGCTGCGCTTCTCGCCGGTCTCCTCGACCAGCTCGAGCAGCTTGAGCCGCCGGCGGAAGTTGCGCTTGTCGATCGGACGGTCGAGCACGACCTCGTACACGCGCTGCAGCTCTCCCAGCGTGAAGTCGTGGGGCATGAGCTGGAATCCGATCGTGGTGTACTCGAGCTTGGTGCGTACGCGAGCCAGCGCGACCTCGATCATGCGCGGGTGGTCGAAGGCCAGCGGCGGCAGGTCGTACACCGGCCACCAGCGGGCCTCGGCCTCGAGTTCGTTGGGGACCAGCGGGCAGAGGTCGGCGGCGAGCAGGGCGACGTAGGCCACGCTGATCACGCGGCCGCGGGTGTCACGGCCGGGATCGCCGAAGGTGTAGAGCTGCTCGAGGTAGACGTCGGTCACGCCGGTGGCGTCGCGCAGTTCGCGCAGAGCCGCCGCCTCGAGCGGTTCGCTCGGTTCGACGAAGCCCCCCGGCAACGACCACAGGCCCTCGAACGCGTCCTCGCCCCGTCGCACGAGCAGCACCTGCAACGTGGCGTCGAGCACGGTGAAGATCACCGTGTCCACGGTCACCGGCAGATCCGGCAGGGGCCGGCTGCGACGGGTCGGCTGGCGGACGGTGTGGGGCACGGGCGTGTTCCGATGGGGGACCGGGGGTTCGTGTGCCGCCGACACTTAATCGGCGCCTCACAGGAATAGTGTGAGAAGGACACCAAGGCAAGGGGGAACGACCGGATCCGGCCAAGGATCCGCCCTGGCCGCACGCCGGGCACCCTGCGATACTCCGCCGCCGGGTCCGGCGAACAGGTCGCCGATTCCGGGGAACGGGAGGCGTGGCGTGCAGTCCGAAAAGGACGGGGTGTTCGACTGGAGCGCGGGCGCGGCCCTGCCCGACGACCTGCGCGACGCCGTCACCGGTGCCGAGACCGACACCCTGACCGTCGATCCGGGTCTCGGCCGTCTCTTCGCCGACCTGCGGCCCGGCCGTTGCCGACTGAGCCGGGAACCGAGAGCGCTGCTCGCCGGGCTCGATCCGGCGCTCTCCGACCGCGCCCTCTCGCACTTCCTGCACCACGGTTTCGTCCCGGCGCCAGGCACCGTCCACGCCGACATCGCCCGGCTCGGCTTCGGCGATCGGCTCACGGTCACCCGGCAGGGCGAGGCCTTCCGGCCCGTGTTCACCTACGAGCCCATCTTCCGCAACGCGCGTAGTCGCGAGGACCAGGTCCCGTCGACCGAGCACCTGCTCGAGCTCCTCGTCGGGGCCGTTCAACGCTGGCTCGGTGATCGCGCGTCGGTGCTCATGCTGAGTTCGGGGAAGGATTCGGTGGCTCTGGCCCTGGCCTGCCGCGAGGCCGGCCGCGACGACGTGCGGGCGATCACCTTCGCCTCGGAGCCCGAGGAGGACGAGGCGGTCGACGCGGCGGCCTTCGCGAAGCAACTGGGCGTGCCGCACGAGACGGTGGTCCTGCCCGACGACCGCACGGAGGTCGAACCGATCGTCACCCGATGCTTCGAACGCGCCACCGAGCCCTGCGGCGATCCGACGCTCGTTCCCTACCTGCTCGGTGTGGCGCGCGCGGGCATGCAGCCGGGCGAGGGACTGATCGACGGGCTGAACAACGACTCGTGGATCGGCTACGTGCCGTCGGCGGCCGAGCACCGCAACTCGCGGATCGCCGACCGGTGGCTGGCGTGGCTGCGGCCGTTCCGTGGACTCGTTCCGCCCGAGCACCCGCTGAGCGCGGCGCTGCGCACGCGGGCGGAGTGGCACTTCTTCGGAGGGCGCTGGCTGCGCCACACCGACACCAAGCGCTTCTTCGACGGGTCGGTCGACACGCACGCCGAGTGGGCGCGCGAGAGCCGCGCGCGGCGCGACCTCGACGACTTCGACTTCCGGTCGGAGGTCCGGGGCCGGCACGCCGACCAGAACGCGATGGTGGTGAAAGCCCACGTGGCGGCCGAGATCACCGGCACGCGCGCGCTGTTCCCCTTCGTCGACCGCGACCTGATCGATTACTGGTTCCACTTGCCCGAAGCCAGCCGCTTCGACCGCGAGCGGCTGGTGAACAAGGTCCTGCTCCGGCAGCTGCTGCGCGAACGCGTGGGCTACGACGACGCGCGGATCGGCAAA
>CAZQHE010000236.1:0-4231 GCA_964593155.1 uncultured bacterium
CGCTTGGTGACCTGCACGCTCGTGTTCAGATAGCCGTTCTCGAAGGTCGCATCGTCGATGAGGATCCAGTCGGGGTTCTCCTCGCCGATCTTCGCGCGGACGGTGACCTGCCCGTTGAAGGGGAACAGGTTGTCGCTGCTGTCCTCGGCGCGGACCCGGATCTGGAAGGGGATCGTGGTGACCTGGACCCGGGTGGTGTCCCAGATCGCGTAGTCGAAGACGAAGTGGTCGAGGCCCTCGGGGTTCACGAGCACGTTGCTCTCGCTGCTCGCACTGATCGGTCCGCTGGCGGTGACCGTGACGCGTCGCGTGCCGGCGGTGAACAGGCGCACGCTCTCGTCGAGGTCGACGTTGCTGACCATGGGTCCGCCCGGCGGCAGCACGACGCCGCCGGCCGGATCGTCGGTGCTCCACGACAGCGTCGGATAGCTACCGGGTTCGACCGGATTCCAGTACTCGTCCGTCGCCCAGACGGTCACGCCGTCGAAGGTGTTGCCCGAGATCTGCGCCAGGGGTGTCCCGGACTTGCCCGGGCTCACGCCCGGCGTGAGCACTTCGCCCGGCAGCAGCAGCACGACCGTGGCCAGGTCCTGCGGCCGCAAGGGGGTCACCACGGCCGATCCGTTCGCGACCGCCATCTGCCCCGGATAGGTCCGCGTGTTGGCGACGGTCAGCGTGTTCTCGCGGGTGTTGGGATCGGTCCCGAGGAAGACCACCTGCGTCGAGGCCTCGCCCAGCGTGAAGGCGCTGCCCTGAAGGGTGATCTGGGGGCCCGAGTCGAAGTTCCCGACGGCGGCGTCGAGCACGACGTCGTCGCGGAAGTTCCGGACGGGGTCGCCCTCGGCGTCGCGCGCCTGCACGGTCACGTCGATCGGATCGCCCACGCGCTTCTCGCCCGAGGGCACGGTCACGGTGAACGACGTCACCGCGTCGTAGGCGTTGAGCTCGACCTCGGCCTGCGGAACCGAGACGTCGTTGACGTCGCGGACGCGCAGGCGGACGGGCATGCCCTCGGCCTGGATCACCACGCCGTCGAACTGACGCTCGCCGTTCAGCAGGTACTGGGCGTCCGGAAGGTCGGCCGGGACGTCGGCCGAGAGCTGCGCGTTGATGAAGTCCGCGCTGGTGTCGGTGCTGCCGTCGGCGTTCACCGCCCGGACCCGCACGCTGAACGGGACCCCCACCGTCACCGCCGGTCGTCCCTCGACGATCTGTGGATTCAGGACGCTGATCTCGAGGCGTTCGAAGGCCAGGGCATCGGTCGCCGAGACCAGGAGGCAGGTTGCAGAAAGGAGGCCGGTCGCCAGAGCACGTAGTGCATTCTTCATCGCCGATTCCCGGGAGGCAGGTGTCCTGCACGAAGTCGAGCAGCTCCCGGGCGCGATTCGAGACGTTGTGTCGGGTTCCCCCGGCCTTGACGCCTCGTGGCCCAGGATCCACCGCGCGGCAACGCAAAGCACATGCCACGGCCTCTTCGCGGTTCGTTCGTCCTCGTCGTTCCCCACGAGGGCGCGCGCGGCCGCGCTCCGTGACGCGAGCGACCGCAAAACCGGGAATCGAGGCCCGCCACGGCCGGGTGCCTTTACACCGGCCCTCGCCACTGGCTACACTCGACGGACTCCGGAGACGGTGGGGCCGTGGTGCCCTCGAGCCCGCGCTCCAGCCGTCGCCCCGCCCGTGCAACCCGAGCTCGGCTCTCGATCGGCGGGGGCTCGCATCCCCCAGCTCGACATCCAGGAGGACCCGAGAGGATGACCAATTGCCAGGGGTTCCGACCCCTCCTGACCGCGCTGACCGTGCTCCTTGCCGTCGCGGCGGCTCCCACGTCCTCTACCGCTCGGCCGGCGGCGCCCGGCGAACAGACACGACCCGGGTCGCGGATCGTGGTTCCCGGTGCCGACGCCGTGCACCACGGCGGTCCCCGACTCGGCCTGAGCAAGGCCGCGGGTGACTCGTTCAACATCTACGGCGGCGTCCGACCCGACGGATCGAACAACCGACTCCCCGAAGGCCAGTTCCAGGACTTCATCCTGTTCCCGAAGGAGCAGGGCTGGACCGGCATCGACCTCACCGAGCAGCCGTCGTTCTGGAGCATCTCGACCTTCAACGCCGAGAACCTCGACGCCACCACGGGGAACCGTGCGATGTGGTCGGGTGTGCCGGCAGGGACCCCCGGGTACCAGAACGCACCGGGCTACGGGAACAACTGGAACGACAGTCTGCTGTGGAGCGCGCAGGTGAACCCCACGATCAACACCGACGTGCGCCTGAGCTTCACCTTCAACTACGACCTCGAGCCGGGGTACGACTTCTTCCTCGTCGAATACGACTCGGCCGGGGTGTGGGTGCCCATGGCCACGTTCACCGGCTCGAACAAGAACGAGCAGAACGAGTTCGTGTCGGCGGTGGCCTTCGACGAGACGGTGACGTTCACGCCTCTCATGTACACCGGTCCCGACGGGACCGACATCCGTCTGCGACTGCGCGTGGTCAGCGACGTCGCCTACAGTGACGAGGACGGACTGTACGTCTCGCGCGGCGCGGCGCAGGTCGACAACATCGAAGTCCGCTTCAACGACACGGTGGTCTCGACCGAGGGCGACGACGGTCTGGCGACCTTCGAGTCGCTCGCCCCGGGCGTCGACGACACGGAGGGCTGGACGCCGGTGGCGGGTGACTTCGCCGGTGACTTCGCCAAGGTCCTGATCCAGCTGCGTGACATCGATCCCTGCCGGCAGAACCTCTCGCCCATGCTGTCGTTCATCGACGACGGCACACCCCCGGCGAACGCGCCCACCGAGTCGACCGGTGGCAGCACCTCGCCGAACTGGACCTACGGCGTGATCGGCGGCTACACCGTCAACTACACCGGCGGCATCAGCAACGGCCTGGTCCCGGTCTCGAACGAGTGGTGGTCTCCCGAGATCGCCTGGGACGACACGACCACGACCGAGGACGACGGCCTGCGCGGGGGCGCGGTCGTCCGCTTCACGGTGTGGCAGCACCTCCCGCTGCCCAACGGAATCTTCTGGACCTGGCGTGTGCGGAGTCTCTCCGACGGAGACTGGAGCTCGTGGCGCGACCGGGGCTTCGTCTATTACGGTGATGGTGGCGGCAGCTACCTGAACACGCAGTTCGACGTGACCGATCTGCTGCAGGTCGACCCCGACAAGGTCCAGCTGGCGCTGGGCATGGCCGACCTCGCCGATGCCTTCGGGTTCCCCGGCACCGACGCCACGCCTTCGCCCGCCTTCGACAACGTCAGCGTGTGGCGCTACGACTCGCCCGGGCCCTCGTTCGCGGCCCGCGAGATCGAACTCTTCAACGACGGATTCCCGAACATCGGCAGCATCGACCTGAGCGATCCGGCGGCCCTGTCGGTCCGCATGGACATGGCCCTCGACGTCAATCCCGTGGGCAACTCGATCGTGCCCGGTGACTCGATCGTGGTCGACGCGAAGGCGTCGATTCCGGGAACCACGCTGCAGTCGGAACCGGTACTCCGGTGGGTGCTCGAGGCGAATCCCTTCTTCGACACCTTCCGCCAGGTCCCCGCCGACGCGGTGGACATGGGACCGGGGGCACGCGGCTGGACCCGGTACATGGGAACCGTCGAGGGCGACAGCGCCCGGACCGCGGGCGGAGTCGCCGTGCAGGACAAGTTCTTCTTCGACCTGCCGCACGACGGCCCGGCCAATGCGAACGCGCCGCACCAGAGCGCCGAGCCGGCGATGTTCTACCCCGGCGACGTGATCCGGTACTTCGTCGAGGCGACCGACACCCAGGGCAACGTGGCGTCGATCCCGGCCGACACCACCGGCTTCCTCGGCAACCAGCGCGAGTACAGCCGCGTGTTCACCATTCGTGCGCTGCCGACGATCACGAGCGCCCAGGGGGACCAGCCCGACATCCTGGTGGTCAACGACTTCGGCCACCGCGGAGGTGAGAACGACTTCCTCACCGCCTTCGCCCAGCTGGGCATGAAGGAGGGCGCGGACTTCGACACCTGGACCACCAAGGGGCCGAGTTCGCTCGTGAGCAACGGGATCGGATCCGGGGGTGCCCACGGGGCCACGGGCCAGCAGCTACTGGGCTACTCCACGCTGATGTACCTGTCGGGCAACCTGTCGGAGGGCCTGATCAGCGACGGGAGCAACGAGAACGGCAACGACAAGAGCCTCGACACCGAGGCCCTGTCGCAGTGGCACAACGCGGCCGGCGACCGCTACAT
>CAZQHE010000237.1:0-4183 GCA_964593155.1 uncultured bacterium
GGTCTTCACGCCCCCGTTCGGCGGGCTCCAAGAGGTGTTCCTGCTCGATCCCGACACGGTGATCGCCCTGTTCGGCACCGGGCACGGGCGCAGCGACGACGGTGGTGGCACCTGGACGATGACCTCGACCTTCCAGGGGCCGTTCTACCTCATCGGCAGCGCGCGTCTGACCGACGAGCACTGGTTGGGCATCTCCCACGGCGAGGGTGGCCGACTCTGGGAGACCCGGGATGCGGGACAGTCGTGGGCGCAGTTGCTGTATCGCGACTGCGTCGGTCTGACCGCGATCGAGCGGCAGAGGTGGACCCCATTCCTCGGACAGCTCAGCCGCTGCACCAAGGAGGAATCCGGGTCTGGGTTCATAGCGCTCGACCGAAAAGGTGGATCAATCCCCACCACTCGCCCCATCCGTCCGTGACGACGCCGACGTCCTGGATCACGGCGACAGGCTTCATCTCGACGCCACATTGGGGGTAGAGCAGAGGGTCCGCCTCCGTCGATCCTGCAATGCGCTCTGCCCTCTCGAGCGGATACCTACCGCCGCGCGCCATGCCGTGGACTCCAGGCGATATACGCGATACCGTATGCTCCTCGTCTAACTGCCAAAGCGTATATTGACGCCGCATACGTCAAAGCGTATTGTCTGCTCGAGGAGATCGCCATGGACACCTCTCTTCGTGACGAAAAGCAGCTCGGCAGCGCCCTCCGGCGTCTGCGGCGTCGCGCAGGGCTCACCCAGCAGGAGCTCGGCCGCCGCGCCGGTCTGCGGCAAGCGACGATTTCCAGCCTCGAGGGCGGGGCAGGCGCCACGCGCCTGAGCACCGTGATCGCCGTGCTCGCGGCCCTCGATCTGGAACTCGTGTTGCGATCGCGGGTCCGCCATGCGGAGCGATCGCTCGAGGAACTCTTCTGATGCCGCGGTATCCGGCGGGGCCCTTGCACGTCTTGCTCAACGGGCGTTCGGTCGGCGAGCTCGGGAACTCCCGGACCCGTCGTCTCGAGTTCCGTTACGCACCCTCTTGGCTCACGTGGGAGCAGGCCTTCGCGATCTCCGCGTCGCTCCCACTCCGCGAAGAGCCCCACAGAGGCGACGCGGTCGATGCGGTCTTCGACAATCTCCTGCCCGACGACGAAAGCGTGCGGCAGCGCATCGCGACGCGCACCGGAGCCCGCGACACCGACGTCCTGAACCTGTTGCGCGCGATCGGTCGGGACTGCGTCGGCGCCCTGCAATTCCTCCCGGCGGACGAGGACCCCGGCGATCCGGGAACGATCGACGCACGCCCGGTGGATGACGACGAGATCGCGTCGATTCTCGAGCACCTCGGGAGCGAGCCTCTCGGGATCGACGCGGATGCGGCCTTCCGCATCTCGCTCGCCGGCGCCCAGGAGAAGACCGCGCTGCTGTGGCACGAAGATCGGTGGAAGCTTCCGCGCGGCACGACGGCGACGACGCACATCCTGAAGCCCCCGATCGGCCGGCGATCCGACGGCATCGACCTGGGCGACAGTGTCGAGAACGAACACTTCTGCCTGCGTGTTCTCGCCGCCCTCGATCTACCCGTGGCAAAGACGCGCGTCGAGACCTTCGCGACGACCCGAGCGCTCGTCGTGGAGCGGTTCGACCGGCAGTGGGCGTCCGATGGTCGTCTGCTCCGGCGACCGCAGGAGGATCTCTGTCAGGCATGCGGCATCCCGCCAGCGCGAAAGTACGAGATCGACGGAGGGCCCGGCTTCGTCGAGATCTCGAGGGTACTTCGGGCGAGCGATCGTCCCGCCGACGACCAACGATTCTTCGTCGAAGCCGTGATTGCGAACTGGCTGCTCGGTGCGACGGACGTCCACGCCAAGAACTTCAGTCTCGCCCTGCATCCGAGCGGTGGCTTCCGTCTGGCGCCGCTGTACGACGTCGTGTCGCTGCAGCCGCTCTTCGATCGCGGTGAACTCCGCCGGAATCAGGTGCGCTTCGCACTCGCCATCGGCGATCGGCGTCACACGATTCTCGACAAGATCGACGGTCGACACTTCGAACAGATGGAACGCATCGCCGGCCTGCCCGACGGTCTCGTCCGTGACGTCGCGCGCGGTCTGCTCCGGAAGAGCGGGCGCGCTCTCGAGGTGGCGAGAGAGGAAACGTCGACGGTCGTGCCGGAGGGGTCGATCCGAAGCATCGTCGGTGGCTACGAGAGCCGGCTGGAGGGTCTCGAGGCCTGGTTGGCGGATCCCGCGTGATCGCGGGTCAGGGCGCGGCGTTCGTTCGTGGATGGCAGCGGTTGCCCCCCCCCTCGGGAATTCTGGTAGGCTCGCTCCGCGCCTTCCCTCCCTTCGCAGATCCGGCCACAGGTCGAGGAGACCCTGATGCTTCGTGTGTTCGTCGGCGTCCTGATCGTGCTGTCCGCTGCCAACCCGGCCCGTGCGGAATGGTCCATCGGCCTCTTCGCCGATCCCTGGGGCCGCGTCGGCGCCGAATGCGTGTCGGCGAACCAGCCCTTCGAGGTCTATCTCGTCGCCCTGCGCGACGGGGGAACGCTCGAGGCCCTCGAGGTCGGTGTCGAAGGACTCGAGTCGTCCGGACTCGTCCTCTTGGAGGAAGAACTCCTGGCCCGCGATCTGACCGTTCGCACCGAGGACGACGCCCGGATCTACTCCGCCGAGTTCTCCTCGTGCCGGGGACCCGACGTCCATCCACTCGTGCGTCTCGTCCTGCTCTCGACCGCGCCCGGCGAGAGCGGCACGTCGCTCTGCGTGACCGGCGTCGACGGCGCTCTGCCTTCGTACCGGGACTGCGACGGTCAGGCGGGTACGTTCGCGCTCGACACCACGGCAGCCGGGCGCGTCGAGCCGGGTTGCCTTCGCCTGCAACTCGACGGACTGTGCTGCCCGGTCGCCGACTACGCGCTCGACGCCTACGACGGCGTGTATCCGTTCCCGCCGGTGCCGGCCGTGGTGGAAGTCGTCTACTCGGTCGCTGGACCGAACGACACGCTCGGCCGCATCCTCTGCGACGTCTACGAGGTCTACGGGCTGCGCGCGCGGGTACGCTTCGACCCCGCCGACGTCACGCTCGACGGGGTCGAGGTGCGCAGCTCGACCGCGCTGACGGCGTGGAACTTCACGGCGACGCCGATCGAGCCCGGAGTGGTGGAGCTCGAATGGCGCGACCCGGCCTCGGTCGAAGGTTTCGGCGACACCCCCTTGGACGGGCCGGCGTGGTTCGACCTGCTGTTCGAACGGGTGGATTCGTTCGGGGAGACGTCGATCACGATCGACGAGGCCGCGGTGTGCCTGACCGCCATCACCGACGAACTGGACTGGCCTTGTGGTTGGACCGCGGCGGGGGGGACGAGCGCGTCGATCCTCGAGTCCGTACGCGGCGAGGCGCAGAGCTTCGGTACGCTGAAGGCCCGGTTCCACGAGCGGTCGGCGGGTGTTCCGCGGCGGTAACGTTCGCGCACACCGGACTTGCCGCGACCGTACACCGGCCCCATCCCCTCGTCATGGATCGACGTGTGGACATCCAGGCCATGACGCCGGAAGAGCGCCTCGCCCTCATCGAGGAGTTGTGGGACAGCCTCTCCGGCCACCGGCATGCCGTGCCACTCACTCCCGTCCAGATCGAGGAACTCGACCGACGGCTCGACGAGATGGCCCATGACGAAGATGCCGACGTGCCGATCGACGAAGCCTTCCGGCGTTTTCCCTACTTCGTTCTCCATCGCGTGCGGCACGAGCAGATGGTCGTCGTCGCAGTCATGCACGCGCCGGAGTCCGAACTCCTGGCAAGGCCGCGACCGACCCCTCAGCCCGTGTTCACACCGCCGGAGAAGTGAGCCACCCCAACGCTCGGAAACTGAGCCACCCGGCTCGTTCGTGAACGGCGGGGGGTGAAGGTTGTTCCTCCGAGTCAGGATCGGGACTTGGATCGTGCCCTGGTCCTTGCGCTCGATGGCGTCGAGACGCACGGGGGCGCGGGTGACGTACCGGGCGACGTGCTCCTGCCGCTCGGTGTCGCCGGGCCGGGTGGGCTCGCCGGCCCACACGCTGAAGCCGGAGTGTGAGAGCATCGGTTCACGCGCGCAAGCGTCCGGCTTCCGCGGTGGAAGCGGTGGGGGCTTCCGCCGCGGAAGTACGAAGGCTTCCGGCGCGGAACATCCCCAGACGTCCCCAGGTGTCACCCGGCCGG
>CAZQHE010000238.1:0-4160 GCA_964593155.1 uncultured bacterium
CATAGCCACGGCCCGCGCGCCGGGCCCACCGCACCTCGAGCGCCGCGTCCACCGCGGTCTTTGAGGCGGCGAGTTTCGCCATCGCCACCGCGGCGGGCGTGATGTTCGCCAAGGGTCTGAACCTGGTCGTGCGCGACAAGATCAACCCGATCATCGGGGCGGCCGGGGTGTCGGCCGTGCCGGATTCGGCGCGGGTGTGCCAGATGATGGGCGCGAAGGAGGACCCACAGAACTTCCTGATCATGCACGCGATGGCGCCGAACGTGTCGGGCGTGATCGGGTCGGCGGTGGCGGCGGGCGTGTTCCTGTCGACCCTGGCGCGCTGAGCGGGATCAGTCGTGATCGTCGGCCGTCACGCGGTCGGCCAGCTTGAAGTACTCGGTCACGCCGAAGTGCTCGCGCATGACCACGTCGGCCACCACGAGCTCGTTGCGAGCCGATTCGAGCCGTTCGACGATCGGGGCGTCGTCGGGGAGCTGGTCGAGGACCTCGCGGAAGGTCGCGAGAATGGTCTCGATGCGCGGCAGGACCTCCTCGGCCGGGTCCTCGTAGCCACGGCGCGACGATCCGGTGAGGACTCCCGCCCGCGACGTCGCGCGGTCGGCCACGAACATCCCCCGCTCGTCGATCCGCAGCTCGCGCAGGTCGGAAGCGTGGTTGCTGCCACTGTGCTTGCGCACGCTGACGAAGCGCTCGAGCCGGCCGTCGCCCTCGGCCACCGAGAACTGGATCTGCGCGTCGAGCAGCTCGCCGAGTTCCTGGTCGTGCACGGTCGCGTCGCCGCGCATGTGCGACAGGCGCTGGAGCAACATCGACGTCGCCCCCACCGACCGCAGCATCTCGACGAGCACGACGGTGTCGTCGCCCACGCGGCGGTCGTCGTCGCACAGATCGGCGAAGTCGTTCAGCGAGTCCAGGGCGAAGGCGTCGGGCGACTGCGACGCGACCGCTTCGAACAACCGGTTCAGGAAGATCTCCGGCGTCATGCCGACCCAGTCGGCCCGCAACAGCTGCAGCTGCTCGCCGTCGACGTAACCCGACCAGTCCAGACCCAGCGACGCCGCGTCGGCGACGACCTGCCCCGGACTGCGGTGGAAACTGACGAAGAGCCCCGTCCTGCCCGCCCGCAGCTGCTCGTCGAGGAAGTGGTAGGTGAGTACGGTCTTGCCCGAGGCCTGGTAGCCGCTCACCCCGTTCACGCTGCCCTCCCACAGCCCCCCGTTGAGCATCGTGTCGAGTCCGGGCACTCCGGTCGACACGCGATTGCGCCGCGCGTCCCGGGTCTCGATCAACCCGAAGCGCACGTCCTGCGGACGGAGCCGCGGGTACACCACGAGCCCGTCGGCCGACAGCGTGAAGGGATGCCGGCCGGAGGTGTGGCCCTGTCCGCGCGTCTTGCGGATCTCGACCGAGCGCACGTTCTCGCCCCCGCGGGCCCGCCGGCCGTTGAGCACGCGCATCGAAGCGTCGACCAGATACTCCTCGAAGGCGATGTCGCGCTCGTCGTTGCGCTCGAGTTCCTTGACCAGGATCGAGTTCACTCCCTGCAGCTTGAAGTAGCTCAGGATCCCCGCGAGCACCTCGCGCAGTTCGGTCTCGCTGTCGGACACCCGCTTGAAGTGGGTGACGCTGTCGATGAGGATGCGGCGCACGCCCATCTGCTTGACCAGGTCGTCGATCAGATCGTTGCGTCCGTTGAAGGAGTCGAGCACGCGCTGGGGCGGCGTCCACACGATCCGCAGCTTGCCGGTGGCCTCGAGTTCCTCGAGGTCGACGCCCTGCGTCCAGGCCTCCTGGTAGATCTGCCGGGGGAACTCCTCGAAGCTGATGATCAGGCCGGGCTCGTCGTGCTGTCGCACGCCCTCGGCGACCATGCGCACGCCGAAGGTGGTCTTGCCGCTGCCGGGAGGTCCCTCGACCAGCAGACTGTTCCCGCGCACGATCCCGCCCTCGAGCAGGCGGTCGAGCCCGGGAATCCCGGTGGGCATGCGTCCGAGTCCGTTGGTCACGATCCCAGCTCCGTTCCGCAGTACTGGCACTCGGTCCATTCGGGACGGACCGGGGCCAGACAGCTCTTGCAGAACACGCGGTGCCACTCCTGCTCGAGCGGCTGTCCGCAGTGGGCGCAGGCCTCCCAGCTCGACTCGACCGCCCGCGAGCAGCTCGGGCACTCCTGTTTGAGCCGCTCGTGGCAGAAGGGACACACGGTGAAGTCGAGGTCGACCACGTGCTGGCAGTTCGTGCACAGCTGTTCCCGCGGTTCGTCCGACAGCACCACGCGTTGGATCTCGGCCACGGTGGTGACGCCTTCGAGCACGGCGTGCCGCGCGAAGTCGGCCATCGACAGCATGCCCGCCTTCTTCGCCGCGTAGCGGATCGCGTGCGGCGAGGCCCCGCTCTGGATCAGGCCGTGGATCTGGTCGTCCACGTGGAAGTACTCGTAGATCCCGCGCCGGCCGCGGTAGCCCGTTCCCGAGCAGCTCGGACATCCGCGGCCGCGCCTCAGCGGCTTCGGGTCGGGATAGCCCAACAGCACGCGCTCGGTCTCGGTCATCGGGTACTCCTCGGCGCAGTCGGGGCAGATCTGGCGGATGAGCCGCTGGCCGAGCACCCCCTTCAGGGTGGCCGAGATCAGGTACGGCTCCGCCCCCATCTCGAGGAGCCGGGTGATCGCCTGGCAGGCGTCGTTCGTGTGGATCGTGCTCAGGACCTTGTGGCCGGTCAGGGCGGCGCGGCAGGCGACGTCGACGGTGCGCACGTCGCGGATCTCGCCCACGAGGATCACGTCGGGATCCTGACGCAACAGCGCGCGCAGCCCCTCCGAGAATCCGAAGCCGATCTCCTCGTTCACCTGCATCTGCGAGATGCCGGGCAGGGAGTACTCGATCGGGTCCTCGAGCGTGGAGATGTTCAGGGCCCCGCCCTCGAGCGAGCCCAGGGTGGCGTACAGGGTCGTGGTCTTGCCGCTGCCCGTGGGGCCGGTGACCAGGTAGAAGCCCTGCGGGTTGTGCAGGACCTCGGCGAAGCCCTCGCGTACCGCCGGCGGCATCTCGAGCTCGTCGAAGTCGAGCAGACGCTGGTCGCGCTGCAACACGCGCGCGACGATCTTCTCGCCCCACTGCGAGGGCATCACGCTGACACGCAGATCGAGTTGCTTGCCGCCCGCCTCGAGATGGCAGCGACCGTCCTGCGGCAGGCGATGCTCGGCGATGTCCATCTCGGACATGATCTTCAGCCGCGACACGACGGCGGGGGCCGCCGAGCGCGGCAGGCGCACCACGTTCTGCAGCACGCCGTCGAGACGCAACCGGCACCACAAGCCGTCTTCCTGCGGCTGCAGGTGGACGTCGGTGGCCCCGCTCCGGGCGGCCTGTTCGAGGATCGCCGTCACCAGGCGAACGGGCTCCTTCGTCTCGGCCCAGCGCTCGGCACCCTCGAAGCCGGGCGACACCTCGAGCTGGCGACGACGGGGGGCGTCGCCGACGTCCGGCGCGGAGGGCGGCGTCGTGGCGGGCTCGGGCGGGGACGCACCGACCACCCGGAGTCGTGGATAGTGCTCGTCGATCGCCTGGTCGATCTCGAAGCCCGGTGCGACACGGGCCACGACGCGGTGCCGGCTCGCCGCCTGGACCTTCTTCACCGCGGTCTCGTCGTCGGGCCATTCCAGGGCCACGCGCAGCTCGTCGCCGTCGACGCTCAGCGGCAGTGCCCGGTGGCGGCTGGCGACGTCGCGGGGCAGGACCTGCAGGGCCTGCAGATCGGGGACGACCTCCTCGAGATCGATCGAGGGGGAGAAGGTGTGGTTCTCGAGTAGCTGCAGGAGCTGCGGTCGCGAGAAGACGCCTTCGTCGAGCAACACGCGCTCGAGACCGTGGCCCCGCTCGCGCGCCAGAGAGGCCAGTTCCTCGACCCGGGACAGCGGCAGGATCTGGTGCCGTCCGAGGAGGGTTCCCAGTCGCGTGTCGAGCACGCTCGTGACCATCGACGTCCACCGAGGCGGAAGGGTCGACCGTAGGCGTGAAGAAACTTCCCCGCCGGGCGGTCGGAACACCGCACGGGAGCAGTTTGGGCTCCGCGTACCGATCCGCGCTCGGAGTCTGCCGGAATCGTGCCAGGAGCCCTCCCGTCGCGTCGGGGAGGGCTCCCGGGTCCGCGGACTA
>CAZQHE010000239.1:0-4131 GCA_964593155.1 uncultured bacterium
CGACGTGCCCGATCGCAAGGAGCTGCGCTACCCGCCGCACACGCCCCGCGTCCATCCGCGTCTGCGGGGGACGAACCTCAGCGATCCCGAGACGGTGTTCGACGAGATGCGCGCCGGCGACCTGTTGGTGCAGCACCCGTACCAGAGCTTCGACGCATCGGTCCTGCAGTTCCTGCGCGCTGCGACGCTCGACCCGAAGACCCTGGCCATCAAGCTGACGATCTACCGCACCAGCCGGAACAGTCCGATCGTCCGCACGCTGGCCGAGGCCGCGCGCCGGGGCAAGCAGGTGGCGGTGCTGGTCGAGATCACCGCGCGCTTCGACGAGGCCCCGAACATCCAGTGGGGCGAGTACCTCGAGAAGGAGGGCGTGCACGTCGCCTACGGCGTCGAGAGCCTGAAGACGCACGTGAAGCTGGCGCTGGTGGTGCGCGAGGAAGAGGGCTCGATCCGGCGCTACCTGCACGTGGGCACGGGCAACTACCACTCGGGGACGGCGCGCATCTACGAGGACATGGGCCTGCTCACCTGCGACGAGAGCCTGTGCGAGGAGGCCGCCGAGCTGTTCAACGAACTCACCGGCTCGACCGTGTACGACTACGAGCACCTGCTCGTCGCGCCACACAACATGCGCGAGCGCTTCGTCGATCTGATCCGCCGCGAGGCCGAGCACGCGCGCGAGGGCAGGCCCAGCGGGATCCGGGCGAAGATGAACCAGCTGCAGGATCCGATCATCATCCGCGAGCTCTACGCGGCCAGTCAGGCCGGAGTGCCGATCACCGTGAACGTCCGCGGGCTGTGCTGCCTGCGCCCCGGGGTGAAGGGCCTGTCCGAGACGATCCGCGTGTACGGGGTGGTGAGCCGGTTCCTCGAGCACAGCCGCGTGTACCGTTTCGAGAACGCGGGCACTCCGGAGTACTTCATGGGCTCGTCGGACTGGATGGCGCGCAACCTGAACAACCGCATGGAGTGCATCGCGCCGATCCGCGACACCGATCTGCAGGCCGAGATCGATGCCATCCTCGACGTGTACGACCGCGACAACTGCTCGGTGTGGGACTGCCAGCCCGACGGGACCTACGTCCGGCGCCGGCCCGCCGAGGGCGAGGAGCGGTGGTGCGCGCAGGAGGTCCTGATCGCCCGCGAAGACGGCGAGGGCCCGGCCGAGCGGCCGGCGGCGCGGCGTCGTCGCGCCTCGAGCCCTGCCTGAGCCCGCTCACTGCGCGACGATCGAGCCTCCGTAGAAGTACCAGCCCAGACCCACGGTGAAGACCACGTCGCCCCACAGTCCGTGCTCGACCGTGGCCTGCAGGGTGGAACGCGTGCGCAGGTACGTCCGGGCGAACAACCAGCCGCCCGCGGTGCTCAGCAGTGGTGCCCACCAGTTCGCGAAGAACAGGTGGGCCAGCCCGAAGGCCACCGCACTCGCCGCCACCAGGGCACGGTCACTGCCGAACAGTCCACGGTAGCGATGGAACAGGTAGGTCCGGAAGATCAGCTCCTGCGGATACACCGACAGGAGCGGGTAGGCGAGCATCACCACGATCCACACCCGCGGGTTCTCCCGCGGGAACCGGAAGAACAGCTCGGGCTCGAACCACCACGTGAGCGCGGTGACCACGGCCGCCGACGGGACCAGGATCCGCAGGATCCGCCGCAGCCCCGTGCCGAACGCGCGTGCGTTCCACAGTTGCCGGCGATCGAAGCTCCGGTCGGTCAGCAGGATCGCGGTGAACACGACGGCCAGGCCGAGCAGCGTGGGCACGATCATGCCCGCGAAGCGCTCCCGGGCGAACCACAGGCCGATCGGTACCGCCACGTACAGGGCCGTGAACTCGAGGGCCAGGACCAGCCGGGCTCCCTGTCGCGGCAGGAGGGGGCCGCGCAGGCCGTCCTGGGTCGCGGTCGTCGTCGGGTCGGCCACGGGGCGCTCCCCCTCGATGCGAGAAGGGCGGGACCGCGTGGCCCCGCCCTCGGGAGTCCGGCTCAGCCCTGCTCGGAGGGCTGGGCCAGGATCGCGATCCGTTCCCGGCTCGACACCACCACGCCCCCGGGCTTCTCCACGGTCACCGCGAAGAGGTAGGGCTGGTCGACGTCGAGCTTGGCGCGGATGGGGACGATCACCTCGTCGCTGCCGGTGGGGACGTCGAAGACGCCGCCGTCCACCGGGAAGCGCTCGTCGCGCTCCTGGTCGAAGATCCAGAGCTGATACTGGAACTGGCCGGGATCGTTCGCCGCGAGGCCACCGATCTTCATGGCGCCCTCCTGCAGCGACGAACTCCAGACCACGTCGCCCGACACGTCCTGGACCGTCGGGTCCTCGGTACCCACCCAGTCCCAGCGGACCAGGTCGTTCGAGGCGACGGTCCGGGAGTACACCTCGCCCGGCGGTGCCGTCTCGTCGGCGCCCGGCTGCAGCGACCAGCCGACCCACACCAGCAACAGCACCACCGCGGCCGTGGCCAGAGCGCGCCAGGCGCCGGCCTGCCCGGAACGGCGGGTCGAGCGCGGGCGTGTGGGCAGCGGATGGATGGTCGCCTGCTGGTGCACGCCGTAGAACACGTCGGCGTCGTGCTGGACCTTGGTCCGCACGTGTTCGGGCATGGGCTGTTCGTTGCCGTCGAGCGCCAGGTCGAGCGATGCGGCCACCAGCTCGAAACGGTCGTCGTCGAGCAATGGGTCGAGAGCGAGCAGGGCCTCGAGTTCGACCCGTTCGTCGCCGTCGAGCGTTCCGAGGGCACGGCTGATCAGCAGTTCCTCGGCCCGTTCGCGCGGATCGTAGGCGGATGCCTGGTTCATCCCTCCACCTCCCCTCGCAGCGGATCCGTTCCGGGCCCGGTGGGGCGGGGGGTGTCCGAATCGACGTCCAGTGCCTCGCGCAGGGCGATCAGGCCGCGTCGGATGTGGGACTTGACGGTACCCAGCGGGATGCCAGTGCTCTTCGAGATCTCGCCGTGCGGGATCCCCTTGAGCACCGAGAGCTCCACCAGGCGGCGCTGTTCGGGGCGGAGCTGGTCGAGCGCCTCGGCCGCCAGTCGCGCCTCGGCGTCGCGTTCCATGCGGTTGTGCGAGTCGTCGCCGATCTCGGGCGCGTTCTCGTGCTCGATGCTGTCGAACTCGGGTTGCCGCTGGTGGCGGCGGAGCCGGTCGATCAGGCGCCGCCGCGCGATCATGACGACGAAGGTCTTCTCGGACGATCGTTCGGAGTCGAAGCGGTGGGCGCTCTTCCAGAGATCGATGAAGATCTCCTGGACCGCGTCTTCGGCGTCGGTCTCGTTCGGCGACATGCGCCGCGCGATCGACCACACGAGACCGCCGTAGCGGTCCATGCAGGCATTCACGGCGCGTGCGTCGCCCTGAGCGACCGCCAGGAGCAGGGATTCGCTCACGTCGGCCCTTCGTTGGGTTCCGGTTCGCTCGGCGAACGCAAAGGGTAGCGCCGCGGAGCGGCTCCGCGGCAGAAAGTTGCCGCGGGCCATGGTTTCGACACTCATGGTAAGCGTGGCGCGGGGAGGTGTCGATCTCGGGCGATCCTCCGCCCCCGCGCTCGGCCTCGGAGCCTGGCGCTGGTCTCGTACGGCATGTCCGCGGACCTCGGTCCGACAGGGGTGGAAGAACAGGTGGCTTCGCCCGTTCGGGCAACGCCTGCTGCCCAGTTCGCGGCGTCCGGGATGCCGGATGCACGTGAATGATTGCACGGCACCCCGCTTCCCATCTCCGTCGGCTTGCTGCTAAGATGCAGAGGTTCCTGGCTCCGGTCTCGCCGCCGGAACCCCGACACTCGCCACCTGCCCCGACTCCTCGTTCCCTCGCCGGTGCGAGCGATCCTCCGCCCGGCGATCCGGTGGCCCCTCCACCGGACCGAGAGTTCGGGGCGGGACTTCGGGCATCGTCGCCGGCTCGCCCGGATCCTCCGCCGCGGTTCGCGCCACGCGGCCGGATCCGTACCCGGTCCGATGCCGGGAGAGCACATGACCGCTCGCCTCGCCGCTGCTCGGCGGTCACGCATCGGTGTCTTCGTCGCGCTGGCCCTGCTGGTCGCGTCGACCGCACCCGTGCAAGCCGTGACCGCGCCCTCGTTCGTCCGCACCACCGGCCTGTCCGGTCTCGACGTTCCGTCGTCCTCGCTCG
>CAZQHE010000240.1:0-4104 GCA_964593155.1 uncultured bacterium
GGATCGCGACCGACGACCTTCCCTACTTCTTCGACGGGGTCGTCAGTGCCCCGGATCTCAGCCTGGTCCCCCTCACCCTCGCCGGCGCCTACGACGCGGACGGCGACGGCGGCATGTCCCCCGGCTACCTCGGGGTCCTCTTCTTCGACCGCCCGATGACCGGCTTCCAGCAGTACGTCGGCAACCGCCCCTTCGAGGAGGGGGGAGACCCCGACGACGACGGCCGCGAGTACCGTGTGGCCTGGATCCCGCCCGGTCAGGACCCCGTGTCCATCCACGACGAGGGCGAGGCTGTCGACCCCGTCGTCGCCTCGTGGCGCGGTGCCCTGCTGCCGAACGTGCCGAATCCCTTCAACCCGTCCACCGACATCCGCTTCCGACTGCCGGCGGAGGGAAGCGTGACCCTGCAGATCCACGACGCCGCCGGTCGCCGCGTCCGCAGCGCGGAGCTGGGTTCGATGCCGGCCGGTGAGAGCGCCTGGTCCTGGAACGGGACCGACGACCAGGGCCGCGGCGTGGCGAGCGGTGTCTACCTCGTGCGCCTGGTCACCGACCGCGGGATCGACACCCGCCGGATCGTCCTGGCCCGGTGATCATCGGGTGGCAGGGACTCCTCTCGCCGGAGTCCCTGCCGCCCCCAGTCCTCGCTCCGGCGTCCGGAAGTCCCCCATGGCGCCGGGCTGCCCCGCGGCTCAGCTTTGCGCTACCATCGCCCTACGCGAAGCGAGAGGAGTCCGATCATGAGCCGCGAACAGACCTGTCTGCTGGTCGTCGACGTCCAGCCCGACTTCATGCCCGGCGGAGGCCTGGCCGTCGAGGGTGGCGACGCGATCGTCGAACCACTCGGCCAGCTCATGCGCGACGGCGAGTTCGGCGTGATCGTCGCTACCCAGGACTGGCATCCGGCCGGTCACGTGTCCTTCGCCAGCTCCCACGAGGGCAAGCAGCCCATGGAGACCATCGAGCTGCACGGACACGAACAGATCCTTTGGCCCGACCACTGCGTGCAGGGCACCGAGAAGGCAGAGCTGCACGCCGGTCTTCCTTTGCAGCACCTCGACGCGATCGTGCGCAAGGGCACCGATCCCACCGTCGACAGCTACAGCGGCTTCCGCGACAACTGGAACGCCGAGGGCGAGCGGCCGACGACCGGTCTGGCCGGCTATCTCCGCGAACGCGGCATCCGTGCCGTGGTGGTGGCGGGACTCGCGCGCGACGTCTGCGTGAAGTGGACGATCGAGGACGCCGTCGACGCCGGCTTCGACGTGGCCTTCCCCTGGGACCTGTCGCGCTCCGTCGACCCGTCGAAGGACGACGACCTCCGCCGGCACTTCCAGCAGCTGGGCGTGGAGGTGACCGAGCGCCAGGCGCTCGTGCGCTGATGGACCCCGCGCGCCGCAAGCTGGTCGAGGGAATCCTCGCCACCGACTTCTACCAGTTGACCGCGGCCCAGGCGTACTGGAAGCAGGACCTGGCCGGGCGGCGAGCGCAGTTCGACTACTTCTTCCGCAGCTACCCCGACTACGGTGGCCACGCCGCGGGCTACTGCATCGGCGCCGGCCTGCAGTGGCTGCTCGAGTGGATGCACGAATCGTCGTTCGACGACGAGGCGCTCGCCACGCTGCGCGACCACCGCAACGCGCGCGGCGATCGCATGTTCGACGACGGGTTCCTCGACTGGCTGCGCGAACACGGCGACTTCGGATCGGTGGAGCTGCTCGCGGTGCCCGAGGGTCGTGTGGTGCACGCGAACGTTCCGCTGGTCCTCGCGCGCGGACCGCTCGCCATGTTGCAGATCCTCGAGACCCCGCTGCTCATGCACCTGAACTACCCGACCCTGGTGGCGACCAAGGCCGCCCGCATCCGCCTGGCCGGCGCCGGCGGACTGTTCATGGAGTTCGGCGCGCGCCGCGCCCACGACCGCGCCGCCCATGCCGGGGCCCGGGCGGCCCTGATCGGCGGCGCCGACTTCAGCTCGAACACCGGGATCAGCTTCGATCTGGGCCTGCCGCCCAAGGGCACGCACGCCCACGCCCTCGTGCAGGCGCACCTGGCCGACGGCCAGACCGAACTCGACGCCTTCCGCGCCTTCGCCGCCAGCCAGCCCGACGACTGCGTGCTGCTGGTCGACACCATCGACACCCTCGACAGCGGCGTGCCCAACGCGATCCGCGTGTTCGAGGAACTCCGCCGCGACGGCCACGAACCCGTGGGAATCCGCCTGGACTCGGGCGACCTCGCCCACCTGGCCGTCCGCGCCGCGAAGATGCTCGACGACGCCGGCTTCGAGAAGGTGGCCATCGTGCTGAGCAACCAGCTCGACGAGGCCGTGATCCAGCAGATCCGCGAGCAGATCGCCGAGGAGGCGCCCGAGCACGGCATGGACGCCGACTCCGTGCTCGGTCGTCTGGCCTACGGCGTGGGCACCGCGCTGATCACCAGCCAGGGCCACCCCGCCCTCGACGGCGTGTACAAGCTCACCGCCCTCGAACGCGACGGCACCTGGCAGCCCGTCCTGAAGATCTCGGAGTCGCCGGAGAAGATCCCCACGCCGGGACCGAAGACGGTGTGGCGCCTCTACGACCCCGACGGACATGCGATCGTCGACCTGGTCGCGACCGACGACGAGGATCCCCGCGACCACGATCCGCTGCGCCTGCACCACGCCACGAAGGAGGGCGTGCACCGGGAACTCGAGGCCGCTGAGATCGGCCACGCCGAGCGCCTGCTCGAACGGGTGTTCGCCGACGGTGGGTCGACCCTCGGGAGCGAGTCGATCGAGACCATGCGTCAGCGCCGCCACGACGACCTCGAACGACTCCACCCCGGCGTGCGTCGCATCCTGCATCCGCACCGCTACCACGTCTCCCTCAGCCACCGCATGTGGGAGCTGAAGACGCGGCTGGTCGCGGAGATCTCGGCCGGCGACTAGTCGTTCGCGGCATTCTCCTGCGGCCAACGCCGCAGCAGCGGCCTCAGGACGAAGGGCGTGAGCAGGCAGGTGACTGCCGACACCACGACCATGGCCGAGTACAACTCGCTCGACACCACGTCCTCTCCAAGCCGACGGCCCTGGTGCATCACCACCATGGCGATCTCGGCCCTCGGGATCATGCTCACTCCCACCAGCACCGCTCCGCTGGTGCCGGTGGTCCAGAGGGCCGGCAGACCGACGCCGACCAGCTTGCCGACGATCGCCGCGAGCAACAGCACGGCGCCCACGGGGAGCGCTCCGCCCAGAGCCGACGGATCGACGTGGAAGCCGATGTTGATGAAGAAGAACGGCGTGAAGAAGGCGTGCAGGTCGCGGAAGGAGGTCTCGGTGCTCACCGCTTCGCGGTCGTGGCTGAAGACCAGCCCCGCGAAGAGCGCGCCGATCGCCAGCGAGAACCCGAGCCAGCCCGCAATCGAAGCGATCACGAAACCCACCCCGGCGACCGCGATCATCCGCTCGGGATACCCCAGCCGACTCGCACCGCGTGTGATCCTCCACTCGAGTGTCCGTGAGAACGCGTAGCAGAACAGCGCGAAGCCCAGGAACTGGGCGGCGAAGATGCCGAAGGTCGAGGCCAGTGGTCCCCAGATCGAACCGCCGCGCTCCAGCACGGGGGCCACCGCGAAGAGCAACGCCATCACGGCGACTCCGCCGATGTCGTCGAGTTCGGCCACGTCCAGCGTGAGCTGGCCGCTGGACGAATCCAGCGCCTCGTTCTCCTGCCAGATGGCCACCGAGACCCCCACGCTCGTTGCCGTCAGCGCCGTCCCGGCGAAGAGTCCGGCCAGCAGGTCCGAGCCGAGGACCCAGTACACCGCCCCGAAACCCGTGGCGAAGGCCGCGAGCATGTTGCCGACCCACAGCACGCTCGCCGTGGGCAGCTTCTCGGCCAGGGCTCGCGGATGGCTCGTGAGACCGACCTGGAACAACAGCGCCACGATGCCCAGGCTTGCGAGGAGGTCGAAGGCCGACCGGATCTCCGGACCCATGAATCCCCACTGCGCGTCGGCCGCGCGCAGAAGCACACCGAGCAACAGATGGCCGACGAGGGCGGGCAGCGAGAAGCGCTGCGCCAGGCCCTTCACGACCACGGCCAGGGTCACCGCGAG
>CAZQHE010000241.1:0-4054 GCA_964593155.1 uncultured bacterium
GACACCGACCTCGGTACCCCCAGACGTCCAGAACGCCCGAAACGTGGACTCGTCGGCGACCAGCCGCTCACCTGGGAGAGTCGCGCCCACTTCTTCGGCACCGCGGCGCGCGCCATGCGTCAGGTCCTGGTCGACCATGCCCGCGCCAAGGCTGCGGCGAAGCGCGGCGGGGACTGGGCCCGGGTTTCGCTCTCCGAGTCGCTCGGTTTCCCCGATGATCGGGAGATCGAGGTCATCGAGCTCCACGAAGCGCTCGAAAGTCTGGCGAACGAAGACCCGCGCGCGGCGCAGGTCGTCGAACTCTGGTTCTTCGGGGGTCTCGAACAGCAGGAGATCGCCCACGTCCTCGACGTGAGCGATCGCACCGTCCGCAACGACTGGACCTTCGCCCGGTTGTGGCTGGCCCGCGAGCTCGGCGCGAGTGCCGAGTAGCCGTCGGTACCCCCATCGGCCCTCTCTCGACCTCCCTCTGCCCCACCATGCGGACGCCACGTGTCCGGGCGGAAATCGTGTAGGATCGACGCGTCGCCACCCGAACCCGGCGAAAGGTCCATGCGTCGATTCCATCCCGTCCTCGTGCTCGTCCTGATCGCCCTCTTGATCGCCGTGGTGGCCGACCGGGTCTCGGTGCCCGATCCGGTCTACGCCACGCCGATCCCGCTCGACCCCAGCATCGACGCGATCGCCCACATCGATTCGGTACGGGCCCTCGGTGCCGGCAGGTGGGTGCGCTGCTTCCGCGGCCCCGACGGGATCGTCTATCTCAGGAACGGTCTCATGACCCGTGACGGCGGTCGCACGGTCGAGCCGCAGGAACGGATCGACGTCGAGCCCCTGAACATGCACGTCGAGAGGGCGATGCTCGTCGCCGGCGACCTCCTGTACGCAGCCAAGGGCCGCGCGCGCCGTGTCGGCGACGGACGCTATCGCGTGGCCACGTTCCGGTCGACCGACGGCCTGGCCACGCTCGAGGCCGACTCGGCCACGGTGCTCGTTCCCGACGGACCCACGCGCGAACCCCGACCGGGCGAGTGGTACGGGCTGTTCGTGTTCGGCAACATCGTGGTGCTGCCCGACGGGTCGTGGCTCATGTCGATGTACGGCAACTTCGCCCAGGACACGATCGTCCCGTGGGATCGCTCGGCGGCCTCCGAGACCTCGGCCATGCAGCGTTCGTTCGTGGTGCGCTCGACCGACGAGGGACGTACCTGGAACCACCGCGCGACGATCGCGGCCCCGCGCCGCGGCGACCCGGTGGGTGAGGGCTTCGTCGAACCGACCATCGCCCGGCTGCCCGATGGCCGCCTGCTCGCGGTCCTGCGCACCGGCCACCACCACCCGGCCTACGCGTCGTGGAGTGACGACGACGGACGCACGTGGTCGCCGCCCGTGTACACCGGACTCGATCGCGCGTGCGACCCCACCCTGCTCGTCCTCGCCGACGGTCGCGTGGCCCTTGCCTGGGGCCGCCGCTACCGCGAGGGTTGGTCGCGGATCGGGCCCGAAGACGACCACGAGCGCTTCGAGTATCCGGGCGTGGGCTTCGTGAATCTCGCGCTGAGCGAAGACGGCGGCCTCACCTGGACCAGCCAGCCGATCGCCCGCGGAGCGGGCTCGTGCTACGCCTACCCGATCGAGGTCGAGCCGAACGTACTGCTCGTGCAGGTCGACCAGTGGATCGTCCGGGTACACCTCGCTCCGCGCGTGGACTGACCGGCAGGACGGAAGGCTGGACTCCTGACCACGACGCCCGGCGCCTCTGGAGACCCTGAAGTGCTGACCTCCCTCGGGGTCCGGCCGGAATCGGAACCGAGCCACTCAGCCTCGCCGTGCCTCCGTCAGGTCGCCACCCCGCACCGTCGCACCGACCACCAGCGCCGCCGCGATCAGCACCAGGTTCTTCACGATGTACTGCCCTTCGAGGGTCAGCCCGTAGGGAAACGCCGTGAACACCTGCTCCGGCAGGAGGACGATCGGCGACAGCGTGCCCGGCATCTGGAGCATGAGCAGCAGGATCGCCACGCGCAGACCACGACCCGCGAGGAAGAGGATCCCGATCGCCACTTCCCAGACACCGAGGAAGGGGACGAACACGTGCGCCGGCATGATGGGGACGGTGGCCCGGACCAGGTCCTCGGCCGGGCTCAGGCCCGGCACCAGCTTGAGCCCACCGAACCAGACGTACACGACGCCGACGGCAATCCGGAGGAACCGGACGCCGGCGACGGCCATCCAGTGCGTGATGGCCCGGTCCACCCTGCCGAACCAGCTTCCTCCGCGCCCCAATTTCGCACTCCCGCTCGGGTCGTCGTTCCGGCCTCTGGGAGATGATAATCGAGCACGGCCCGCGCGCCCGCCGGTCGTCCGGGAGCCGGAAGCGGGCGCCGTTCCCTACTCCTCGACACACCCCCGCATCGCCCCACTCACCACACACGCGCCGTCGAAGCGCAGGTCGATCGCGTGCCACGGAGTCTCCTGCTGCACGGCGCGATACCGATCCTCGCCCACCGGAACCAGCGTGAACGACGGCCAGGGGCCGCTCGCGTTGCCGCGGTAGGTGCCGTCTTCGTTCCAGATCAGGTTCCAGTACTGGTTCCAGTTCGCGAACTCGGCGTAGACGAAGGTGGTCCACGGTCCGTACTGCTCGTAGCGCGAGCCCGGCGTGTTCTCGAAGGTGCCGATCACGTGCAGTTCCTCGAGATCGCCGATCTGCTCGATGCGCCGGAGGAACGGGCTCGTGGCCTCGACGGCGTCCTCGTCGGGGCCGATCAGCGGCGCGATGGCGTCTTCCCGGCCTGCCTCCAGGCCTTCCATGGCCTCCTCGATCCGTCGGTTGAAGGCGGCGGCACGGGCGCGTTCCGTGTCGGTGGAGTCGAGCATCAGGTCGAGAGTCGACTGGCCCCAGAGCTTCGCGATCAACCGGGTGTCGTCGGCCGTCACCTCGAGCGCTCCGTCGCCGAGCCGGTACGTCCCGACTCTCTCCGCGGCCACCTCCGCGCGGGCGTCGTCGTCGGCCTCGACGAGCGGCGGCATCGGGAAGGCGGGGTCGAAGGCGGCGTCCAGCAGCCGCCCTCGCTGCCGGTCGGCTGGAACCATCGACGTGTTGCCCTGGATGTAGACGAAGAGTTCGATCTCGGGCAGCCACACGTAGTCGGCCGTGAAGATCCGGTTGCTGCCACTGTGGGATACCATCGTCCCCCACTCGGTCTCCCGTTCGACCCAACCGTAGCCGTAGAGGGTGCCGCCGTATCCCTCGTCGACGACTCCCTTGGTCCAGCGTTGCGCGGTCTCGGCGTCGAGCGCGCCCTCGCCGCGGACCGTGTTCAACCATCGGTACATGTCGTCGACGGTGGTGTGCATCCCTCCGTTGGCGCGCAGGTGCCAACCCGGTCCGTCGTCGCGCCAGCCACGGCCGTACACCCGACCCCACCGTTCGCCCTTGTGGTAGCCCTGCGCGAGGCGGTCTTCGTCCCAGTCGCACAGCACGTACCCGGTGTCGTGCATGCCGGCGGGCAGCAGGAGTTCCTCGCGCAGGAAGTGTTCGTACCCCCGCCCCGACACACGCTCCACCACGATTCCGAGCAGCGAATACCCCATGTTCGAATAGCCATGGCCCGTACCCGGCTCCCGCGCCAGGGGTTCGGCCAGTGCGCGCTCGACGTAGGCGTCGGCTCCGATCGGATCCTCGTCGCCTCCGATGCCGCCGCGCAGACCCGCGGTGTGCGTCAGGAGCTGGTGCACGGTGATCCCCCGCTTGTCGGCGGGCACGTCGTCGAAGAAGCGATCGAGCGTGTCGTCGACCGACAACTCGCCCCGCTGCTCGAGCAGCAGGATCGCCGCCGCGGTCATCTGCTTGGTGATCGACCCGTGGGTCTGGACCGTCTCGGGCGTGTAGGCACGGCGCGTCTCGCGATCGGCCAGCCCGTAGCCCGCCCGCAGGACGACCTCACCCTCGTGGGCCACGAGGATCGACCCGGAGAACCCGAAGGCCTCCATCGCCGACAGGTAGCGGTCGATCCGCGCGCCGATGGTGGCGCCGTCGGGGGTGGTGGCC
>CAZQHE010000242.1:0-3836 GCA_964593155.1 uncultured bacterium
GGTCCATTCTCCATTGGTGCCGCCCTCGGCGGCCACGGCTCATCGCGATGAGCCGCATGCAGACATCCACAGCGCAGGGGAGAAATGATCAGCTCATGGTGACTCTCGTACGCGAACAGGCCCCCCACTTCACCGGCCACCGCCTCCATCCCGTCTTTCATGCCGTCACCTCTCAAATCGGCAATCGCATCGACAAGAGCCTCGTGTTGCCCTCGGATCTGGAGGGCGAGGATCTCGAGGGCACCGAGGACGTGGCGGCGCAGGCGCTCGAGATCGCGCGGTTCCGTCGGCATCCCGAGACCCAGGCCGAGGCGCTGGGTCTGATGGGCGACGTCGCCCTCGCGCGCGGTGATGCGGCGAGCGCGCTGGAGCTCTTCGAGCGGAACCTGGCCCTGTGCGAGGCCAACGGCCACGACACCGAACGTCTGCTCACGCTGCGCCGTCTGGGCGGCGTGCTGCTCCGGCTGGATCGCGACGACGAGGCCGCCGAGCGGGTGGAGCAGGCCCGCGCCATGCTGGACACGCAGCCTTCACGCTTCGAGGGGGCGAAGATCGAAGTGCTCGAGGCGGAGCTGCTGGTGCGGGCCGGCGAGGTGGACCTGGCCGTGGAGAGCCTCGCGTCGGCCGTGCGTGGCTTCGCCACCGCGGGCCGCCATCGTGACCAGATCGCGGCGCTGATCCGGCGGGCGGAGCTGGACGCCGAACGCGGTCGGCTCGAGCGGGTGCGCGCGACGGTGGCCGAGATCCACGAACTGATCGCCCGGTTCGACGTCCACCGGCCTCCCGCGGGTCTGGGTCGGCTCGAGACCCAGCTCCGGGACGACGAGACCGGGCTCCGGCCACTGTCGGCCGAGGCCTGCATGGCCCTTCTGCTCGAGTCCCTGGGCCAGGCCGGGTGCGGTCTGCCGGAGGCGGGGCGTCACGCCGCCAGTCTGCGCACGGCGCTCGGCGCCGAGCGGGTTCTGTGGATCGACCCGGCCGGGGATGCCTCGGCGGCCGAGACCCGCGGGTGGAACCCGGCCGACGTGCGCCCGGCGGTGTCGGATCCCCGCCCTGGGGAGGACGCCTTCGAACGTCGCGACGGCTTCGACGTCTACGGCGTCCCGGGCGGCGGAATCCTGCTGGTGGAGAGGAGCCCCGGTCTGCGTGCCCACGAGAGGGATCTTCTGCGGGGGGCCGTGAGGGTGTGGCAGGCGACCGAGGCGCTGCGTGGGGCCGAGGTACCCGTCGCCGGCACGGCCGGCGCAGCCCGCGCGCCGAGTCCCGAGGCCGACTTCGGGTTGATCGGCCGGAGCGAGGGGATGCGGCGCGTCGTGCAATGGATCCACCGTGTGGCCCACACCGACCTGGCGGTCCTCGTGCTCGGCGAGAATGGTTCGGGCAAGGAGCTGGTGGCCAAGGCTCTGCACGATGCCGGGCCCCGGAGCGACGGGCCCTTCGTGGCCATCAACTGTGCTTCGATCCCGGCCAGCCTGCTCGAGAGCGAGTTGTTCGGTCACGAGCGCGGTGCGTTCACCAGTGCGCACGCCCAGCGGGTGGGGCGCTTCGAGCAGGCGCGTGGCGGGACCCTGTTCCTCGACGAGATCGGGGAGATGCCACCCGACATGCAGGCCAAGTTGTTGCGCGTGCTGCAGGAGCGGACCTTCACGCGCGTGGGTGGCAGCGAGCAGTTGAGTTCGGACGCGCGGATCGTCGCGGCCACGAACCGCGACCTGCGCGCCGAAGTGGAGCGCGGGCACTTTCGCGTGGACCTGTACTACCGTCTGAACGTCGTGACCATCGAGGTGCCCCCGCTGCGAACGCGGCTGGACGACGTCGAGCCGCTGGTGCGCCACTTCGTCGCCCGTGACGCGGTGGCCTACCGGGGTGGCCCCGTGGACGTCGACGCCGACGCGATCGAGCACCTCCGCCACTACCACTGGCCGGGAAACGTCCGCGAACTCGAGAACGCGGTGCGCAACGCGCTGGTCTTCGGGCAGGGACCTTCGCTGCGCTCCGAGGACTTCCCGTTGGGGTCGGGCCTCGGTGCGGTCACCGAGGGTGCGCTCGAGACCGCGATCGCGGCGATCGCCGACGACGAGCGGTGGGGCGCGGAGCGCCCGATCCTGCCCCGTGTGGAGCTGCTCCTCGTCCACGAGGTGGTCCGGCGCGTCGGCAACAAGACCCGCGCGGCCAAGCTCCTGGGGATCACCAAGCCCACCCTGTACGACCGTCTGCGCCGCTACGAGGCGCTGTTCGGCACGGTCCGCGCCAGCGACCGCTGAGCCCGCGAAACGCGGTGGGGCTCTTCCCTTTCGCCGGGCCAACCGCTAAGCTGTTGGCGTCGAGCGCACTTGCGGTTCCGCGTCGCTTCGCGCCGTTTCCCGGAGCTCCGCTGCGCGTACGTGTCTCTGCATCGATCCGAGGTTCACAGTGTCGACACGACGCCTCCTCTCCGTGTTCTTCGTCCTCCTCCTCGGTGCGGCTCCGCTGTTCGCCGCGGTCACCACCCTCCAGGTGGTCGTCGACGCCGGGGTGACCCCGATCAGCTTCGACGGGCGGGACCTGGTCGTCGAGGCCAGCGCCCCCGTCGCCATCGAGTTCCGGACCGAGCGCGACGACATCGTGGCCGACGTGGCGTGCCTGCCCGGGGTCGACGGCGCGGCGGTGCGGATCTCCCTGGCCGACGACCCGGACGAGGTGATCTTCGAGGGATGGATCCGGGGCGCCGAGGATTTCGCCGACCTCTTCTTCCACCAGGAGACCGGGCGCGGCGAGCAGTAGGCGTCAATCTCGATGACGGGCCGTCAAATTCGTTTACGGCCTCGCAGGGCGTGCAAGGGCGCCCGTTGGCGAGTGGGCGGGGGTCGAAGGCGTAAGTCGTTCGGGGGGAGTGGGTTCCGAGGAGTTTCCGTCGAGGGGTCATCGCGGAGGATTCTGGCCCGCCGATTGCAATTTCTTCCGACCGGATAGGCAGACAGGCCACCTTGCTGGGCCGAGCGGTCGGAAGTGTGTCAGGCATACGAGGGGCTTCCGCCGCTCGACCAGCAAGTGAGTCCACGATGCACCACCGCTCCCACGATCGCGAAGCGCTGGATCGCTCGAACGAGGAACCGGACTCCACCGCGGGGTCCGGTTCCTTCGTTCCGGACCCGGACGAGTTGCGGGTCCGTATCCACGAGGCCGCCAACTGGCTCGCGGTCCTGCACGGACACCTCGACCTGCTCACGACCTGTGGCGGCTCGGCCGACCTGCGCCTCGAATCGGCGCGCCGGTCGCTGCAGGCGGCCGAGCGCGCGCTCGCGGGGCGGGCGTCCGGCGCCCGGGCGATCGAGCTGTGCGAGTTGGCCCGAGACCTCGTCGAGGACGCGCGTGCCCTCTGCCCGCGGGCCCGGATCCGGTCGGACCTCCCGCGGGCGGCCTGCTGGGTGGACACCCGGGCCGACGCCCTGCGCGACGTGCTCCTGAACCTGGTCCGCAACGCCGACGAGGCCATGGCCGGGCAGGACTCGGGCGAGATCCGGGTGGTCGTGCACGCCGCCGGCGGCGCGAGCCCCACGGTAGCGGTCGAGGATGATGGTCCGGGAATGGACGATGAGGTCCGGCGTCGGTGTTTCGACGCGGGGTTCAGCACGAAGTCCGGCGGGCGGGGCTTCGGACTGGCGCGCGCGGCGATGCTGGCGCGTGACCTGGGCTCGGAACTGGAGGTGTCGACGCGGCCCGGTCGGGGCAGTCGCTTCACGCTGCGGCTCGAGGGCACGGATGCCGTCCCCGAAAACCCGGCGTCAACTCCGCACAGCTCCGTGCCGCCCAGGCTGATGCTCTGCACGGTGCGCATCTTCGGCTCGTTGACCTTC
>CAZQHE010000243.1:0-3717 GCA_964593155.1 uncultured bacterium
GTGCTCCTGCACACGGTGATGGAGTTCGTCGGCGCGGAGTGACCCGTGTAGTCGCCCTCCACGGGCGACGGGTCAGTCGTCGTCGTCGGCCAGGGCCGAGAGCACGGCGGCCGGCAGGTCGATCGAGCGCAGATCGCCCACCGTCGTGCGCCGGGCCGTGTCCTCGAGGAAGTCGTCGGCGTCCTCGGCCTCGTCGAGCAGGCCGGCGACCACGGCGAGGGCACCGCTCGCGCTGCCCGTGGCCATCGACGTCCCCGTGGCCGACGCCCACCGACCGCCCGGGAAGGCGCTCAGCACCTCCACGCCGGGGGCCGCGAGGTCGACGTCGCCGGTGGCCGTGAAGTCCGCCAGCGCGAGGTTCGCGTCGAGCGCCGCGATCGACAGCACGTCGTCCTCGCGGGCCGGGTACGAGGCCGGGCCGGGACGATTGCCGGCGGCGCCGACGAGCACGATGTCGTCCTCGAGTTCGTCGAGGATCTCCTCGATCACGGCGGCTTCGTCCGACAGCACCAGGCTCAGGTTGATGATGTCGGCTCCCCACTCGGCGGCGCGGTAGAGTCCGCGCGCCAGGTCGAAGGCCGTGCCCACGCCATCGGAGTCGAGCACGCGGATGCTCAGGATCTCGGCGGCGGGGGCCACGCTCGCCACGATTCCCGCCACGTGCGTCCCGTGTCCGTAGGCTTCGTCGAAGACCCCGTCGCCGTCGGTGTCGACCCCCTGTTCGGTATCGATCGAACCCAGACCCCACTCGCCCTCTTCGATCAACGCGACGCGTCCGGCCAGCAAGGGGTGCGTGGGGTCGACCCCGGTGTCGAGCACGGCCACGCGGACGCCGGCCCCGCGCGCCGACGCGTGCACGGTGTCGAGATCCCAGGCGGCGAACACGTCCTGTTCGGGGAGGTCGGTCTCGAAGTCGCCCTCGTAGAAGCTCATGGTGAGCTCGACCGGGGAACTGAACTCGGTGGGGCCATCGGTCTGGAAGGCCAGCACGCGTTCGTCGTCGATCAACTCGTCGGCGTCGAAGGTGCCGTCGACCAGCAGAGTGCGCCCGTCGCCGAGCGCGTCGACCAGTTCGAAGCCGTAGTCGGCCAGGACGCCGTCGCGCGTCGCGGGCGTGGCGTCGGCCAGGAACAGACTCAGGTCGGCCACGGGATCCGGGTCGTCGTCCGGCGGGTCGTCGCCGTTCCGTGCGGGTCCGGTGGGGTCGTCGCCCGAACAACCGGCCAGACCCCCGGCCAGGGCCAGGAAGCAAACGAGAAACGATCCGAGCAGACGCGAACCGTGGCGTGGACGCAGCATGGGTTCCGGGACCTCTCGCACGGGGGGCGGGACGGAGTCCTCCGTCCGGAGAAGCATCGTCGCGACATGCGGAGGTGTGTCGTCGATCCGTCGTTGATACACCTCGACGGTCGAATCCGAGGGCCGCGGCGAGGATCGACTCCGGATGCGTGATCCAAGGGTATCAACGGCGGGCCGGGACGTCACCTGGGTCACGACGAGAGGGGGCCGGGGGCGGAGATCGGCCAACTGGCCGCGGACGACGGCAGCCGGTAGACTCGGGCGAAGATCTCCCCGCACGCGACCCGGAGCGAACCTTGTCCCGCGCGTCTTCTCGTCCATCGCTGCGAGACCTCGACGACCCCGCCCTGGTGGCGCGGTGTCTCGAGGACGACGAACTCGCCTGGACGACCCTGGTGACGAGGTATCGGGCCTTGGTGTACTCGACCGCGCTGCGCACCGGTATCGACGAGGAAACGGCCGGCGACGTGTTCCAGCAGGTGTGGATCGAACTGCACCGCTCGCTCGACCGCGTCCGCGACGCCCAGGCCCTGCCGCAGTGGCTGATCGTCACCACGCGCCGCGTGGCCTACAAGATCGCCACGAAGAACGACCGCCCCGTCGAGGGCGCGCTCGACGAGATGGTCGATCCGTCGGCGCTTCCGGGCGACGAGCTGCAGGAGCTCCAGGATCTGCAGCGCATCCGCGAACACATCGAGGCACTGGGCGGGACCTGCGCGCGACTGCTGCCACTGCTGTTCTTCGACGAGCGCGAGCCCGACTACAAGCAGATCTCCGAGACCGCCGGCGTCGCCGTCGGATCGATCGGCCCTCTCCGCGCCCGCTGCCTGAAGCGGTTGCGCGCCCGTCTCGAGGAGGAACGGCCATGAGCGCACGCCGTCGGTCGGCGCAGGAGTGGCTCGACCTGCTCGCGCAGGGCGGAGCCCGGTGGAAGGAGCCCCCCGAGGATCTCGTGTCGCGCGCTCTCGGTGCACGCAGCGAGAAGCGCCTGCCCCGCACCGAGCGCCGTCGCACGGTGCACTGGGACGCCGCCGACGTGCGCAGCCCCGGAGGCCCGTCGGTCGCCGACGACGCGAAGATCGTCGCCGGTTCGTGTCCGGGCGGCGAGGTCAGCGTGCTCGTCCATCCGCCGCTGGAGAACGCCACCTGGAGCTTCGAGGCCCGGATCTGGTTCGCCGAACCCGACGACGAAGCCCGCGCCGTGATCGGTCTGGTCCACGACGACCACGTCCTGCAGCGGCACGAGGTGGGCGACGGCGCGATGTGCCGCTTCGAGGAGATCGCGCCCGACGGGTGGAGTCTGGAGATCCACCTGCCCAACGGCGACACGGTCGTCCTCGACGATCCCTTCCACGCGGAGTGATCGGCGTGGGCGACGGCACGCACCGTTCCGCGGTGGAGGCCGCCGACGTCCTGCTCGCCCTTCCCGCCGACGCGGGCCTGCTCGGTGCGTGGTCCGGCGACCGCCCGCCGGCCGAGGCCTTCGGCGCGCTGCAGACGCTCGTCCTGCAACTGATCCGCGAACGCCCCGCGCTCGCGAACCACGTGGTGGAACACGTGCTCGCGTCGGAGTCGGTCGACGACGAACGGGATCACCTCCGGCTGGTCCGCCTGCACGCACACACGGCCAAGGCCACCGGCGACCTGCCCGCCTCACTCCAGCGCTACGAACACGCGTTCGAAGGACTGCGACGCGGCGGTGATCCGGTCGAGGCCGCCCGCACCGTCATCGGTTGGAGTGATGCGCTCGCCCTCGCCGGGGATTCCCGCGCCGCACAGGAACGGATCGGCCACGCGCGCACGCTGCTCGGCCGCCGCGACCCCACGGCCGCGGCCCGGCTCGAGGGCACGGCGGCCACGGTCCACTACCTGGCGGGGGAGTTCGACCAGGCCGAGTCCCTCTACCGCCACGCGCGCGACCGCGCCCGCCGTCGCGGCCAACCCGTCGACGCGGCGGTGTGCACCTTCAACCTGGCCAACGTCGACCTGCTGCGCGGACAGGCGGCCCGGGCGCGCCGCGGCTACCGGCGGGCATGCGACGTCTTCTCGCGGCACGGTCTCGAGCTCGCCGTGCTGCAGTGCCGCTACGGTGTCGCTGCCTGCGACCTGCACCGGGGTTCGTGGCCCGACGCCATCGCCGAACTCGACCGCGTGGCCGAGGAGATCCGCGAGCGCGGGGACCGCCGCGGCGCCGCCGCGATCGACCACGAGGCCGCCGAGCTGCTCGCGAGCCTCGGCGCCGATCCGGTGGCCGAGATCCACGCCCGCCGCGCGCGCGCCGACTTCGCCGCCATGGGACTCGGCCCCGAACAGGCCCGCGCCGCCGCCGTGCACGGACGCATCCTGGCCCACATGGGCCGCGGGCACGACGCGCTCCGGCGGGTCGACGAAGCCACCAGGGCCTTCGCGACCATGGGA
>CAZQHE010000244.1:0-3690 GCA_964593155.1 uncultured bacterium
CCGTCACCATCGTCGCCGGAGCTCGTCGGGTCACTGCACGCACCGACGAAGGCCAGCGCGCTCGCGACGAGTGCAGTGCGGTATGAGAAGTCTCGTAGCCTCATGCCCTCCACCTTTCTACTTCGTACGCGTTCGCAGGTAGAGTCGGCCGAGGCCGCGGTGCTCGCTATAGCTGTTTCGTAGACAGCAACGGCATCCGAGCTCAGGTCCGGTGGAGCGTGCTGTAGATCCACACGAGCTCGTGGCGGCTCGAAAGGCCGAGCTTGTGCAGAGCGCGCTCGAGGAGCTTGGCCACCGTGCCCTCACGGACGCCGAGTTGGTAGGCGGTCCACTTGTTGCTGTCGCCCTGCCCGACGTGCGCCACCACGTGTCGCTCCCGGGGCGTCAGCGCACGCGGGTCTTCCAGGCCGTAGGCGTTCGCATGGGCGACGAAGTAGCGGCGTCCGTCGCTCTCCACGTGCTCGACCAGGGACCAGCGTCCGTCGACGAGCCCTTCCCACAGCTCGAGCGCCTCGAACGCGTCGTCGGGCGCGCGGGACGAGCGCGCCCGGTCGATGTTGCGTGCTGCCCGCGCCAGTCGCTCTCTGGCATCCGGTTGCCGAGCGTCGGAACGCGCATCCTCGATGCGCCCGCTGGGATCGATGATTGCCTGCCGGCGGTCGTCACCCTGCTGCAGGCTCCGACGGAGCCGGTGCGCCGCCTGCAGGTGCACGCCGAGCTGCCGCCACACGTGGCGAGTCCGGGAGTCGAGTCGCGTCCTCCGGCTCAACGGCGCGTTCACGACGATTCCACGCCCGTCCGGCGCCGAGGCGGTCACGCCGAAGCTGTCCGGAATCCCGAGCCCGGCGACCGTGTCGTCGTAGGTGCTGCCGTCACGTGACGACTGCCCGGCCGTGGCGAGTTGTTCGGACACGGTTCCGCACAGGATGCCCCGGCGATAGAAGAGCGCCGCCTCGGCCGTCGTGGTGCGTCGGTTGAGCTCCAGCGTGGCGCGGGTGAACTCCTCGGGCACCCCGTACGAAGCCCAGTCCGGGATCCGGACGCCGGCACCCGCGGCCGAGACGTCGAAGGCGTAGACCATGGCCCCGATGCCCTCGGGTGTCAGTCCCGCCGCCTCCTCGGCCACGGTGCCGTACCACTCCGAATCCGGGATGTCGAGGCGATAGGCGAGTTGTGTGAGTCGAATGCTGCGTCGTTTCATCGCTGCCCGGATGCGATCTCGGCGACGAGCGCGGAGGCCGATCCCACGCCGAGCTTGTCGAGCATGGTCCGGATCTGCGCGGCGACCGTGTTCGTCGACGTCGCACGAGTCCGTGCGATGGTGTCGCGGGACTCGCCACGGATGAGCCGCCGGGCGATGTCGATCTCCGCCGGCGTGAAGCACGCAGGCCACGAGGGTGGCTCCGTGGGCAACGAGACGCCACGCAGGTCGATTCCGTCGAGTCGGATCGCGAGAACCGCGGGGGGATCGTGTCGGCGGTCGCGATGCGAATTCTGCTGTGGAACGTCGTTCTTCATGGCCGAGGAGGGTAGGGGATGGCGGAAACCGATGCAACTCGGCCGAGCGATCCGGTGCTCGTGGCGCGAGTTCTCGAGCCGGCCGACTTGATGGTCGACGAGGACTTCGAGGTCAGGATGCTCGATGGGATCGCGGCCCCAGCAGTCGCTGGACCTCGTCGTCGGTCGTCGGGTCGAAGTCCACGTACCACGAACCCACCGCGTGGAAGCGCTCCGGGGCCGCGACGCACACGAAGTCGTCGGCGACGGCCAGGAAGTCGTCGAGGGCTTCGGCCGGAGCCACGGGCACGGCGACCACGACACGCCCGGCCCCGAGCTGGCGCAGGGCACGAACGGCGACCTTCATCGTCGAACCCGTGGCGATGCCGTCGTCGACCACGACGACCGTTCGTCCCGTCACGTCCGGGAAGGGCCGATCGGCGCGGTACCGACGCTCGCGCCGGGCGAGTTCCGCGCGTTCGTGCGCGGCGACTTCGTCGACCTCCGAGCGTCCGATGCCCGCGTAGCCGATCACCTCGTCGTTCAGGACGGTCGCACCGCCCGAGGCGATCGCACCCATCGCGAGTTCCGGCTGCCAGGGCACGCCCAGCTTGCGGACGACCAGGACGTCGAACTCGGCGTCGAGGGCTCGGGCGACCTCGGCGGCGACGGGCACACCGCCGCGCGGCAGACCAAGCACCAGGAGCTCGGTCGTGTCGCGGTATTCCGCGAGCGCATCGGCCAGTGCCCGGCCGGCGGCCCGGCGGTCCGCGAAGGGTTCGGGTTGTCGTTCGCGGTCCATGCCGAAAGCGTAGGGGCCGCCCCGAACGAGCGCGATGATGCAAGTGCGCGCTCGGTGCCACGCGCGCCGCTCACCCCACCCGGTAGCCCAGCGCCACCAGCAGCACGTAGCCCACACCGAATCCCAGTTCCTGCAGACCGACGACCTTCGCCGGCCGTCGACCGCTCGTGCCGAACAGCCCGACCACCGCGCGGACCGTCAGGACTCCCATGCCCACCGGCGCCGTCCACGGCGACAACCCACCGATCGTCTCGGCCCCCAGCACGAGCACGCCGACGACGTGCGCGATCACCGGAAGCGACCGCGACACCGACGCGTCGCGCTGGACCCGCAGCCGCGCCCGGACGTACAGCACGGTGGCCACTCCCTTCGCGGCCAACGTCGACCAGACGCCCAGGGCGACCGCGAACGACCATGCCTCGAACAGGACCATGCTGGCGGCGAAGGCCCCGGTTGCCACGGCCCCGGCGAGTTCGGCGACGGCGTCGCGGCTGCGCCCGCGCGCGTCGTGCACCAGCTGGACGACCAGCAGGGGGGCGGACAGGACGATGGGGATCAGCACGCCCAGCGACGGCGCGAGAACAGCGGCGGCGACTGCCGCGGTGATCATGAGCACGCCGTACACGACGACGAAGCGCCGGGCCGCGCGCACACGGGGCCCGACCTCCTTCGCCCGCAGCACGATCCGCAGCGGGTGTCGCAGCAGGAACGCGGCGACGGCGGCCGTGGCGAGCGCCAGCCCGCCCCCGGTCGGCGCGAGGAGCAGGCCGAGCAGGATCGGCTCGCCGACGAAGCTCCACCCTCCGTGTTCGTTCGGCAGGGCGACGGTCCGCCCGTGTACGTGGCGGTCTCCCGTCCGGGATCCGGTCATGGTCGGCGTGTCCCTTCGTCGTCGAACTGCCGGCCCGGAGGGCCCGATCGATGCGTGTACGGAATCGAACTTGTGATCACCGGTCGTCGGCCGAGTGCCGCTCCGATTGGCTGCGAGAGGGCCGAGATGCGTCGAAATGGGGCGCAGAGGGCTGCCCGCGGCCTGTGAGGTCCGGCCGGAACGCTCCATTCCCTGTCGTCATGGAACAATGACCGTTCTTCGTTGGTCGCAACACCCCGCCCGGCCGAACATCTGGATCGAAACGGAACCTCGAGAACCCGACCCTGGGGGAACCACCGTGAGTGCACCCGAGACCATGGCCCCGATCACGGCCGCCGTCACCCGTGAGGACATCGACCGGATGCTCGATCGCTACCGGTACTCCGACGAGGTCCGGGCGATCATCGAGCGTGAGAACCTGCTGCCGCAGGGTCTGCTGAGCCGGGTGCACGCCCAGTACCCGGAGTCGTCGGGCCTGCTCGAGACGCGGCCCTTCCTGTTCCGCGACAAGGAACAGTAC
>CAZQHE010000245.1:0-2433 GCA_964593155.1 uncultured bacterium
GAGACCCAGGAAACCCGAGCGTTCTCCGGGGTAGTCGACACCGGCGGCCTCGACCTCGAAGTCCAGGACCAGGCCCTCCTCCGGGAGGTCGGCCGAGTCCTCGACGGTCCAGACGTGGTATCCGCGCTCGTGCAGGAAGTTCCCGATCCGGTCCTGCAGGGGCTCCACACCCGCCGCCGCCGAGCCCGCCGGGCGGCGCATGACGACGCCCGGCGCGCTCGACTCGCGCAGCGCCGACTCGATCGGTTCCATGAGCTGTCCGAAGAGGTGCTCGGCCACGTGTCCGTCGCTGGGCTGGGCACCGGCGACGCCGGCTCCGGCGAGAAGGATCGTCCCCATCACGAAGCCCCGGAGGGCGAGGTCACGGATCGTCATGCGTCTGCTCCGTGGGTCGGGCGCGAGGCCAGGAAGTCGAAGGGTCCGCAGCCGACCAGCCGCGCCCGCGTGACGTCGCCGGGGCGGAGGTCGCCGGCCGGCATCCAGATTCCGCCGTCGATCTCGTAACAGAAGCCCTCGCTGCGGCCGAAGGCAACCGGTCCGTTCCACACCCCTCGCGGGTCTTCACCGCGCTCGAAGGGTACGGCGTCCAGATCGGCCGCGTCGGCTCCGGCGTGCACCTCGTCGATCATCACCTCGACCTCGCGGCCCAGCCATCGCTCCTTGGTGTCGAGCCCCAGGTCCCACTGCAGCGCCTCGACCCGGGCCCGGCGGTCTTCCTTGTCCTCGGCCTCGACGTCGTCGTCGAGCGCGAAGGCCGAGGTCCGTTCCTCGTGGCTGTAGACGAAGGTCGCCAGGTGGTCGAAGCGGACCTCGTCGAGGAAGTCCATGAGCGCGACCACGTCGTCCTCGGTCTCGCCCGGGAATCCCAACAGGGCCGTGGTGCGAAGCATCAGGTCGGGACGGATCGAACGCAGTTCGTCGATCTGACGACGCAGACGGTCGGGGTCGTAACCGCGGTTCATGCGTTCGAGCACGCGGGGACTCGCGTGCTGGATCGGCAGGTCGAGGTAGTCGACCACCTTCTCGATCTCGTAGACCTCGCGTGCCTGCTTCACGGTGAACATCGGTGGGTAGGCGTACATGATCCGGAGCCAGCGCAGCTGCGGTACCGTGGCCAGCGCTCGGCACAGATCGGCCAGACGCGGTTGGCCGGGAAGATCGATACCGTAGGCCGAGCTGTTCTGCGCGATCAGGATCACCTCGCGCACGCCCTGGGCGACCAGACCGTGCACCTCCTCGAGGACCGACGGCACGGTGCGGCTGCGCTGGCGGCCGCGCAGCGCCGGGATCTTGCAGAAGCTGCAGCTCTGGTTGCAGCCCTCGGCGAGCTTCACGTGCGCCACGTGCGACGGCGTCATGAGCACGCGTGTACCGTAGCCGGCGTAGGGCGCCTCGTCGGGAGACCCGAGGGGTCCGGCCTCTCCGCCCTCGAACAGTTCGCCGAGCCGGTGGTAGCTACCCACGCCGAGCACGGCGTCGACGCCGGGAACCGACCGCCGCAGGTCGTGGGTCTCGCCCTGCACCAGGCACCCCATGGCCACAAGCTTCTGGCCGTCGTGCTTCGACGCGGCCAGTTCCTCGAGCCGGTCCAGGGACTCGCGGCGGGCACTGTCGAGGAAGCCACAGGTGTTGAGAACCACTAGAGAGGCGTGGTCGGGTGTGTCGACCACACGGAAACCGCGCTGGAGCAACAGTCCCAGCGCGCCCTCGCTGTCCACCGTGTTCTTCTCGCAGCCGAGCGTGTCGAGGTAGACCGTGCGCTCGGCGGGCGGGGACGTCGGTCCCCGCTCCCGCGACTCCGTCAATTCTCCGCCTCCAGCTCGTCCTTCTCGACGAGCACCTTGCGGGCCTTGCTGCCCTCGAAGGGGCCGACCACTCCGGCCGCCTCGAGCATGTCCATGAGCCGGGCCGCCCGCGTGTAGCCCACCCGCAGACGTCGCTGCAACATGGTGGTCGAACCCATCTGCGTGGCCACCACCAGTTCGCGCGCCTGCTCGAGGAGCTCGTCCTCGCCCAGGTCGATGCCCCCACCGGCGCCCTTGCCCTGGTCGAGGTCGATCGGCTCGTCGGCGTCGTCGGCGAACTGCCGCCAGTGCTCCACCACGCTCTCGCACTCGTCCATCGAGACGAAGGCGCCGTGCACGCGCACCGGCTGCGCGCGGCCGGCCAACAAGAATAGCATATCGCCCTTGCCCAGGAGCTGCTCGGCGCCCTGGGTGTCGAGGATCGTGCGGCTGTCGACCTTGCTGATCACCCGGAAGCCGATCCGGCTGGGGAAGTTCGCCTAGAACACGCCGGTGATCACGTACACCGAGGCGCCGTATCCCGAGCGCGAGATCGCCGAGGGTGTGCACATCATCCGTCTGCCGCTGCCGACGTCGCACGGTCCCGAGCCGATGGCGACGCTCCGTCACTGGCAGGCGCGGGCCGACG
>CAZQHE010000245.1:2443-3677 GCA_964593155.1 uncultured bacterium
CCCGGAAGCCGATCCGGCTGGGGAAGGTCGCCTTGATCACGCCGGTGATCACGTTCACCGAGGGCCGCTGCGTGGCCAGCACCAGGTGGATGCCCACCGCGCGCGCCATCTGTGCCAGGCGCGCCACCGGAGTCTCGAGATCGCTGCCGAGCTGCATCATCAGATCGGCCAGCTCGTCGATCACGAAGACCACGTAGGGCAGCGGCTCCTTGATCTTCTCGTTGGTCTTCTCGTCGACGGCCTTGCCGGCGCGGACCTTTTCGTTGAAGGCCGCGATGTTGCGCACGCCGTGCCGCGCCAGCCGCGCGTAGCGCGTCTCCATCTCGGCCACCATGTACTTGACCGCCTTCAGGGCGTCGCCGGCCTGCGTGATCACGGGGTGCATCAGGTGCGGGATCCCGTTGTACACCGACAGCTCCAGCATCTTCGGATCGATCATCAGCATGCGCACGCGGTCGGGGCCGTTCCTCAGGAGCAGATTGCAGATGATCGCGTTGATGCACACGCTCTTGCCGCTGCCGGTGGCGCCCGCCACGAGCAGGTGCGGCATGTCGGCCAGATCGGCCGCGAAGGGCTCGCCCTCGGTGTCCTTGCCGAAGGCGATGTCGAGCGGCGCCTCGTTCGGGTCGCTGCCCAGCGAACTGATCACCTGCCGCAGACCGACCATCTGCGGGTAGGGATTGGGGATCTCGATGCCGACCGCCGCCTTGCCCGGGATCGGCGCTTCGATGCGGATGCGGGTGGCGCGCATGGCCAGGGCCAGGTCGTCGCCGCGCGACACGATCTGGCTGACCTTCACGCCGGGCGCGGGCTCGAACTCGAAGGTGGTGACCACCGGTCCCGGACGAATCTCGTTGATCTGCCCGTCGATCCCGAAGTTGCCGAGGGTCTCGAGCAGGAGGCGCGCATTCATCTGCAGGACGTCGCGGCTGAAACCACGCTGCTCCTTCTTCACCTCTTCGAGCAGGTCGAGCGAGGGCAGCGGGTAGTCGCCACGGCGGCGACGTCGCTTCGGCGCGGGGAGTTGCGGATCGTCCTCGTCGAGCAGTTCGGTGGGGTCGCGGCTCAGCCGGAACTCCTCGCCGGCATCGCCGCCCTGGCGCGCCCACGAGGGCGGCGGCGCAACGCCGGCCTCGACCACGCGCGCGGGAGCCGGCTCGGCCTCGGGCTCCTCGGCCATGTCCTCGTCCTCGTACTCGTACTCGTCGTCCTCGTCGTCCTCGTACCCCTCTTC
>CAZQHE010000246.1:0-3641 GCA_964593155.1 uncultured bacterium
GGACGTCGCGATCGCCGACCGGATCCTCGCCCACCTGCGCCGCATCGGCGGCAACCATCCGTGGGAAGGCACGGCGCAACGAGGTCCGCCGGTGGGTGTGCCTCCTGCGTGACCGACGTGCGTGCCTCCCGGTGGGCGCTGCGTGCATGTGGTAGGCAATGGCTTCCGTCGATGTCGCGGAGTTCCGATGCGGAACTCGGGGAGGGTTCGTCATGCGGTGGTCGGTCGTTTGCTGGTCATGCTTTCCGTCCTTGGCCTCGCCCGCGAATGCCGGGCAGCGCGCATTGGAGTTTTCGCCGACCCGGAGGGAACCGTCGCTCATCTCCAGATCGATCCCGGCGTGATCACTCCGGTGCACGTCGTCGCCAGGGACCTGGAGGGTGGCATCGTTGCTTGGCAGCTCGCTCTGGAGGGATCGTTCCTGGAAATCGACGCGGTCCTCCAACTGACCACGGTCCTCGGCGGACCCGCGCCATGGGCCAGCGAGTGTTTCATGGTCGGTTTCGACTCGGGCTGTGTCGCCGCGACCGGCGGCTGCGTCGAGGACGACCCGTTCGGGGTCATGACGCTCGGGTTTCTGGCCGTCGAGCCGGTTCCCGACGACCAGCTGATCTGTCTGACCAGCCTGGGATCGCAACCGTTCTGGTCCGTCGCGTACGCCACATGCGCCGAAGACTTCGTCGTCTTCGAATTGGAACCCAACGCCTGCTACGACGTCCCCGACGGCTGCCTCGTCGTCAACCCTAGCGTGCCGTGCGAAATCGTCGACGTGCCGACATCGAGCTTCGGCGCGGTGAAGTCGCTCTTCGGAAGCTAGACGGACCGGGTTCCGCTACGGAACGAGAAAGGGCGGAGCCACCCCGGCCCCGCCCTCGTCCCATCCTTCGTCGGGGAGCGTCGACATGCGTGGATCCAGCGTCGTCGCGGCCGGATGGGATGGGTGGTGGAGATCGATCCTCCCCGACCGATCGATCCGGACTCGTCTCACCGCACGATCGCCACCGCCCGCACCTCGTGCGCGCCGTCGCCGACCCTCAGCCGCGCGCGGTAGACTCCCGAGGCGACCGCCGCCCCGGTCGCATCGGTCGCGTCCCACACCACCGCGTGGGGTCCGGCAACGCGCTCGCCGTCGACCAGCGTGCGCACCAGCCGTCCGCGGGCATCGAAGACCTGCAAACGCACCGGCGCACGGCGGGCGAGCGTGAAGTCCAGCGACGTCACGTTCGCCGTCGGATTCGGCCACCCACCGCGGAACTCCACCAGCACCGAGGAGCGCGCCCCGGGATCCGGCTCGACCGAGGTCGGATTCCGCGGCACGCAGTCGGCACAACTCGTCTTGCCCTTGTCGTAGCCGACCTGTCCCCACCGCCGCGCCGGATCGGCGAGCGGGGTGGTCCCCATGTCGAGCGTGTGCACGGTCCACGCACCGACCACGACCATCTCGCTGGTGCCGTCGAGGTCCAGATCGCTCACCGCCGGGGCGAACACCTGGACGTCGGAGTAGACGTGCGGCCAGTCGCGCGGGATCTCGGCCTGGGCGGTGTTCACGTGCAGCTGCCCGACGTTGTCGCCGAAGACGATCTGCGGACGGTCGACGTTCGCTCGCGCCACGCGCGCCACCACCGGCTGGCCCACGGCCTCGTCCAGCCCCACGGGCAGCAGAGGATACCCGGGCAGCGCCGCACCGTCGGTCCCGATGGCGTACACCCGGCGGTCCACGCTGAAGGTCAGCGCGGGCTGACCCGGCGCGAGCACGTCGGCGATCACCACCGGCGACACCGGCTCGTCGATCGTCGTGTCGAAGGGGAAGGCAGGATCGATGGCCACGCCCGTGTGGTGCATGGCGTGGACGAGGCCGCCCTGCAGCGGGACGAAGATCTCGAGATCGCCGTCGTCGTCGACGTCGGCCATGCTCACGCTGGCCGAGGGCTGGCCCGGCGGGGAGAGCACGCCGCGCAGGGTGCCGTCGGAGTTCAGCACCGCGACACCCGCGGTCAGGCCGACGACGACCTCGACGCCGCCGTCCCCGTCGACGTCGCCGACGGCCGGCCGGCCGACCACGACTCCCGTCGGTGCCACGAAGGGCCAGCTGCCCGGCCGCGTCGTCCCGTCGCGTCCGAGCAGGGTGATCGTGGACCCACCGGCGGCGACCACCTCGGCCCGTGCGAATCCCGTGACCGGCGCGACACCGACGTTCATGTCCCCACCCGACGGCACGTCGACCGGCCAGCCGGGCAGCGGCTGCAGTTCGTGATCGAATCCGAGCACGGTTCCCGCGATTCCTCCGACGAAGATCTCCAGGTCGCCGTCGTCGTCGACGTCGCCGAGCGCGGGAATCGGCCGTGACGTCAGTCCGTAGACCTGACGCACGATCTCCGATCCGGCCGACGGCGCGTGCGGATAGACGTGCAGGTAGGTCGCGTTCCCCACGAATCGCGGGGCGCCGCTCGCGACCACGATCTCGCGGTCGCCGTCGCCGTCGAGATCGCCGACCGTGGGCGGGCCGAGATAGTTGCCCGTCGTCGACCACGGTGCATCGCCCTCGAGCACCCCGTAGCCGATGGCGTCGCGCCAGGTGGCGTTGTACCAGATGCGGCTGACCAGGCTCGTCTGGGCCTGGTAGTCGCCGGCGCGGGCGACGGCGGCCGTCTCCCCCGGCCGCGAGGGGTCGTCGGCGAGGTTCGGCGCCGAGCTCACCGAACCCAGGCCCGGCAGCAGGACCCGTTCGGTCCACGTCCCCGTCGCCGCCCCGTCGGGACGGTACTCGACGCCTTGCCGCTCGAAGGTCGGACCGGTCACGCCGATCAGCGCGAAGTCCCCGCTCAGCCAGCGCAGCTGGGGCAACTCGGGCGTGGCGGCCCCTTCCAGGGTGAACGGCACCCACGACGCACCCGCGTTCGTGCTCACGAAGCCCTCGAAGGGATCGGACACGTACACGAAGGTGTCGCCATCGGGGTCGGCCATGAAGTCCATCGACGCGGTCTCGTAGGTGCGCGTGGTGACCAGCGTGACCGGATCGAAGCTCGTCAGCAGCCCCTTGGCGTCGGCACCGGTCTGGTACACGTCCGTGAACTCGACGTCGTCGTAGTCCCGGCCGGTGACCGTCATGATCAGGTGGGCGCGATCGGCGCCCGCGCCGTCGTGGAATGCGAGCGCCACCTCCGCCGACGAGCTCGCGAGCGTCGTGTCGCGCCAGACCGTGGTCACGACCGTCTCGAGGTTGAACGCGAAGGTCTGGTTCAACCAGACGTTGTACCGCCACTCGAACTGGGTCGAACCGTTGCGGAGGGCGACCGCGCAGGCCACCGAGGTATCGGTTCCCTCACCGAAGGCAACGTCGTAGTCTTCCAGCCCCGTCGTGGTCCCTCCCAGGTCGAAGACCTCGTGTTCGGTCCAGATCCCGGCTCCCAGCGACGGGTCGGCGAAGGCGGCCATCACCCGCGTGTTCACCGCGGGCTCGATGTACACGTACGTGAGTACGAGGCGCTCGTCGGCCGTGCCCTCGCCGACGACGTCGAGCCGCGGGTCGGAAAGAATCACGCCCACTGGCCCGGACACCGTCGACCACCTCGACCAGGTGTCGCCCCCGTCGGTGCTGCGCAGGACCACGACCTCGTCGTCGCCCACGTCGGGGCTGGTGT
>CAZQHE010000247.1:0-3528 GCA_964593155.1 uncultured bacterium
CGCCGGGCACGCCGGTCAGACCGGCGGGCAGCTGCCCCTGACCCTGCGCCCGCGGCCCTACCCGGGCAGTCTGGCCGTCCTGGCCGAGGCCCTCGATCGCACGGGCCGGGTGGCCGAGGCCGACAGCCTGCGTGCGATCGTGCAGGAGCGCAGCCGACTCGTGGAACGGCAACGGCTTCGGGCCGAGGGGTTGCGCCAGAGCATGGAAGGTGATCTCGAAGCCGCGCTCGCGAGCTTCGACCGTGCGCTCGCGGTTGCCCCCGACGACGGCGAGCTGCACCACGACCGTGGGGTGGTGCTGGCCCGCATGCGCGCCTGGGGCCGCGCGCAGAAGGCTTTCGAGACCGCGGCCCGTCTGCGGCCCGAAGACCCGTCGATCCTCGTGAACCTCGCCCGTCTGCACGACCGCATCGGCAATGCCGAGGCACGGGATTCCGTCCTGGCCCGCGCCGAGGCATTGCAGCCCGAGTGAGTCCGGGCCGCGCTGAAGGCGGGCCGGGGCGCGGTCGATGGACAACCACGAGTCTTGCCTGCACACTCGTTCTCTCGACCGGCGGCTTCCCCGACCCCCGTGGACATCCCATGCATCGTTTCCTGGAGATCCTCCGTGAAGGACCCGTGCTCTTCGACGGTGCGATCGGCACCGAGTTCTACCGGCGTGGGGTGTACCTCACGAACAACTTCGAGGAGCTGAACCTCTCGCGCGCGCATCTCGTGCGGAGCGTCCACGCGGAGTACGTGAAGTCGGGCGCCCAGGTCATCACGACCAACAGCTACGGCGCGCATCCGCTGCGCCTGGTGCGCGCGGGCCTGGCCGACCGGGCCGAGGAGATCGCGCGTCGCGCCGCCGAGATCGCGCGCGACGCCGCCGGTGAGCCCGTGTGGGTCGCCGGGTCGATCGGCCCTTCCGGCGCCGAGGGCGCCCGGATCCTCGGGCCGGGAGCCGCCGAGGTCCGCGACGGCTTCCGCCTGGTCATGGATGCGCTGGTCGGCGGTGGGGCGGACGTTCTGCTGCTGGAGACCTTCACCCATCTGTCGGAGATGCAGCTCGCGCTGAGCGTGGCGAAGGAGGCGCATCCCGGCGTGCCACTGATCGCCACCATGCGCTTCGAGCCCAACGAGATGCTGCTCGACGGCAGCGAACCCGAGGCCGTGGCCGACGCGCTCGCCGGCTGGGGAGCGGACGTGATCGGCGCCAACTGCGGCGAGGGTCCGGAGCTGGTCTTCCACGTCGCTCGTCGCATGCTCGGCGAGGGTCGCCTGGTGATCGCCCAGCCCAACGCCGGCTCGCCCGCCAGCATCGACGGCCGCAGCGTGTACGTGGGCAATCCCGAGTACTTCGGGGTGTACGGCAAGCGCATGCTCAAGAGCGGGATCCGCGCCGTGGGAGGGTGCTGTGGCACGACGCCGGCCCACATCCACAGCATGCGCGGAGCCGTGCGCATGATGGGTGGCGCCCAGGCGGCCCGGCGCGTGCCCGCGAGTGCGGACGCGCGCGTCGTGGAACCCGACGTCGATCGCGCGCACCGACCCGGGCCCGCCGACCGCAGCGAGTTCGCCCGGCGCATGGCCGCCGGGAAGTTCGTGGTGAGCGTCGAGGTCAACCCACCGCTGGGGCTCGATCCCACGCCGTGCATCGAAGCCGCGCGGGCGCTGAAGGCCGCGGGCGTCGACGTGATCAACACCGCCGACGGACCGCGCGCCTCGGTGCGCATGAGCAACCTGTCGGCGGCGGTGCGGGTGCAGCAGGAGACCGGCATGGAGGTCCTGTTGCACATGTGTACGCGCGATCGCAACCTGCTCGCCCTGCAGGCCGACCTGCTCGGTGCGCACGTGCTCGGGATCCGCAACCTGGTGGTGATCACGGGCGATCCGCCCAAGATGGGCGACTACCCCGACGCGACCGCGGTCTACGACCTCGATTCGATCGACCTGCTGAAGTGGATCGACGGCTACAACCACGGCGTCGACCCCACCGGCCGCGACATCGACACGCCCACGCGCTTCCACGTGGCCACCGGCGCCGAGCCCGGCGCGCTGGACTACGACCGCGAACTGCGCCGCCTCGAGCGCAAGGTGGCCAACGGCGCCGACCTCGTGATGACCCAGCCCGTGTACGACCCGCGCGTGATGGAAAGGTTCCTCGACGACGTGGCCCACCTCGACGTTCCGATCCTGCTCGGCCTGTTACCGCTGGCGAGCCACCGCAACGCGGAGTTCCTCCACGCCAACGTGCCGGGCATGAACATCCCCGACGACGTCCGCGCCCGGATGAAGGCCGCCGGCGGCGGCGACGGCGGACGCGCCGAGGGCGTGCGGATCGCCCAGGACGCGCTGCTGGCCCTGCGCGACCGGGTGCAGGGCGCCTACATCATGCCGCCGTTCGGGCGCTACCAGATGGCGATCGATCTGCTGTCGTGTCTCGGCGAGGACTGGAAGGTCGTCCCCTCGACCGCCTGAGCGGTTCGTGGCGGGTCCGGTGGTTCGTGGCGAGCCCAGCGGTTCGCGGCGAGCCCAGCGGTTCGTGCCCTCCCGAGCCGTCCGCGTCGAAGATTCCGTTGACGCCCCGTCCCGCAGGCCGGAATCTCGACGGTCGGTTCGGAGTGCCGTTCGGCTGCGCCCGGCAGGCTCTCCTGATTTCTGACTTCGCGTGGCGCTCGTGCGCCCGGTCCCCGGATGGTCTCCCATGCCCGATACCACCGCCACTGCCATGCCCGATCTCCGTGACCCCGCGGCGATCCAGGAATGGGTCGAGGGCCTGATCCCGATGCTGGCCGACTTCGGCATCGACCTCGTCGTCGCGATCCTGATCTTCGTCCTGGGTCGTATCGCCGTCGGCCTGGTCGCCGGCGGCGTCCGCAAGGCGATGACGCGCGGCAAGACCGACCCAACCCTCGTCGGCTTCGTCGGCAACATCGTCACGGCCATCGGCATGGCCTTCGTCGTGATCGCGACGATCAACGAACTCGGCGTGCAGACCGCTGGTCTGGTCGCCGTGCTCGGTGCGGCCGGCCTGGCCGTCGGCTTCGCCCTGCAGGGATCACTGTCGAACTTCGCGAGCGGCGTGATGCTGTTGATCTTCCGCCCCATCAACGTGGGCGACTACGTCGAGGCCGGTGGAACGAGTGGATCGGTGAAGGACATCGGCATCTTCACCACCACGCTCCACACGCCCGACAACAAGAAGGTGATCGTCCCCAACGCGCAGATCACCAGCGACACCATCACCAACTACAGCGCCAACGACACCCGCCGCGTCGATCTCGTGGCCGGCATCGGCTACGGCGACGACATCCCCAGGGCCAAGGCCGTGCTCGAGCGCATCGCCAAGGAGCACGAGCTGACCCTGGACGACCCCGCTCCGATGATCGAACTCAGCAACCTCGGAGACTCGTCCGTGGACTTCGTCGTGCGCCCCTGGGTGAAGACCGCCGACTACTGGCGCGTGTACTTCGACCTGACCGAGCGCATCAAGACCGAGTTCGACAAGGAAGGCATCTCGATCCCCTTCCCGCAGCGCGACGTGCA
>CAZQHE010000248.1:0-3521 GCA_964593155.1 uncultured bacterium
GGTCTGCCTCGAGTTCGGAGTCCAGTTCGGCTCCGACGACGAGGTGACCATGCTGTGGGAGCTGAATCTCTTCCTCGTCGAGCGTCTGTCCGAGGGCAAGAACTGCGTCCTGATGATCGACGAGGCACAGAACCTCCCCGTCGAGGTCCTCGAGCGCGTCCGGACCCTGAGCAACCTGCAGACGGAGAGTTCGTCGCTGTTGCAGATCGTGCTCGTGGGGCAGCCGGAGCTGATGGTCAACCTCGACGATCCCCGACTGCCGCAGCTACGCCAGCGCGTCGGCGTGTGGCACGAGATCGGTCCACTCGACCGCGAGGAGACACGGAACTACATCCGGCATCGTCTGAAGCTGGCCGGGGCGGCGGACCCGTCGCAGCTGACTCCGGACGCCGTGTGCGATCGCGTGTTCGCGGTCACCCACGGAATCCCTCGCCTGGTGAACCAGGTCTGCGACACCGCCCTGGTGATCGCCTACGGACGCGACGCCCGCGCACTGACGACCGAACACGTCGACGAGGCCCGCCGCGAACTCCGGATCGACGAGGCGCCTGCCCGGAGACCGACGGTCTCGAAGGCCGCGACGTCGGCGGTGCCCGAGTCGGTGGCTCCCGACCCGGAGCCGGCGCCCACGACCCCGATCGCACCGGAGGCCACGGCCGGTCGGAACCGGTGGCTGCCACCGGTGGCGGCGGTCGTGATCCTGGCCCTGCTGGTCCTGGCTGCCGTGCGCTTCGGGTTCGTGCCGGACTGGCCGCTGACCTGGGCCACGGCCGCCGACGAGACGGTGGCGACGGAAGAGACCCCGGCGCCCGCGACCGAGGTGCGCGAGGTGCGCGCCACCGACACGCGCCCGGTCCCGGAGTCCTGGATCGAGTCCGTGTCCGAGGTCCGCGCGTGGCGCGAACGCGGTCGCCCCGTCTACACCGCCTATGTCGCCAGCTTCCGCGATTCGGACGCCGTGGCGCGTTTCGCCGACGAGCTGGTCGTCGACAACGCCGACTGGTCGGCCCCGTTGTTCGTCGAGACGACGGCCGACGACCCGCCCTGGCACCGCGTCTACAGCGGTGCCTACGCCGAGCGGTCGGACGCGCAACGCTTCGCGACGAAGATCAAACAGGACGGAAGCGTGGACTTCGCCCACGTGAAGAGACTGGCGCCCTCGGCCGAGGACATCCTACCTTCGGTGTTCACGGCTCCCGCCGAAACCAACCCGGGAGAGTCGGGATGAGCAGTATCCGTGAGGCCCTCAAGCGCGCCGAGCGGGAACGCCGCGCGCGACGGGCGAGTGAAGAGTCCCCGCCGCCATCGGCCACCGCGGTTCCCGAGCCCGAGCCGGCACCGCTGGAGTCCGAAGCCGCCCCGCCCCGGCGGCCGGATCCCACGCCGGCCGACCTGCGGGTCGTGCACCCCCATCCGGTTCCGCTCGTGGAGGTCCCCATCGAGCTGACCGAGGAACTGGGGCGCTTCCGGCACGGTGTCGAGGCCGCGCTACCGCAGCCGCACCGCACCCTGGTCATGGCGAGCGCCAACGGGGGTGAGGGGACGACCACCCTCACGGTGTTGCTCGGAACCAGCCTCGCCGTCCGCGACGGCAAGAAGACCTGCATCGTCGACGCGAACTTCAAGTCGCCGCGCGCGAGCAACGTGTTCGGACTGCTGGGCCAGCCAGGGTACTCGGACTACTGCACGGGCAAGGCCGAGCTGGGTCGCGTGCTGCGACGGACCGAGTCGCCCGACCTCTTCGTCATGGGCATCGGGACCGATGTCCTGAACCCGTCGCTCGTGGTCGGCCACGAGCGCGCGCGTCGACTGGCGTCGGAGCTGGAACAGCGCTTCGACTACGTGCTCTTCGACTGCGGCCCCGTTCTGACCAGCGCCGAGACCGCCCAGGTGGCGGCCACGGTCCACGGGACCGTGCTCGTCGTCCGCGCCCACCGGACCAAGCGCGAGGTGCTGGCCAAGGCGGACAAGATGATCCGCCTCGGTGGGGGAACGGTGGTCGGGTCGGTGTTGAACCGGCGGCACTTCCCGATCCCGGAAGCGATCTACCGGCGACTCTGATTCCGGAGACGTTGCCGGCGACTCCGGTCCGTCCCGCGATGCCTCGCGGATCGACGGCGGCTCGCGTGCGCCTCCGGTCGACGATCCCGTTCGCTGCGACACGCGCTCTTCGCCCGGGCTGTCATCGATCGATCGGCGTCGCCCACGATGCCCCGGAACGTGGCGGGACGGTCGGGATACCGGGAGGAGGACGACGATGAAGCAGCGGCGAATCGGCGTGTACGTCATGATCGACGGCCTGGGATTCGCGTTCCTGCGCGAGAACGAACTCCTGCCCGAGTTCGAGTTCCGCGTCGGCCTGCGAACGGTTCTCGGGGACTCGCACGCCTGCGCGCCGACGCTGTTGACCGGACGTCTCCCGCACGAGCACGGCCACGCCGCCATGTTCCAGCGCGCGAACGGATCGACGCCGCTGGCAGCCGCCCAGCGGTACGCCTGGCTGCCGCCGGTCGTCCGCGATCATCAGCGCATCCGTGATCGCATCCACGACGCGGTCGCCGAGCGCATCGACGGCCGGTTCTCGCTGGCGGACTGCCCGACACACCTGCTGGCCGAGTTCGACCTCACCGAGCACCACAGCATCTTCCAGCCCGGCGCCATGCGGCACGGTCCGAACATCTTCGACCGCTTCGAGGAACTCGCGCTCCGCCATCGCCGGTACGGCGGCGAGGTGCCCGAAGAGGAGAACGTCCTGCGTGCCGAGGACGATCTCCGTCGCGGTGACCTCGAGCTGCTGTTCCTCCGTCTACCGGCCCTCGGTGGACTCCTCCGCGAGCACGGCTCGGTGGCCGATGCGGTTCTCGCCCACCTTTCGTGGTACGAGGAACGTGTCCGTCACCTGCGCGAGCTCGCTGAAGACGCGGCCGAGGAGGTCGAGTTGTTCGTCTGCAGCGCTCACGGCACGAGCGACGTGCACGGTGCCGTGGACCTGATCGCCGAGGTCGAACGTGACTTCGGACGCAACGGAAGGCGCTACCTCGCGTTCTACGACCCCACCATGGTCCGCTTCTGGTGCGAGGATCGCGGACTGCTCGACGAGCTGCGCGGTGCACTGGGCGATCGTCACGACGGGCGCTGTATCCACGACGAGGAGAAGGCCGAACTCGGCATCGCGTTCACCGATCGCAGTCAGGGAGACCTGCACTTCGTGGTGAACGAGGGCCTGCTGATCCTGCCGAGCTACCGTGGGCACAGCTTGTTCGCCGGCATGCACGGCTACCACCCCGACGCCGTCGGTGCCGACGGCTGCCTGCTGGGGAACTTCTCGCCCTCGCTCGATCCCACCCACATCCGGCACGTCCACGACCTCATGGACGCCACGGCGGGTCGCCTGGTGGCCGAGCGGGTGTGAGGCCTCAGAGCAGCACGGTCTCGATGTATTCGCGCAGCGCGTCGCGCCAGTGCGGCTGGGGAGGCAGGCCGATCAGGCGCGCGTGCAGCCCCTCCATGGCCTCCATGCG
>CAZQHE010000249.1:0-3482 GCA_964593155.1 uncultured bacterium
GAGGCGCGCGGCCTGGCCGTCGCGGCCCTGGAGCCGGCGCTGGCGCGGGAAACGAACCGGGAGTACCCGACGCCCGGGGGGCACTACGTGATCCAGTACTCGACCGAGGGAACCGACGCGCTGCCCGACAGCACCGACGCCGACGAGAGCGGGGTGCCCGACTACGTGGAGTGGGTCGCCGAGGCCATGGAGGAGAGCTACCAGCGCGAGGTCGTGGAGCTGGGATTCCCCTTCCCCACCGGTGGCCGCTACGTCGTGCGCCTGAAGAGGATGTTCGGCGGTACCTACGGGCTCACCCGGCCCTTCCAGTCGAGCTTCTTCGCCGGCAGCTACATCGAGATCAACCACGACTTCGAAGGCTTCTACCGCAGCTACCCGGACCTGACGAACGACGATCCCGACGGACTGGTCCGGGGTGCCATCCGGGTGACCGCGGCGCACGAGTTCAAGCACGCCATCCAGCTGGCCGAGGACTGGAACATCGACTCGCCCCACACGCAGTGGTTCGAGGTGGACGCCGTCTGGATGGAGGAGGTCGTCTACGACCAGGTGAACGACTACTACAACTACATCCGCAATTCCGGGTCGCCGTTCACCTCGCCGCACCTGTCGCTGCTCAACAGCGCGTCGTACGAGGACGCCACCTGGCAGATGTTCCTCGAGCAGGAGTACGGCATCGACTTCATGCTCGACCTGAGCGAGCGGCGGGCGACGCAGCGTGACGAGTTCTTCCCCTTCGCCTACCGCAACGTGGCGATCGAGCGTCGGCTGGTGTGGGCCGACGTGTGGCGTCGGCACGCCGTGTACAACTACCTCACCGCCGACCGTGCGACGCCGAGCCACGGATTCACCGAGGCAGGGAACTATCCCCTCGCGCCCACCGAGGAGATCCCCTCGCTCCCGTTCTCGACGGAGCAGGACTTCTCGCTGGCCCCCTGGGCGAACCGTTTCCACGAGTTCGACAACAGCGAGGGCGGGGCCGCCGGCGAACTGCGTGTGGTCTTCGACGCCGAGGACCACGGCGACTGGGGCCTGAGCGTGGTGCTGCAGAACGAGAGCGTCACGCACGTGGTCCCGCTCAGCCACGACGCGCAGCCCGACACCTTCGAAGTCCTGGGCTTCGACGTCGCGGACTTCGACCGGGTGGGACTGGTGGTGGGCAACGGACGCACCGCGATCACGACGTCGCCGGCCGACACCTACGGCTTCTCGGTGGAGCTCGACGATTCCGTCCGCGCCGAGCCGTCCTCGTTCGGGTCTCTCAAGGCGCGTTACTGATCCTCGCGCGCCCGATCACAACACAAGATGGGGCTGTCACAACACTCTAGACAACAGGATGTGTTGCGAGGTGCAGTGTTGCGCAACACTCTTGTTGTGTATCGAATCACATCTACGATGCAGATTCGTATGAACTGCTTGTGAAAGCGCCACTTGAACGTGATTTCGGGGTGGCGGAATCGGTGGCATTGTGGTTGCGTGTGGATCGTCACGGGCGGGGAACCTGGGCGAGGGTTCCGAAGCCCACCGGAGGCCGGAGTTGGCGAGCTCCCCCTTCGGATTGACTCCCGATCGCCGAGGCAAGGCGGCGCCCCCCGGTTCACCTCATCGGAGACCGGGACCCGAGGCGCCGGGACGATCGGGGAACAGTGAACGGGTTCCGGGGAGTTGGCGAGCTCCTCGAAGGTCCCGCCCGGGACCGCGGAACCCGCCGCCGGCGATGCCGCCCCGGTCTTGGCGAGAGACCGGACGGCGACGGGCTCCGGCCCGAGGAACTTCGCCGGCACGATACGGGGCGCCCTTGGCGAGAGGGGCGCCCCGTCAACGTTTCCCCCGGAACGTCGATCGCGTCTGATCAGTCCCGCGGGCCGGTGGGCGCGGGTTCGGTGAGTCCACGCTGGATCCACGCTCCCCCCAGGTCTCCGAGCCTTCGCACGGCGTCCCGGTACTCGCCGGGCAGCCGCGGGAATGCGCGGTGGGGCTCTCCGCGCTCGGCCGCGAGCGCGAGGCGCTCGATCACCCGACGCACGCGCCGGGCGGCCCGGTGACGGGCGAGATTCGACCCGGCCAGGCGCTCCACCGCGCCCGTCAGGCCGCCTTCCTCGAGGAAGGCCTGCAGGATCTCGCCGTCGAGGTAGTGACTCATCTGCGCGCGGTCGACGACCGCCACGTCCTCGCCCTCGAGCTTGCGCGCCCGCAGGCGCCGACTCGCCTCGAGGAGGTTGAACGACGCCTGCCGCCAGGCCTGGACCACCTGCGAGCCGGTGTCGAGGCCGGCCGGCGACTCTGGGAACACGCTGCGCACGGGTAGCACGTGGTCGTGACCGCGCGTGCGCGCCGCGGGTGGTGCGGGCTCGTCGTCCTCGACGAGCTCCGGGTCCACCACGTCGAGCGCCGTTCGCCCACCGGGGTGGATGTTCATGCTGCGGAACACGTCGTGCAGCGCGGCCAGCGTGACGCGACCGGTGGCCCGGCTGCGGATCGCCAGCGCCTCGGTCATGTTCTGCAGCTCACGGACGTTGCCCGGGAAGGGATAGCGATTCAGCTCCGCGAAGACCTCGGGGTCGACCTCCGGCGGCTCGCGCTCGTCGTCGGTGAAGAAGCGCTTGAGGAAGGCGCGGGTGAGCACCTCGACGTCGCCCTCGCGTTCGCGCAGGGGTGGCAGCCGCACGGGGAACACCTGGATGCGGAAGAACAGGTCCTTGCGGAAGCGACCCTCGCGCACCGCGGAGCGCAGATCGACGTTCGTGGCCGCGATCACCCGCACGTCGACCGAGTGCTGCTTCTCCCCACCGACCGGCCGGAACTTGCCCTCCTGCAGGACTCGCAGCAGCCGTGTCTGACTGTTCAGCGTCATGTCGCCGATCTCGTCGAGGAAGATCGTTCCGTGGTGGGCGAGGTCGAAGGCCCCGCGGCGGTCGCGGACGGCGCCGGTGAAGGCACCGCGCATGTGACCGAAGAGTTCGCTCTCGATCAGCTCCCGGGGGATCGACGAGCAGTCGACGATCTCGAGCGGGCCACCGCGCCGCCGGCTCAACTCGTGGATCGCCTTGGCCACGAGCTCCTTGCCCGTGCCGCTCTCGCCCTGGATCAGGATGGTCGCGCGGCTGTCGGCGAACTCGACGAGGTCGCGGAACAGTTCGAGCATCGCCGGGCTCTCGCCCACGATCCGCCCCAGCGGAGGGTGCTCGTCGCGCAGCTGCCGGAGGTCGGTGTTGTCGCCCTCGTCGCGGCCTCGCACGCGCGCGATCCCCGGCGACGATGCGCCCTGCACCCGCTCGGGGACCAGGTGCGGGGCGCGCTCGAGGGCCAGCACGTAGAGCTCGGCCAGGCTCGCGAACAGTTCGAGGTCGCGGGCGTTGTAACCCTCGGCGAAGAGACGCCGACCGAGCACCAGGAATCCGACCAGGCCCTCGCGGCCGGACAGCGGCGCCACGACGTCGGCGTCGAGCTGGGCGAGCTCGTCGGCGAACTGCTGCAGGAAC
>CAZQHE010000250.1:0-3472 GCA_964593155.1 uncultured bacterium
CGGGAGCGCCGCCTGTCGAGGCGGCCCGCTGGGCCAACCGGGCGGCCGGGCTGGCCGTGCGTCGCCTGGGCACCGCGGCCGTCGGACTCGACGACCTGCGCCGGACGGTCGACGGGGACCGCGACTGATGCGGCCCGACGGCGACGGCCTGGCCACGCTGGTCCCGCCCGGGGAGCTGGCGGCGTGGGCCGAGGCCCAGCGCGCGGCGGGCCGGTCGATCGTCATGACCAACGGTGTCTACGACCTGCTGCACGACGGCCACGTGCGGTCGATCGTCGAGGCGGCCCGATTGGCCGACGTGCTGCTCGTGGCGGTGAACGACGACGCGAGCACCCGCGACCTGAAGGGACCCGCGCGTCCGATCCTCGACGAAGGCGTGCGTGCGACCCTCGTGCGCGGTTTGCGGGGGGTCGACGCGGTCACTATTTTCGCCGCGTCCAGCGTCTTGCCCACCATTCTGACGGTCCGCCCCGACGTGGTCGCCAAGGGCGGGCAGTACTCCGAGACGGAGATCGTCGGTCACGACGAGGTCGCGTCCTGGGGCGGTCGGGTGGTCCGTCTGCCCATGGTCGAGGGCGTGAGTACGACCGATCTCGTCGAACGCATCCGTTCGCGCATCACGGCTCCGAAGGGAAAGGAAGACCGTTGAAGGTTCACGAATATCAGGCCAAGGAACTCTTCGTCGAGCGTGGCCTGGCCGTGCCCGAGGGCGACGTGGCCAGCACACCGGACGAGGCCGAGGCCATCGCCGCCCGCATCGGCGGGCAGGTCGTGGTCAAGGCGCAGGTCCACGTCGGCGGCCGCGGGAAGGCCGGCGGCGTCAAGCTCGCCAACGATGCGGCCGAGGCCCGGGAGAAGGCCTCGGCGATCCTCGGCATGGACATCAAGGGACTCACGGTGGAGAAGGTCCTCGTGACCCGCGCCGTCGACATCGCCGAGGAGTACTACGTCGGCCTGATCATGGACCGCGCGAGCAAGCGCCCCATGTTCATCGTGAGCGCAGCGGGGGGCGTGGACATCGAGGCGGTCGCCGCCGAGACGCCCGAGAAGATCCACACCCTGGCCGTCGACCCGCGCTACGGCGTGAAGCCCTACCAGGTGCGTCGACTCGCCTTCGCGACCACCGACGATCCCGCGGTGGTGAAGGGCATGAGCAAGGCGCTGATGACCCTCTACGAGGTCTTCATGGCCACCGACGCCAGCCTCGTCGAGATCAACCCGCTGGTGAAGACCACCGACGGCGAGGTCTGGTCGGTCGACGCCAAGCTGAACATCGACGACAACGCGCTCTTCCGTCACGAACGCATCGCCGCGATGCGTGACATGAGCGCCGAGGATCCGAGCGAGATCGAGGCCAAGGAGGCCGGACTGAGCTTCGTGAAGCTCGACGGCAACGTGGGCTGCATCGTCAACGGAGCCGGCCTGGCCATGGCCACCATGGACCTGGTGCAACACTTCGGTGGCATGCCGGCGAACTTCCTCGACATCGGTGGCAGCAGCAATCCCGAGAAGGTCGTCACGGCCATGAAGATCATCCTTCGCGACGAGAGCGTGAAGGCGATCCTGTTCAACATCTTCGGCGGGATCACGCGCTGCGACGACGTCGCGGCCGGGCTGCTGAAGGCCAACGAGATGATGGACGTGGGCGTGCCGATCGTCGTGCGCCTGACCGGAACGAACGAGGAAGAGGGTCGCAAGATGCTCGAGGGCAGCGAGCTGCACCCCGCCGTGACCATGGACGAGGCCGTGCAGAAGGCCCTGGAACTCGCCGGAGGTGCGCAGTGAGCGTCTTCACCGACAAGAGCAGCAAGATCATCGTCCAGGGCATCACCGGCCGCGACGGTGGCTTCCACGCCGGTCAGATGAAGGAGTACGGCGGCAACCTGGTCGGCGGCGTCACGCCGGGCAAGGGTGGCCAGGAGCACGTCGGCGTGCCCGTGTTCAACACCGTGGGCGACGCGGTCGAGCAGACCGGCGCGAACGTCAGCTGCATCTTCGTGCCGCCGGCCTTCGCCGTCGACGCGATCTACGAGGCCGTCGACTCCGGGATCGAACTCGTCGTGTGCATCACCGAGGGTCTTCCGGTGAACGACATGATGGCCGCGTACACCTTCGTCAAGGAGCGTGGCGCGCGCCTGATCGGTCCGAACTGCCCCGGCCTGATCAGCCCGGGCAAGTCGAAGGTCGGGATCCTGCCGGGCCACATCTGCCGCGAGGGCAAGGTGGGTGTGGTCAGCCGCAGCGGCACGTTGACCTACGAGGTCATCGACCAGCTCACGCGCAGCGGCCTGGGCCAGAGCACCTGCATCGGGATCGGCGGCGATCCGATCGTCGGCACGAACTTCATCGACTGTCTCGAGGCCTTCGAGGCCGACCCCGACACCGAGGCCGCGATCCTGATCGGCGAGATCGGTGGAGACGACGAGGAGAAGGCCGCCGAGTACATCCAGCAGAACGTGAACATCCCGGTGGTGAGCTTCATCGCCGGTCGCACCGCGCCTCCGGGCAAGCGCATGGGCCACGCCGGCGCCATCGTGAGCGGAGGCAAGGGCACGGCCGAGAGCAAGGAGGCCGCCTTCCGCGAGGCGGGCGTGGCCGTGGCCGCCAAGCCGAGCGACCTGGTTCCGTTGCTGGCCGAGGCCTACGCGCCGGCGAAGGAAGCGCTGCAGAAGAACGGCTGATGCGTTCCGACTCCGGCGGGGGCGGGCGCCCGGCGCGCCCCCGCCTTTCCTTTCCAGACACCGATCCCGTGCCGGCGCATGCCGGCCGACGGAGGAGACCGGCATGCAGGACACCTACATGATGATCAAGCCCGAGGCCTTCGCGGCGGGCAATCTGAGCGAGATCCTCTCGATGATCGCCGACAACGGCTTCGAGATCGTCCGGATCAAGAGCTTCGACATGAGCCGCGACATGGCCGAGACCTTCTACGACGTGCACAAGGAGCGCCCCTTCTTCGCCGATCTGGTCGAGTACATGACCAGCGGCACCGTGGTCGGCGTCCACTGTCGCCGCGAGGAGGCCGTGACCCGCATGCGCGAGCTGGTGGGGGCCACGAATCCCGAGGAGGCCACCGCGGGCACGATCCGCTTCCGCTTCGGCACGAACATCGGCAAGAACGCCGTGCACGCGTCGGATTCGCCGGAGAACGCCGAGCGCGAGCTCGGGATCGTCTTCGGCTAGAGGGACGAACGACCGCCCGGGCCATTGACAGCCCGGACCGGATTGCTAGATTTCTCTGGTTCCGATGGGGAGGTCCGACGGGCCTCCCCTCACTGGTACCGTCCTCCGGAGGAACGAGCGGGTACGCCCCGCGGAAGGGCCGACGAGGTGAGCGCGCACGAGCGACCGGACGAGCGCGTCCAGATCAACCTCGACCGCCTTCCTCCCGGACGCAGTACGCTCCCTCTGGACCACCTGCTGGTCCGCGAGGACCAGGTGCTGCAGGGACATCGGGTCGAAGGGTTCGAGG
>CAZQHE010000251.1:0-3461 GCA_964593155.1 uncultured bacterium
TCCCCTGCCGCTCTGGCGGGTGCGGGCGCGGGCGGCACTTTTATCTTGGGGGGGGGGGGCCGGGGCCGGGCCCGGGCCCACCGCGACTCTCCCGACACCCACCACGAAGCCCCCCACCGACACCGGCGAGGGGCTTCGTGTTGCTCCGGAAGGAGCGAACTGCCGCGCGGACGCGAGCCGCGAACCCTAGTTCGGCTGGGGCGACGGGTCGTCGCCCACCGTGCCCGTCGCCGGGCCCTCGTCCTCGTCGTCGGAGGCGCCGGAGGCCTCGGCGTCGTCGTCCACGCCCGACGAGGCCCGCTTCGGCTCGGGGGCCGAGCCCAGCGGCGGGAGTTCCTCGCAGCGCAGGATCAGCAGCACGTCCTCGCCGTCGAGGGTCTCGCGTTCGAGCAGGGCCTTGGCCATGATCTCGAGCTCGTCCTTGTTCTCCTCGAGGATGGTCCGGGCCCGCTCGTAGGCGTTCGAGATGATCCGATGGACCTCTTCGTCGATCGCGATCGCGGTCTGCTCGGAGTAGTTGCGCTGCTGGTGCAGGTCGCGGCCCATGAACACGGGCTGGTCGCCCTGGCCGAACTGGATCGGACCCAGGCGATCGCTCATGCCCCAGCTGGTGACCATGTTCCGGGCGTAGGCGGTGGCCTTCTTGATGTCGTCGGCCGCGCCGGCGCCCACCTGCGGGTAGATCAACGCCTCGGCCGCGCGTCCGCCCAGGAACACCGCGATGGCGTTGTCGGCGTCCGACCGGGTGATCTGGTACCTGTCCTCGGTCGGCAGCGTGAAGGTCAGACCCAGTGCCTGACCGCGCGGGATGATCGACACCTTGTGCACCGGGTCGTAGCCCTCGATGCTGGCCGCCACGATGGCGTGACCGCACTCGTGGTAGCTGGTGCGCTCGCGTTCGCTCTGCGGCATGACGCGGGCGCGGCGCTCGGGACCCAGCATGACCCTTTCCTTGGCGTCTTCCAGGTCGAGCATCGTGACCTGTTCGTGGTTGCGCCGGGCCGCGAGCAGGGCGCCCTCGTTGACGAGGTTCGCCAGGTCGGCACCACTCATGCCCGGCGTCCCGCGGGCGATCTTCTTGATGTCGACGTCGGGCGCGGCGTTCACCTTGCGCATGTGGACCTTCAGGATGCCCTCGCGACCGAGCAGGTCGGGCATGTCCACGGTGATCTGACGATCGAAACGGCCGGGGCGGAGCAGCGCGGGATCCAGTACGTCGGGACGGTTCGTAGCCGCGATGATGATGACACCCTCGTTGGTCTCGAAGCCGTCCATCTCCACCAGTAGCTGGTTCAGCGTCTGCTCGCGTTCATCGTGGCCGCCTCCGAGGCCTGCACCACGATGCCGCCCGACCGCGTCGATCTCGTCGATGAAGATCAAGCACGGTGCGTGCTTCTTGCCCTGCTCGAAGAGGTCGCGCACGCGGCTCGCGCCGACGCCCACGAACATCTCGACGAAGTCACTGCCGCTCATGGCGAAGAACGGAACGCCGGCTTCGCCGGCGACGGCCTTCGCCAGCAGGGTCTTGCCGGTGCCCGGAGGACCGACCAGCAGACCACCCTTGGGGATGCGTCCGCCCAGTCGCTGGAACTTCCGGGGCGCCTTGAGGAACTCGATGATCTCCTCCAGGTCGACCTTGGCCTCGTCGGCCCCCGCCACGTCGGCGAAGGTCACCTGCGGACGATCGGCGTTGATCAGCTTGGCCTTGCTCTTGCCGAAGCTGAACGCGCGGTTGCCGCCCGACTGCATCTGCCGCAGCACGAACAGCCAGATGCCCAGGATCAACAGGAACGGCAACAGGTAGATGATGGTGCTCCAGATGCTCTCGCCGCTGTACTCGGCGACGATGTTCACATCCGGATTCGTCTCCTGGATCTTCGTGATCAGCTCGGGATCGGACATCGGCACGTTCGTCTTGAACTGCTCGACGTCCTGCGTGCGTCCGCTCACCAGGGGAAGGGTCTGGATCTCGCCCAGCCGACCCTCGACCGTCTTGTTGTCGACGATCACCGCCTCGGCGATGTTGCCCTTCTCGACCTGCCGCATGAAGGTCGTGTAGCTGATCTCGGAGTTCGAATCGGACGGCCGCAGCAGCAGCTGCAGCCCGAGGAACACCATGAGGATCGCCACGATCCAGAATCCGGCGGTCCGTCCCGGCGGCATCGGCCGCTGGGGGCCACCCCCCGACGGGGGACGCTTGTTGGGGCCCTTCTGCCCCCGGCGATCTCGCATCGGTCCGTTCATGGGACGCGATCCTTTCCGATCGAGGTCGGCCGCGGCGCGTGGGGCCCCGGCCGGTGCCCGGATCTACGTGCCGCAGGTCGCGAACGGGACATCGTCCGCTCCCTCGACACGCAAGTGCCAGACCCAACGGGTCGTCGTTCCGATGTCCGCCGCGTCACAGGCGTCGAGCCCGACGGCCCAGACCACCTGTTCGCGATCGCAGACCACGAGTTGCCGCGAACGATCTTCCCTGGGGATTCCACGCTCGCTCAGCAGGGTCGTGACCTTCCGGTGGCCGGCCCTTCCCCGGGGCTGCACACGATCTCCGGGCCGGATCGTACGGAGCACGAAGGGGGGACGGACACGGGCGGCATCGACGAACGTCGTCATGGGAGGCCCTGAAAAACTACACCCTCGGCCTCGGGTGGGCAAAAGCTCGGTCGTGAGCCGTGCCCGGTCGGACCCGAGGGTTCCAGGACCCGTGACAGACTGTTCGTCGGAAACCTTCATGAGGATGAGGCGATCGCGTTCGACCGCCAGACGCCCCGCCCCGGGCAGCGACCACCGCTGGCCGGCGTGGGCCCGTTCGACGAACCGTAGAACGTCCGAGACCCGGTCGGCGTTCCACTTCTGGTGCGAACCCGTTGGAAACAAACGCCTTGCGGCAGCCCGGATCAGCGCGGAACGCAGGCCCGGAGCCGTTCCGAGGAAGCCGGCGCGGTCGAGGACCAGCGTGCCGTCGGGTCCGGGGCGGCGCAGGGCCTCGAGCTTTTCTTCGACCAGGGCGTCGAGCAGGGCGACGTCGGCGGCCGCGTGGGCGCCCAGACGGCCGATCCGCTCGACCACGCCGGGGTCGAAGGCCTCGATCAATCGCGGCAAGACGTAGTGCCGCAAGCGGTTGCGGGTGAATTCGGTGTCGGCGTTGGTCGGGTCCTCGCGCCACGCCAGGCCCCGGGCCCGCAGGTGGTCGCGCAGGGTCTCGCGCCGGACGGCGCGCAGCGGGCGGATCCGTCGGCCGTCGACGGGCGCCACGCCGCGCAGGCCGCGCAGGCCAGTGCCGCGGCCCAGGGCCAGCAGCACGCTCTCGGCGTGGTCGTCCAGATGGTGCGCCGTGGCGATCCGGTCGGCGGCGCGGTCGGCGCGCACCCGCTCGAGGAAGTCGTGGCGCGCCCGGCGGCCGGCGCCCTCGATCCCGGCGCCGGTCTCGGCGGCCAGGGCCGCCACGTCCGCGCGCTCGG
>CAZQHE010000252.1:0-3457 GCA_964593155.1 uncultured bacterium
AGATACAGGACGGGCTGGCCTAGGATTTCACGCTCACAGAGCAGGAACGTGATGAGCAGGCGACCGATGCGGCCGTTGCCGTCGAGGAAGGGGTGGATCGTCTCGAATTGTGCGTGGGTGAGGCCGATTTCCACGAGTGCTGGCAAACCAGCCTTCGCATGAAGGAACGTCTCCAGCTGTCCCAGGCATTCGAGCACCTTGTGAGGCGGCGGCGGAACGAAGGTCGCACCCGCCAGCGTGCAACCCGCAGGACCGATCCAGTTCTGGCTTCGGCGCAATTCTCCCGGCTCGAGTCGTGAGCCGTGACCGTCCGACAGGAGCTGGGCGTGGATCTCCTTGATCAGCCGGATGGAGACCGGCAGTTCGCCGAGCCGATCGAGACCGTGGTGCATCGCGCGGATGTGACGGATGACGTCGAGGGCGTCGTCCGACGTGCTCGGCCGCAGGAGTCGAGCCTCTGCTGCCAGGACGTCTCGCAGCGAACTCTGCGTGCCCTCGATCTGACTCGACAGGACGGCTTCTTTGCGGACGTACATGAACACGAACAGGTCGGGATGCGGCAGCGTCTGGATCGACCCATCCAGTCGCCCGAGTTCCCGATCGGCCCGAGAGAGGAGGCCCTGGAGACCGGCGTCGATCTCCAATGGCGGATCGGGTGGGAGCGGCTTGGGCTCGAAGGCCCGGTAGCCTTCGGTCTGGCGCACGGAGGAGCCTGCGCGCTGGCTGCGGCGGCTGCGCCCGGCTCGATCCCGCATTCGGAATGGATCCTTGACCATGGCGGCGTAGAGAGGTCCTTGTTAATGTCAGCCTTTATTATAAAGGTTGAAGCCTCCGTTGTTCAAGGCTCGGGCCATCACAAACGGCAGTCGCGCTCTAGTGGTCAATCTATGAACATGGACTCGGTTGGTATCGAGGCCCGATCTGTCGAGCCAATCGAGCCCCGTCTCCCACCCGGAGGCGGGGCTTCGTGTTCCCACGGTTCCCCGGGCAGAAGCGCGACGATGTTGCCGTGGACTGGCTCCCACGCGGCGACGGGCTCGTACACGACGGGCCAGCACCTGATCACGTCTCTCGTCGTGCAACGCGCGTTCGGTGATCACCTCGACGCCGCAGCCGAGGAGCTCTTCGAGTGCGCCGATCAGACCCGGGCGCGCGGGTAGCGCGAGTATCGCTTCGGGATCTGGAAGCGCATCGCCGATCCACACCCGCGTCGCATGGGACTGAGCGCAACAGCTCCGTCGCGGGACGAGAGCGAGCGGATCGTTCACGAACGTGCCGTCGACTCCGGTCGCGCTCCGGGGGCTCGTGGTCTTCGGCCGTGTCGCGAAGCGAGGGCTCGGAGGCCGAGAACGATGCCGACGATCGAAACGCAGTTGAAGGACGCCGCTCGATGCGGCTAGGCTGAAACGAAGGCCTGAGAAGCCACGTCGGGGGATTCCCACAGCAAGGAGGCCTCCATGTCCCGCGGCCGTAACGACCCTTGCCCCTGCGGCAGCGGCAAGAAGCACAAGAAGTGCTGCCTTCCTCGCGACGAATCGGCGTCGATCGCCGAGACCGGTTGGCTGCGCATGCGTCGGACCGAGGGCGAGCTGGTGGAGAAGATGATTGTGCACGTGGACCGCTACTACGGTCCCGGCGCGCTCCAGGAGGCATGGGACGAGTACTTGCTCTGGCCCGACGCGCCCGCTGCACACGACGAGTGGCCGGAGTCCGACACCTCGTTCCCACCGTGGATGCTGTTCGACTGGGAGCCCGAGCAGTGCTGGGAGAGCGAGCACGTCCAGCGCCCCGCGATTCCACCGGCCCGTCACTTCGCCCGACGCAAGGGAACGCGTCTGGACTCCTACGAGCTGCGCTTCATCGAGGCGGCGTCGGAGGAGCCGTTCACGTTCTACCTGGTGCTCGCGCCCGTTCCGGGCCGAGAGATCAAGCTCCGCGACATCTTCCGGCAGAACGAGGTGACCGTGCGCGAACGGCAGGCCTCGACGATGCTCCGTCCGGGCGACATCGTATTCACGAAGGTCGTGCGCATGGATGGCCAGGCGATCATGCTGGGCTGCGCTCCCTATCCGATTCCCTCGCGTTACTTCGACGCGATCGTCACGTTCCGCGAACGCATCGCCCGCGATCGTGATCTCGACGCCGAGGTTCTCGACGACTACCGGATCGAGCTGCGCGGACTCTATCTGGAACTGCGCGAAGACATTCTCGATCCCGCCCTCCCCACCCTGCAGAACACGGATGGGGAGCCGTTCGAGCTGACGCGAGTCGAGTACAGGTTGGAGTGTTCACCGCAGGACGCTTTCACCGCCCTGCTGCCCTTGACCCTCGAAGACGATCCCGATGCCTTCGAGGACGAGTGCGAGCGCGACCGGTCGGGTACTCTGCTCGCCGTGCGGTTCCCGTGGATCAAGGAGGGCAATGCCCAGCACTCCGAATGGACGAGCACCGTGCTGGGGCACATCGAGGTTCGTGGCGACCGGATGAGCGTGGAGGTCAACTCCCGATCTCGGTCCGAGACGATCCAGGAGGAGATCGCCACGCGGCTCGGCGAGCGAGCCGTGCTGATCGGCAACGTGATCGAGTCGGTCGAGCAGCAGCTGGCCGGAAGGGCAGTCGAAGGAAAGTCGTCGTCGCGGTCGGTGCGGAGGAGCGAGTTCGAGGAGCTGCAGAGATCTCCCGAGGTGCAGGCGATGCTGACGCACATGAACGCCGAGCACTGGCGCACGTGGCCCGACACTCCGCTGCCCGCTCTTCGCGGTGCCACACCGCGGCAGGCAGCGAAGACACCGGGGGGCCGCGAGTTGCTGGAGGTGTTGCTGCTGGACTTCAGCGCGCGCGAAGACACGAGCACCGTGATGCGGCCTGACGTTGCGGCGCTGCGAAGGGAACTCGGGCTCTGAGCGGTGGCCGGGGGCCGCGGCACGGCGTACGAAGACAGCCTGACCGGTGGCACGCACGCGCCGTACGAGGAGTCCGCGCCGATCGACGTCGAGAGCGTCACGGAACGAACCGCTTCACGGTTCGACTGGGCTCGCCCGCCACGCCGCGGCTCAGTCCGCCGCCCGTGGCCGCACCCCACCCGGCCGACCGCAGTGCGGGACCACGGTCTCTCCCACCATCGAGTCCGGGCCACGATACCGACCGGCATCACCCGCCGGTCCTACCGCCACGGCCCGTCCTCCGCGACGCTCACGAAAACATCACCCTCGAGCCGGTACAGACCCATGTATCCCCCGCACCACAGCCGACCCTCGCGATCCTCGTAGATGCACTGGATCGCACCACTGGTCAGCCCCTGCTCTTCGTGGAAGCGGACGAAGTCCCGGCCGTCGTAGCGGTACACGCCGAAGCCCTCGACGGGGAACCAGACGTTGCCCGCGCGGTCGGTGGCGAAGCTCCAGACCTCGGTTCCCTGCACGCCGCCGGTCTCGGTGACGTGGGTGAAGGTCTCACC
>CAZQHE010000253.1:0-1024 GCA_964593155.1 uncultured bacterium
CAGGGACATGCGCACTCATCGCCCGCGACGTCGTCGGATTCGGGAGTCCACGTGGACCAGTCGATGGTGGCGCCGACCGGCACGCCTTCTGAGTCGGATGAGCCAAAGTACGCCAGCACCGCGGCGCGACCCACAAGATGGACAATGTCGTCATCTGCAAGAACCTCGTAGGCCTCTCCGTAGGTGTACACGCGGCCCGAGTCGCGATGCACGACGAGAAACCGGCTGTATTCACCGCGGCTGACGTCTACGGCTCGCGTGTCAGCGCTGTTGCTGTTCACGTCCGCATCGGCACCCTCACTGAGCCCCGGCGTGACAAGCACAAGGGCCAGCACCAAGAGGAGTCCCAGGCTCCACGTGCGAATCAAGGCCTGAAGGTAGTTGCGGTAACCAGCACTCGTAGTCGTTGTTGCCTCCGTCGAAACGGATGCTTCGGGAATACTTTACTGGGTTGACACTCTACGTTAGCCCGCTGCAGCTTCCGCTAGCCTCCCCCTTCTCGGCTGATTCGTAGCACTTCGATCGTTCTCTTTCGAAGAGCCTCGTCGATCGCACCACGATTAGCGTCAGCACAAGTACGCCCCACTCTGCCGTGGTTCCTGATTCGCACGACGTAACCACTAGCCAAGAACACATCGTCATTGGTCGGTGAACCGTCTACCGCGACCTCAGAATGACCGGTCGCTCCATCTGCAAGATGCCGCACTAGGCGATACCGCTCCGGATGCTCAGCTCCCCTCAAGAGAAGCAGGACACCACCACTCTCGTCAGTATCCAGAGACCGGACAGTGCGATGCGTGGACTCGATTCTCACCTGGGATGCAGCGAGAGACATCATGTCCGCCATCCGCTCGTAATCGGTACGTACACAGGCAATCTCATCGTGAGACCGTGGCAATGGCGCGACTTCCAAGCTGGGACCGAGCAGTGACCTTCCCCGATTCGCGAGCAGCTCAGTTCGCAGTCCATTCCATTCAGTAGCCGCAATCGGCCCCTGAGCTGTCAATGCCCAGCGATGCAACCT
>CAZQHE010000253.1:1034-3401 GCA_964593155.1 uncultured bacterium
GTGATGTCATGCTCTTCGACGAATTGAGGTGGATACGGCATTGTCTCTTCAACACGTGCCAAAACGGAGCATTCCGTGAGGTTTTCGTCGAGCCGGAAGAACACGTACTCCGTCGTAACTCCGGCTGGGCCGAATGCGTCCGTGAAACCTTTGCCGTAGAGGGAGCCGCGCCAGAACTTCATATCAACAAGGGTGAAGTTCGGGACGTCTAGTGCGCCCCTGATGTCTAGCGACCTAAGAAAGGCATGGCTGGAGGAAAGGGAGTACGTCGAGATGCGCGCACGAGACGCGGAGCCGACGTAGAGTATTCCTCCACCGACCGCGAGAGAGGCTAGGCCCTGGTACTCTTCCGGACCAGGCCCCTCCTCAGCGATCACTTGGTATTCGGTGGCGCTCGAGACGAGCAGAATCCGTCCCGCTTGAACATCACCAACAATGAGCGCTGATCCGGCTGGCCTCACACGTAGATCGCCTCCAAGTTGTAGGGAGTCGTCTTCTTCCCCGTCGATTTGGAGCGAGAACACCGTCTCGAGCTCCAATCCGAGCACGTCTCCCACAGAGTCACCCGGTACTTCATTACGCGATGTGCAGCCGAGCCCCACTGGAGAGAGTACAAGCAGTACGACGAGACTCCACTCGAACGGGACGACAAGTCGGATCTCGGAACGCTCTACGGGTCGCATGTTCAACTCACACGGATAGGGGCTCCACTCGTACCGGACCGGTGCGAGAACCGGTACGTCTCAGTGTAGTTGTCGCATGAATGATTTCATCGAGCCAGCAGCTCATCAGGGTTGAGATACACCTCCTGTGTCGGCGTCCAGTCTCTCGTGGGGCGCGCGCCCCACCGATCCGGATGGCGCTTCTTCGCAGCCTCGTAGACGCTCTCGCGCCGCTCCAAGATGGCCACGTGCTGGCCCATGTGGCGCTGGTTCGGCGTCACGTACTCGATCCCGCTGTGGCAGTGCTCGTCGTTGTACCAGGCCACGAACGCCTCCACCCACTCCCGGGCAGCCTGCAAGCTTGCGAAGGGACGGCTCGGGAATCCCGGATGGTACTTGATCGTCCGAAACATTGCCTCGGAGAAGGGGTTGTCGTCGCAGACTCCAGGTCTGCTGAAGGACGAGGTCACACCGAGTCGGTCCAATCTGCTGATCAGCGTCGAGGCTCGCATCGGGCCGCCGTTGTCAGCATGCAACACCAGATCCGAGGCATTGGCGCCTTCTCGACGAATCGCGTCCGCCACCAGGTCTCGAGACAGCTCACCGTCCTCGCGCTCGTGCACCTGCCAGCCTACGATCTTGCGGCTGTACACGTCGAGAATCAGGTAGAGGTAATAGTACAAGCCGGCGACTTCTGTGCGGAGATAGCTGATGTCCCAACTCCAGACCTGGCACGGCGCCGTGGCCACGTGCTCCTGAGGCTTCGGCTGAGTCTGCGGCGGTCTCGTGCGGCCGCGGTGGGTCGTCTGATCCCCCTGCTGCAGGATCCGATAGATCGTCGCCTCCGAGGCCAGGTAGACGCCCTCATCGGCAAGGCGAGGGACGATCTGGCGAACCGACAGGTCCCGAAAGGACTTCGAGTTCACCGTCGCCAGGATTCGCGTGCGTTCCGCCTCGGTCAGTCGATGAGGAGCAGGGCGCCGCGGACCACACCGCCGATCCTCCGACGCATCGGTGCTCCGCCATCGCTCCACGGTGCGAACGCTCAGGCCCAGGACCGCGCAGGCCGGGGCTCGGCGAGCCCCAGCCTCCACGGCTTCGTCAATGAGCGCGAGGATCAACTCCCGTTCTCCGTGTCGTCGTCCTCGTCCCCCCAGATCGCCTGGGCTTTTTTTTTGAGCGCGAGAAGAGCCGCGGTCTCGGCCAGGGCTTTGTCCTTGCGCCGCAGCTCTCGGTGGAGCTCGCGGATACGCCGCTGCTCCTCGGTCTCCTTGCCCTTACCCGTGTCGCTCTGCAGGCCCGCCAGAGCCTGCTCGCGCCAACGCTCCAGGTCCCGGCTGTGAAGACCCTCCCGGCGCAGTAGAGCACCCAGATCGTCCGCCGAGAGCTCCTCTGCAGCCAACACCACGCGCAGCCGCTCTGCCGACGTCCAACGACGACGGCTCTTTCGCTTCTTCTTGTCCTTGGTCATGACACCCATGCTACGGGCTTCTCGAAGCCAGCGCGAGAGTGTCGCCTGCGATATGCCAGTCTCACCCGACAGCGCCGTCGCGCTCCGCGGGCTGGGTCCTAACATCTTCTCGATCATCTTGGCCCGAAAGGCCGTCGAATACCGTGGCAACGCCACGCCTCACAGTCTGCCCCTATCTATGTTCACGCCCGACCGCCGGGCCAGATCATGCGACAACTATGGTGAGACAGGGGG
>CAZQHE010000254.1:0-3285 GCA_964593155.1 uncultured bacterium
CTCGACTGGGGTGCCACGCTCGAGTTCCGTGGGAAGTACTCCTTCCCGACCACGCCGGGCTTCGCCGCGATCGACGCGGGAAGCTTCGACATGGGGAGTCCGCCCGAGGAACTCGGACGCGAGGCGGGCGAGACCCTGCACCGGGTGAGCCTGACCACCGCGTTCGAGATGCAGTCGACCGAGGTCACCAATGCCCAGTACGCCGAGCTCGCGCAGTGGGCGGTGGACAACGGCTACGCCACGGTGTCCGGAGGAAGTCTGCTCGACGCCCTCGACGGATCCACGGTCGAACTCCTCGATCTCGACGACGGGGACTGCGAGATCGCGCTCGACGGCGGTGAACTGGTGGTCGAGGCGGGGAAGGAATCCCATCCGGTCGTCGAGCTGACGTGGTACGGCGCGGTGGCGTACTGCGACTGGGCGAGTCTGCGCGCCGGGTTGCCCCGTGCCCACGACCACGCGACGTGGACGCTCACCGCAGCGACCCCGGCCGGCGCGCGCGGCTTCCGTCTCCCGACCGAGGCGGAGTGGGAGTACGCGAGCCGCGCCGGGGCGACGACGGCCTTCGCGAACGGGCCCATCACCGACGCTGGCTGCAATGATTCCGGCCTCTTCGCCATGGGTTGGTACTGCGGAAACGCGAACGGCAGCAGTCAGGGTGTGGGTCAGAAGCAACCGAACGCCTGGGGTCTGCACGACATGCATGGCAACCTGTGGGAATGGTGCGCCGACTGGACCGCGCCCTACGCCGGCGATGTGACGGACCCGCTCGGCCCGGTCACGGGGCAGGCCCGTGTGATCCGCGGCGGCAGTTGGCGAAGCAACGCACGCATCTGCCGGTCGGCACACCGAGATTCCTTCGCCCCCGAGTCCTCGAACTTCGTGATCGGCTTCCGGCCGGTACGGTCGATCGACTGACCGCTCGCGTGCTATGCTCATGACATCGAGCGCGCGCCCCCGGCGCGCTCCACGGGGAGCGTGCCCCGGCGTGCCCTCGGACCTCCGGTCCGGGAGGTGCTGCATGCGCCACCGCCACGACCGGCGCGCGGGCACGGGGTGTCGTGCCGCCGCCGTATCGCCCCCGACGTTCGTCCTGGCCGGTCTGTCGATCCTGTCGTCGCTGCTCTTCGCGTGCAGTTCCGACGACGGAGGCGTGACCGATCCCACCGTTCCCGAAGAGCCCGTCGCCGAGGCCGTCATCGGCCCCGCCGGAGGAGAGCTGGTCACCGACGAGCTGGTGCTCACGGTTCCGGCCGACGCCTTCGTCGCCCGACGCGCCCTGGCCGTGGAGCAGGTCGAGCCGCCCGGCGAAGGGCCGGGTGCGGTCACACCGATCGTCCGTCTGTCGGGTCTCCCGCCGCTGTGGCACGAACCGTTGGTGGTGCGTCTGGCCTACGAAGGGTCCCTGCGCCACGAGTCGGGCCTGTACCGGATGGAGGTGCGCACCGATCCCACGACCGGACGCGCCGTCCGGTGTCGCGTGCCCGCGGTGGCGCACGAGAGCGGAGGATGGCTGGAGGCCTCCATCGTCCCGACGCGCGCCCCCGACGTCGAGGTCGCCCGGCGCGCCGACGACCAGTGGTTGGCGTTGTTCGGCCTCACCGGGATGCGCACGCGCTTCCTGCCGTCGCTCGACGCCGATCCCCACCTGTTCGTCGTGCACTACCACGACAGCTTCACGCCGGTGGTCGACGCCCTGGTCGATCCGCTGCAGGACGCGTACGCGTTCTGGCGGAACGAGGGCGTGCTGCATCCGCACGCCGCGCTCGATGTTCTGGGCCTGGACGGCATCACCGTGGAGGTCGATGCACTCTTCACGAGCGAGGCGGGGCGGATGGTCGAGGCGCGGGTGGATCCGTGGGAAGACCACGGGTCCTACGCGCCGAGCACCGGCTTCCACGTGGGCCGGCCCACGATCACCTACGAACGCGACGACTTCGCGCTGGGCAATCTCGACGAACTGCGGCGGCAGACCGGAGCGGCGGTCTTCACGCTCACCCAGCTCTACAACTGCCCATGGATGCGTCATTCCGATCTGTGGTGGCGGCGCGCGGTGGCCCAGTGGTCGCGCAGCCTGTTCCCGCCCACCGACTCCTACGTCCCGCCGGGGGTCGAGGGCACGGAGCGGGTCGTGCTGGAGGGTCTGGCCGTGCGCGACGACTGGACCTCGAGGTTGCGCTACGGCGACGCATGGACCTCGGTGGTGGAGTACCTCACCGATCGGCACGGTCGCAGCGTGATCGCCGCGGCGGCCGGGCGCATGCGCCTGCAGGAAGAGCCGACCGGTGCCGTGCTCGACGCCATCGGCGAGTCACCGTCGTTGTGGTGGCCCGAGTTCGTGGTGTCGCACGTGGCCGGACTCGTCTACCCGGTCGAGGTCGACAGCCTGCTCGCCGCAATCGACGGGGAGTTCGCGGTGACCGACGGCGGGGCCACCACCACGAGCTTCACCGACCCCTACGCCGACCTGTCCGCGCGCCGGTACCGCATCGATCTCGAGCGCGCGGACTTCGGTCCCGACGAGGGACTGCGCTTCCGTGTGCACGGCGACGTGGCCGACGAGGCCGACCTCGAGGTGCTGGTGTTCACCGTGGCCGCCGACGGCACACTCGATCTGGTCGACGGCGCCAACGACGTCACCGTGGCCGGACTCGATGCATTGACCGCGGCGGACCTCGACCTGCTGGCCGTGGTCACCTGCGCCGAGACCATCGCGCCCTACGACGGGACCCGCCCCGTGACCCTCGACGTCGAACTCGGGGTCGACGACCCCGGGATCGAGCCGCAGGACTACGACCGTGCCTGGATGCGCCTGGTCCACCACACCCGCGAGACCAACGGCGAGGAACACCCCCGCTGGCGGATCGACACGCGCGTCATGCGCGTGAACCTCGAGGACGGCGCCTTCGTCACGGAGTGGGACTCGGTCTCGGCCGACTCCCGTCGCTTCGGTCATTTCGAGATCGAGCTGGCCGAGGACCCGCTACGGGTGGTCCGTCTGGACCTGCACCAGGAAGCGTCGTACCTGCCCCGCCCGGAGTACGGCCACAATCGCGTCGAGCTGCAGGGCAGTGGAGTGCTCCCCTTCGACGAGGCGAACTCGCACGACGACGGCACGTACCACGCCTTCCGCCTGGAGGGATCGGACGCCTGTGCCTTCGTCGACCGCATCGAAGAGGTCCACTACAACTGGGCCGGCGGAAATCTCGTGTACGAACTGGGCACCTGGGAGTGCAACGACTTCAGTTCGCTGGAGGTGCGGCTGTACTACGAGGAGTGACGGGG
>CAZQHE010000255.1:0-3252 GCA_964593155.1 uncultured bacterium
CGCGCGTCGGCGAGTTGGCCGCGGTGCATGAGCCAGTGGTCGGCGACGTACTGCCCGCAGAGCCGCACGGTGCCGAAGGTCGACTCCCATCCCTGCGGTACGTTCGCGCTCGAAACGTCGAGATCGTCCTCGGTGAGCGATTCGACGTGGCTCGCCGTCCACGCCCGCATGTCTCGGCACGTGGCGAGGATCTCGTCGAACGGCGGATAGCAGTCGCGATCGGCGTGTGGCTCCTCTCCGTCGAAGATCGGCTCCCAGGCGGCGAGTGGATTCTCCTCGCCGAGCATGAAGCGCCGGATCACCAGTGCTTCGACGTAGGCCAGATGACCGAGCACCCAGAGAGTGTGGCCGCCCCCGCGTGCCGTCGGCGCCACCATGCAGTGATCGCGCATGTCCTCGATGCGAGCGAGGGTGCGCGTGGTGCTGTTGCCGAGGTTCAGGCGTAGCAGGTCGATGGACTGCATGGAGATCCGTGCTCCTTGGAACTCGGGCGCGGTGGACGGGGATCGCGTTGGCCACGATCCGATCGATCACGCATCACTCGAGACGAAAGCATCGAGGTCGTACGACCTGGGGATGTTCCGCCGCGGAAGCCCGTGACGATTCCCCTACCCACCCTTCCTCTTCGCGCGCAGCAGCATGCCGATCGCGAAGAGCACGATCCCGACGAATGCGACCAGCGGGCCCAGCAGGAAGCTCGCGAAACCGCCCGCCGTGAGTCCGCCCAGGCCGGTGGGTACGCGGTCGAAGACGGTCATGCGGGCGGCGGCCAGTGGCCGCTCCTGCTCGTCGTGCGCGGCGATCTCGAGCAATGCGACGTGATCACCGCCGGCGGTCGTGACGAAGGGATCGGTCGCGTGGCTCGTCGTGATCCGGTCGGGCGTGTCGTCCCGCGATGGGTGGTCGGCGGCGGACAGGACGGTCGATCCCGACAACGACCCCGCGCCCCGCGTGAGCTCGGTACCGTCGGGACCCTCGACCCGGTAATTCGCGGGCAGCGAGGACTGCAGGATGGCGGCCGACGAATCGGCGCGGGCCAGATCGTCCTCGGTGATCTCCGTCTCGGCGGTGAACTCCACCCGCACCGAGGCGCCCTCTTCCACGGTGAAGACGCCGAACCACGCGTCGGCCCCGCGCTCGAGTTCGGTGACGGCGATCGAGCGCTGCTCCTGCAGACGGCCGATCGCCGTTCCGAACAGGCCACAGCTCGCCAGGGAGAGGACGAAGCCGAGCAGGGTGACTCCACATCCGATCTTCCACACAGCGGACTCCTCGGGTACGCAGCGTCACGAGCACGCTGGCGGGCTCTCCGGATCGGCGGACGCGCGGGAGCCTAGGCGACGTCGGTGGGACCGTCCACAACTCCGGTGGTGATGGGTGGTACATCGATCACATGTTCTCGGAGGCGCAGGGAATCCCCGACGGCGCGGCGTACGCACCGGACGGCGCACGCGCTGGAAGCCGGAAACGAGGAGAGCGCCTCGCGGGACGCCCTCCTCGACCACGGGCCCGACGGGTCGAACGAACTCGGCGATGCCGGGCCGATGCACAGTGCCGCATCCGACGGCACCGCGTCGTAGGCGAACAGGGTCAATGTCACGAGGACCGTCGCCCCAGCATCGTCCGCGATGCAGCCGCCCGCCCCCACGATGAAGTTCGAAGCGTCCGGATCCCCGAGGAACGCCGGCGCAGGCCCGGCCAGCTCGTAGGATGACTGCGCGACGTTGGCCGCACTGACCCCCGACACGCTGAACTCGTACGCCGAGACGCCATCGGGGACGCCGAGGGCGACGACATACACTTGAGTGCCCTCGCGGAACCGCCTACGGGATTTCGATCGCTGGAGTCCAGTTGGTTCCGGCGGTGACGGTCGGGGATGTTCCGCGGTGATACGGACGACGACCGAGTTGGACACGAACTCGTGCGAGACGGATCCGTTCGGTCTCGCGACGGTCGGCGCGAACGACCGAATGTCCGTTCGCTCGCGCGCTCATCATTCCGCGTGTGCCCGCGAGCCGAATTCTGCGATCAGGACGCCACGCGCTTGAGCAACGGAAGTGTGAGTGCCCAGACCCCGAAGACGATCGCAATCCAGATCGACCAGTCCGCGATCGAATCGGCGCGCCTCGCGGCAACGAAGGTCAGGATGATCGGGACCACGACCGTTCGTGCCGCGAGCGCACCGGTCCCCCGAATGGGAACGTCCCGGCGCCGACGTCGGACCCAGAACATGGTCGCGACGATCACAACGATCGCGACGGGCACGAGCACACTTGCATCGGTCAACATCGTTCACCTCCTCGACGTCCACGGTGTGCGTCACGGACACATCCAGGAGAGTCCCAGGTACACCAGGCCGCAGCCTGCGCCAGCCAGCACACCTCCCACGAAGGTGCCGATCCCGGTACCGATCAGAGCGCATTCGACCACGCCCCACACGCCCAGAATGGCTTCGCAGGGCGTCGGCCAGTCGAACCAGCGCCGCAACTCGGTGTTCGCGTCCGAGTAGCGGACGAATCGGCGGCCATCCGCAGTCTTCATGGTGACACCGCCACCGTCATCGGACTCGATGATCACCTCGTCGAGCACAGCGTGCTCGGTCGCTCCGACACGGTAGAGATGCACGGTGTCGTCGGCACGACCGATGACGACCACGTCACCGCTTCGGCTGCGGTAGAGCAGGGCACGGTCGATCGAATCGGCCAGTACGTACCGTCGAGGACCGCATCGATCGCAGACGTCGACAACGAACCGTCGCTGACGTAATCACCCGACGTGGACTCGTCGAAGGCGGACTTCAGCCCACCCCAACTGTCCGTCGTCGCGGCAAGCACGTGGAGGGGTTGGACGAGCAGGAAGACGATCAGGGACAGATGTATCAGTTGTCCACGGATGATCCTCTCCGGGAGCCAGTATCCAACTGTAGGAACAGAGGGAGTGTGTCAGTGAGCCGGACTGTAAACGACCCGGACAGCAAGCGTCAATGGTCCGGGTTAGCCTGCCCGCTTCCCACCGCGCCCGACCTACCCCACCCCGGCCACCACCAACGCCACCACCGGGATCAGGATCCCCGCCCCCACCAGCCACTTCCCCCGACCGGCGAGGCCGGTGCGACCGCGCAGCACGAACATGCCGCTGGTGGCCATGAACAGCAGGGCGACGGCGTAGACGTCGGCGATCCAGGTCCACGCGCCCTTCGAACAGGCCACAGCTCGCCAGGGAGAGGACGAAGCCGAGCAGGGTGACTCCACA
>CAZQHE010000256.1:0-3111 GCA_964593155.1 uncultured bacterium
GTGTTGTGCGGTGCGCACAATCGGCGGCGGGCCGAACAGACCTTCGGATCGCGCCCGACCCCGAACGCTGTTCCGGGGAACCTCGCGGCCGATCCGGTCGGTACGTCGTAATCGTGGTGGGTCGTGATCTTCGGTCGGCTTGCCGTCCGGGGCGGAACGTACGACGCCACGCGACGGCGACCATCGGGACCACCGGGCTCGATCACAGCGGCGCGCCATGCTTCGACCCTGCCACCGTCACCCGTTCAGGGCGTCGCCGGGCCCTCCACGCGTTCGATCTTCGCGCCGAGGGCGCCGAGTTTCTGCTCGATGCGTTCGTAGCCGCGGTCGATGTGATAGATGCGATCGAGAACGGTGGTGCCGTGGGCGGCGAGGCCGGCCAGGATCAGGGCGGCCGAAGCACGCAGGTCTGTGGCCATGACGGGGGCGCCCTTCAACTGCTCCACGCCGCGGACGATCGCGGCGTTGTTCTCCACGCGGATGCTCGCGCCCAGGCGCTGGAGTTCGGCCACGTGGGTGAAACGATCGGGATAGATGGTGTCGGTGATCACGCTGATCCCGTCCATCAGACAGGCCACGGCCATGGTCTGGGCCTGCATGTCGGTCGGGAAGCCGGGGAAGGGTCGGGTGACCGCGTTCAGCGGGCGGTGCGCGCTGCTGCCGTCGACGTCGACGGCGTCGTCGTGGACGGCGAAGCGGGCGCCGGTCATCGAGAGCGCATCGACGGTCGACGCGACGTGCTCGGGGCGCACGCCCTCCACCCGGATCTTCGAGTGCAGCATCGCGCCGGCGGCGAGGAACGTTCCCACCTCGATGCGATCGGGGATCACGGAGATGTCCAGGGGCTCGAGGTGTTCGACGCCGGTCACCTCGAGACGGGTCGTGCCGATGCCGTCGATCTTCGCGCCGGCGGCCACGAGGGCCTGGGCGAGCTGCGTGACCTCGGGCTCGCGCGCGGCGTTGTCGAGCACGGTGCGGCCCTCGGCCAGTACCGCGGCCATCAACACGTTCGCAGTGGCACCCACGCTGCTGATCTCGAAGGAGATGTCGGCACCGCGCAGGCGATCGGCCTTCGCGTGGATGTACCCGCCTTCGAGATCGATCGTCGCACCGAGGGCCTCCATGCCCATGAGATGCAGGTTCACCGGACGCGGGCCCCACGCACAGCCGCCGGGCAACGACACCTTCGCCTCGCGGTGGCGAGCGAGGGTCGGTCCGAGCACGTAGATCGACGCGCGCATTGTCTTGACGAGATCGTAGGGCGCTTCGATACCGCGGGCGTCGCTGGTGTCGACGACCAGTTCGTGGTCTTCGAACCGCACGGTCGCGCCCATGGTCTCGAGCACGCGGGCCATGGTCCGCGAGTCGCGCAGCTGCGGAACGTTGTGGATGCGGCTCACGCCCTGGGTGAGCAGGGTCGCGGCCATGAGCGGTAGGACGGCGTTCTTGGCCCCACCGACACGCACGGTTCCGGACAGCGTGCAGGGGCCATCGATCTGGAAGCGGTCCACGGTGGGCTCCGGGGTTGGGCACGGAGGCGGGTGGTGCGGACTCGTTTCTAGGCGATCGGAAGGCAGACGTCCAGGCCGGAGCAGGCCATCATCACCCCCGACGTCCCCGGGTCACCCGATCGCGCTCGGCGAGGTCGGGCAGAACCTCCACGGCGTCGAAGCCGGACTGCGAGACCAGCGCCGCCACGTCGTCTCCCTGTTCCTCGCCGTGCTCGAGGGCGATCCAGCCGTCCGGGCGCAACGCCCGCGCGGCGGCCGGGACCAGGCGCCGCACGAAGTCGAGCCCGTCGGGTCCACCGTCGAGGGCTTCCACCGGATCGTGGTCACGGACCTCGGGCTGCAACCCCTCCATGGCCGGCCGGGGCACGTAGGGCGGATTCGACACCAGCAGGTCGCAGGCGGGCAGCTCGCGCTCCAGGGCGTCGCCCTCGCGCAGTTCCACGCGCTCGCGCACGCCGAGGCGCTCGGCGTTCGCGGCGGTCAGTGCGATGGCATCGGGGTTCACGTCGAAGCCGATCAACGTGGCCCCGTCGAAGTGCACCAACAGGGACAGCCCGACGCACCCCGTCCCGACCCCGGCCTCGACGATCACCGGCGAACCCGGCAGATCGAGCGCACGGCAGGCCTCGATCAGCACCTCGGTCTCCGGACGCGGAATGAACACCTCCGGGCGGACGAGGAACTCGTGGTCGAGGATCTCGACGTGGCCGATCAACAGCTGCAGGGGTTCGCGCTGGCCCCGGCGCTTCACGAGTTCCCGATAACGATTCAGTTCGTCGGGCACGATCGGACGGTCGGAGTCGAGGTACAGCTGCAGACGTGTGCAACCGAGCACGTGGGCCAGCAGCAGCTCGGCATCGAGCCGAGCCGAGTCGATCCCCTTGTCGCCGAAGAACTCCGCGGTGACCCGGATCAACGGCATGGGAGTCCACAGGGGCTCCGAGGCCGCCATGGTCATTCGGCCTGCATCAGCTGCTCGCGCTGTTTCGCGGCCAGGGCATCGAGCAGGGCTTCGAGGTCGCCGTCGAGCAGGTCGCCGAGGTTGTGCGCGGTGTAGCCGATCCGGTGGTCCGTGACCCGGCTCTGCGGAAAGTTGTAGGTACGGATCTTCTCACTGCGGTCGCCCGTGCCGACCTGCGAACGGCGCGCGGCCGACTCCGCCTCCATCTGCTTGCGCTTGGCGTCCTCGTACAGACGCGAGCGCAGCACGCGCAGGGCCTTCGCGCGATTCTTGTGCTGGGACTTCTCGTCCTGGATGGCCACCACCAGCCCCGTGGGCAGGTGGGTGATCCGCACGGCGCTGTCGGTGGTGTTCACACTCTGCCCGCCGGGGCCACTCGAGCGGTAGACGTCGATGCGCAGCTCGTTCTCGTCGATGTCGACCTCGACCTCTTCGGCCTCCGGCAGGACGGCCACCGTGCACGTCGAGGTGTGGATTCGGCCCTGCGACTCGGTCGCCGGCACGCGCTGGACGCGGTGCACGCCGCTCTCGTGTCGCAACCGGCCGTAGGCCCCGTCGCCCTTCAACGAGAAGATGGCTTCCTTGAAGCCCCCGCTGGCCGATTCGCTCATCTCCATGAGCTCCCTCTTCCAGTGGTTG
>CAZQHE010000257.1:0-1106 GCA_964593155.1 uncultured bacterium
GTACCGCGCGCGCCGCGGCGAAGGCCTCCAGCGGGTCGTCGCCCACGACGACGCGGCCCGGCCACCCCTGACCGGCCTGCGACCTCGCCTCGCGCTGCTCGTGGCCCGCGCCCACGCCGCCGCCGGACACGGTGATCCGGCGGTGCACTGGGCACGGAAGGCCGTCCGGGCCCAGGAGCGCCTGGTCGAACGGATCGGCGAGCAGGCCGAAAGCCTGTGCGTGGGGCAGGCCCGCGACCGCATCGCCGCCGATGCCGTGGACGTCGTGTTGGCGCACGGCGGGCCCGACGCGCCGCGCCGGGCGCTGCGCCTGCTGATGTCCCTGCGCGAGGGTTCGGTCTTCGCCGATCTGCTCCAGGGCCGCCACCGCGGCGTGCGCGAGGACCTGCGCGCCGCCCTGGCCCGCGTGCGCGACCGGCTGATGGACTCGAGTGGCTCCGCCGACGACATCCGCTCGGCGGCGCTCGGCCACGAGGTCCACCGTCTGGAGCGCCGGCTTCGTCTGGAACGGCGCCCCGAGCCTCCATCCGCCGTCTGGTCGCCGCGGCGCGGCAGTCCCCGCACCTGGATCGATCGCACCGGGGACCGCCCGCTGGTGGTCTTCGACCGCACCGACCGCCGTTGGGGCGCCTTCGTGGTCGAGCGACGAGGACGCACCCGCTACGTCGAACTCCCCGACGCACAGCCCGCGCTGCGCGACCACTGGATCCCCCTGCGCATGCTGTTCGAGGCCCTGGCCCGCACACCGGCCCGGGCGCGGGAACGGCTGCTCGAGCGCACCGTCGACGAGGCGCGGGCCGCCCTGGCCGGAATCACCGATGCCCTGTGGACCCCACTCGGAGTCGACGCGTCCGAGGTCGTCGTGGTCTCGACCGGCGCGATGAACGGCGTCGCCCTCGAGGCCGCCCTGGTCGACGCCCTGGAAGAAGACGCTCCCGTGATCGCGCGCGTCCCGCATCCCGAACTGCTGGTGGACCGCCGCCGCCCACGACGTCGACGCGCGCTCCTGGTCGAGGGCACCGTCCCCGGGGCGGCGGCAGAGATCGCAGCGATCCGCGAGCGACAGCAACGCGCGGGCTGGTCGGTGGACGTGGTCCACTCGAGGG
>CAZQHE010000257.1:1116-3041 GCA_964593155.1 uncultured bacterium
GCTTCCATCGCCACCGCTGGGTCTCGAACGGGCTGCATCTGGCCGACGGCTGGCTCGGCTTCGAACAGCTCGACCCACGGAGGGTGCGCGACGCCCTGCTCGTGTTCGACAGTTGCGAGTCGGGTCTGCAGAACGAGGCCCCCGGCGCGGAGCTCGACGGCTGGGCCAGCGCCGGCTTCGCCGCCGGCGCCCTCGACACCGTGCTGCACCAGTGGAAGATCGACGACGCCTCGGCAACGCGGTTCATGGACGCGTTCTACGAAGAGGTCCTGCACTCCGACTCGATCGCCCGCGCCGTCCACCGTGCACGCCACACGGTCCGCGCGGCCACTCCCCACCCCTTCACGTGGGCCAGCACCTTCGTCGCGAGTCGCAGGCCCTTCGACGGCACCGGGCCCTGATCCGCAAATCGCGTTCCTGCATCGCCTTGCCGCTCCTCGGGGCGGCTCCTATACTCCCCGACGACGCCCCGCCGTACCCCCGGTGCGATCCCCCCGGGTCCCCCCTCGACAGGTGACGACATGCCCCGCAAGGCCCGCGAAGACGTCCCCCGCGAACGACCGCCCAAGCGCCCGCAGCGCAACGTCGATCTCGGCGAGATCCGCGAGAAGATCGAGGCCGGGCAGCGGCTGGACTTCGACGACGGCGTGAAGCTGTTCGAGAGTGCCGATCTGCTCACGGTGGGACAGCTGGCGAACACGGTGCGCGAGCGCCTGCACGGCGACCGCACCTACTACAACGTGAACCGGCACCTGAATCCCACGAACGTCTGCTTCGTGGGCTGCGAGCTGTGCGCCTACCAGGACAAGGTCACCGCGCCGGGCACCTGGAGCTATTCGCCCGAGCAGTGCGTCGAGATCGCCCGCCGCGACTGGACGCCCGACGTCACCGAGTTCCACATCGTGGGCGGCCTGCACCCGCACTGGAAGTTCCACGTGTACGTGGACATCCTCCGCGAGCTGAAGAAGGCCTTCCCGCAGGTGCACCTGAAGGCCTTCACCATGGTCGAGATCGACTGGCTGGCCAGGCTGGCGAAGAAGTCGGTCGACGAGACCCTCGACATCCTGATCGAGGCCGGGCTCGACTCCTGCCCCGGCGGCGGCGCCGAGGTCTTCGCGCCGCGCGTGCACGAGATCATCGCGCACAACAAGATCACCGGCGATCGCTGGCTCGAGGTGGCGGGCATCTGCCACGAGAAGGGCCTGCGCACCAACGCCACCATGCTGTACGGCCACGTCGAGACCTACGAGGAGCGCGTGGACCACCTGATCCGCCTGCGCGAGCAGCAGGACCGCTCCGGTGGCTTCGACTGCTTCATCGCGCTCGCCTTCCACCCCGAGAACACGCCCTTCGAGGGCCACATGGGCGCGACCGACGGCTTCGACGACCTGAAGACGATCGCGGTGAGCCGCCTGATGCTCGACAACTTCGATCACATCAAGGCCTACTGGATCATGCTCACGCAGAAGATCGCCCAGGTCGCCCTGCGCTTCGGCGCCAACGACCTCGACGGCACGGTGATCGACGAACGCATCACCCACGCCGCCGGCGGCGTGGCGGGCAAGGGGATGACGCGCACCGAGATCGAGGACTTCATCCGCGAGGCCGGGCGCGTGCCGGTGGAGCGCAACACCACCTACACCGAGTTCAAGGAGATCCTCGAGCGCGAGGACTCGGCGGGAGCCACGGTGTGAGCACCGGCAGCGGGATCGGACGCCGCGACGTGTGGCGCCGCAATCCCTGGTTCTGGAGGGCGGTCATCGTGATGGCCGCCCTCTTCGCGTTGAGTTCGGTGCCCGACCACGGCCCCGAGGCCGAGGGGGTCGGGCAGGTCCTGATGCCACCGCCGGCCTGGCACAACTTCGCCCACGTGCCCGCCTACGCCCTGCTCGCCTGGCTGTGCTGGAAGGCGCTCGTCACCGCAC
>CAZQHE010000258.1:0-2959 GCA_964593155.1 uncultured bacterium
GGTCCAGGGCCGAGCCGTCGAGGACCACCGTGGTGCCGCGGAAGCGGGCCTCGACCAGGCCGAAGCCCAGACCGACCACCCAGCGGTAGGGATGCAGCGCGTCGCCGAGTTCGGACAGGACGAGCGTGACGCCCGGCGCGCGACGGAAGAGGGCCTGCACGCTGCCCGCGCGCTCCACCTGCATGGGCGCGGCGAGGTGCTCGGCGCTCAGTGCGGCCTCGAGGTTCTGCGCGACCTCGTCGAGGCCGTGGGGACGCTCCTTGTGGTTCTGGAGCGTCCGCCCGTCGGGATCGCGCAGTTCGGCGGCGATGGCGACGTGCCAACAGGGTGTGGAGTTCGGATCGACCATGGGTTCGGGACTGTAACCGAATCCTGGCTGCGAACAAGAGGCAAGAACGCGGGCGTCAGGATCCGGTCGCGCCCACGGCTTCGCTGCGACGGCTGGCCTCGAGCGGCGGGCGCGGTTCCTCGCCCACGAGGCGCCAGAAGCCGGTCCGTACGAGGTCGACCGGAGGCAAACGGAAGTCCGCGCCGAACACCGCCCGAAGTGCCTCCTCCGGCTTCACCTGCCCCGGACCGTCCAGACGAAGTGCGAGCGCGATCGGGTACGGTCCGAGGCCGGCGGTCAGCGCCGGTGGCAGCGTCGAGACGTCGTCGTCGGTGGCCGGCTCGAGTCGGGCGACGACCTGCTTCAGGTCGAGAGTCTTCTCGCCCTTCTTGCGTTGGATGGTCACCGGCAGGGTGTCGCTGGCGTGGAAGCGCTGCAGGACGGCCCGGATGGCCTCGGGGTCGTCCTCGAACCCACGGAGCCGCACCAGGTAGTCGGCGCGCTGCAGGAGCGCCGTCATGCGCTTCTCGCCGTCCTCGACCACCCGGGCCGCGGTGAACTCGATCCCCGGCTCGGCCACGGCGTTCAGGTGGCGCAGCAGCTCCGCCGGATCGGGGCGCTCGATCAGCTTGACCTCGAGCAGCTCGCCCACGCTCTGCACGCCGAGTGCCAGCGCCGGGCTGAAGGTCAGCGCCGGCTTGGGGTGGTAGCCCTCGGTGTAGAAGATCCGGATGCCGGCGCGGCGGAAGACGCGGGGGATCTTGCGGACCAGGTCGAGGTGACTGGTCATGGCGTCGGCGCCGGTCTTCGACATCTGCAGGCGCACGCGCACGCCCTCGCCCTGGCCGAGATCGTGGGCCGCCTTGCCGGCGGCAATGCGGTCCTGCTTGGCGGTGCGCGCCTGGTGCGCCTCGACGGCGGCCTTCTCGCGGTCGCCGCGGCCGAAGGACCTCAGCTTCGTCAGGTACTCCCGCCGCTCGGTCCGCATGCCGTCGAGGTCGCAGGCCACGCCGCAGTGGTAGCAGACGAGCTTCCGGACGTCGGCGTCGTGGTCCTCGACGTTGGTGTGGAACACCTGTGCCCCGGCCGGCTTGCCGCACGGCGGGCTGAGTCTGTTCTTCATCGACCGCTTGTAGTCGGTCTTCAGGAAGCGGTCGTCGAGCTGCATGTCGAGGTGGTCCCAGGGCACGCGCGCGTCGAGCGCGATGGTGCCCAGGTAGAGCTGCGGGTCGATGCCGGACGCGTCGATCGCTTCGATCCAGGCGTCCCAGTCGAGGTGCTCGTCCCAGCCGTCGAAGCGGCAACCCTTGCGCCACGCGGCTTCGACCACGTCGGCCACGCGCCGGTCGCCACGGCCGAGGACGCCCTCCAGGAAACTCGTGCGCGGATCGTGCCGACGGAACTCGAGGCGGTCGCGGCGCGCGAGGTCCTGCAGCAGGTCCTGCTTGCGCTCGATCTCGTCCATCGGGTCCATGGCCACCCACTGGAAGGGCGTGTGCGGCTTGGGCACGTGACTGCTCACGCTGACGGTGACGCCGGCCTTCGAGCCGTGGATCTCGCGGCCGATCTCCTTCATGCGACGACCGGTCTCCATGATGCCGGCGACGTCCTCGTCCTCCTCGGTGGGAAGGCCGATCATGAAGTACAGCTTCATGCGCTTCCAACCGCGCTCGAACACGCGGTAGGCAGTGCGCGTGAGGTCTTCTTCGGTGACGTTCTTGTTCACGACGTCGCGCATGCGTTGCGTGCCGGCCTCGGGGGCGAAGGTCAGGCCCTGGGCGCGGTAGCCGGCCATCTCGTCGAGGGTGGTCTCTTCCAGACCGTAGGCGCGCAACGACGCCACGCTCAACGACACCTTCCGCTCCTTGAGCTTCTTCATGAGCGTGCTCATGAGCGGGCTGATGCACGAGTAGTCGGCGGTGCTCAGCGTGGTGAGTCCGGCCTCGTCGTAGCCGCCGGCGTCGATCGCCTCGAGCACGGTGTCGACGACCTGTTCGGGGTCGCGCTCGCGGACCGGGCGGTAGATCATCCCCGCCTGACAGAAGCGGCATCCCTCGGTGCACCCACGGGCGATCTCCACGCTCAGGCGGTCGAAGATCGCCTCGGCCGCGGCCACCGGCGAGTCCGACGGGAAGGGGAAGCGGTTGATGTCTTCGAGGATCACGCGCTGCGGACGCGCGGGGATCCCGTCGACCTTCGGGCCGGTGACGACCTCGAAGCCGCTGTGCAGGTCGACGGTGGTGTCGTAGAGCGCGGGGACGTACAGGCCGCCGAGCTTCGCCAGGCGCACCAGCGTGTCGTGGCGTGACACGCCGGCGTCGCGGCAGTCGGCGAGTTCGAGCATCAGCTCGGGCAACTTCTCTTCGGCGTCGCCGATCAGGAAGACGTCGACGAAGGGCGCCACGGGTTCGGGCTGCGTGGCCACGGGACCGCCGGCGAGGACGATCGGATCGCTCTCGGTGCGATCGGCGCTGCGGATCGGGATGCACGAGAGGTCGAGCAGGTTCAGCATGTTGGTGAACGTGAGCTCGTACTGCAGCGAGAAGCCCACCGCGTCGAACTCGCTCAGCGGGCGCCGGTTCTCGAGCGACAGCACGGGCAGGCCACGCTCGCGCAGGGCCTGCTCCATGT
>CAZQHE010000259.1:0-2947 GCA_964593155.1 uncultured bacterium
GGCGGCCGCTGACCGCGACGATCCAGCGCGGGTAGAATTGCTGCAGGGCGCCGAGGGCGACGTAGGTCGTCGCGTCGGTGCCCAGGTCCACCGGGAATCCGTCGCGCATGCTGCCGTCGGGCGCCAGCGCGTGGACCCGACCGTCCTGTGTGCCGACCACGATCGACGGCTCGCCGTCGCCGTTCAGGTCGCCCACCGCCACCGGCGCGTCGGGATCGCCGATCGTGCCCACGTCCACCGGCCAGCCGTCGGCGGTGCTGCCGTCGGGCTCGACCACGTAGACCAGGCCACCGACGTTCGCGAAGACGATCTCGAGCTGACCGTCGCCGTCGACGTCGCTCAGGGCAGGAGACGTGCGTTCACGTGTCCCACCCCCGGCAACGGTGCGCGGGAATCCCGGTTCGTAGTTGGGGAAGCCCGGTCCACCGCGCCAGAGCCCGTCGAAGGCGTTGACCACGTCGATCGGATCGGGATCGTTCGAGCGGACACCCACGTAGCCCATCATGAGCGACGGTTCGCGGGTCGGATGGAAATCGACGAGTACGTCCTCGCCGACCTGGGCGACATGGTCACCCATGTGCTGCGGTTCCGAGAAGTCGGTGGGGTCGCTCGCCGGGGCCCGCACGTACGAGGCGCGCAGGGTATTCACCAGCGGTGAGAGCGCCGACCCCGAAACGTACAGCGCCTCACCGGCGGGGTCCCAGCCGATGTCGCCGACACCGGTGAAGGCGGGCAGGAGCGTGATGTCGTCGACCGACCAGCTCACGCCGGCGTCGAGCGACCGGAAGACCTGCGGGACCGCGACCACGTTCTCCTCGGTCAGCAGCACCGACACCCCCGAGCCGTCCGGATCGGTGACCACCCCCCTGAGTTTCTCGTCGAAACCGTTCGACGGCGACGTGAGCGACCACAGGGGACTCGACCAGTCCGAGGCTGAATCCCCGTAGCCGACTCCGCGCCGGTAGCTGATCCCGATGTCACCGGGACCGCTCGAATCCTCTTCGAACTGCGCGGCCAGGTGCAGACGGCCGCTGCCACCGTAGTCGATGCGCGGCCGACGGAAGCCGCTCGATCCCTCCGCGTCGGCCGGCGCGGTCGCGTAGGACATGACCCGGAAGGGGGTCGACCAGGTCTCGCCATGGTCGGTCGACCGGCTGAACCAGATGTCGTCGCCGTCGGCATCTCTGCCCGCGGCGACCACGTAGAGCCAGTAATCGGGGAACTGCCTCGAGTCGTCGGTCATGTCCGAGGCGATGAAGATCACGTCGGGCTGGTTCATGACGGTGCGGATGGTCCACGTGGGCGAGGCCACTCCGACGTCGGCGTAGGCGACCCGGATCTCCCAGTCGAAGGTCGTGTCGTCCCGGGCGCGGTACAGGGCGAACACGCGGCTGGGCGCCTCGTCGACCACGAAGAAGCGCAGGAAGCCACGGTACTCGGGGTCGATCGTCTGGATCCGGCCGATCGTCCGCCATCTCTCGCCGTCGTCGGTGCTGCGCAGGAACACGTCGTCGTCGAGGGATCCGTCGCTCGTCGCGTTCCGGCTCCGGGCGTACAGATCGCCGTTGCCGGCGGCCAGGACCTCCATCGACGCGAACCGACCCGGCGGGAACGCATCGACGATCAGGTCGTCGCCGCCGACGAAGGCCGCCGGCTCGGACCGACGTCCGAGCTGCGGGGCGGGCTCGCGCCCGGACAGGACCGAAGCCGGTGCGGGCGGCGGATCGAGGTGGCGGAAGTCCTCGATCGTGACCGGGGCGGTGTGGGTCGGGACTCCGGAGCCGACGGCACTCGCGCGGCGCTCGTCGCCGGCGCTCGCGACCGGGAGTTCCACGGCCATGTCGAGGGTGAAGACGATCAGGGCCAACAAGAGACGATGCATGGTCCGACCTCGTGCAGATTCGGTGAGCAGGGGGATGCGTGGTCGTATCGCCTGAACACGCCGGGCGCCGCGGGGGAACGGTTCTGGAGGGGCATACGTGATCGCGCCGCGTGGCAGGCAACGGGCGGGAGGAATTCGTCGGACGGGTGCGCGCCAGCGACGGAACGGGGATCGTTCACCGTGATCGTGCTAGGCTGATCGCCCGCGCGATGACCGCCGGACCGACGAGGACCCCCGAATGATCCTTCCCGCCGCGATCCTTCTGGTGGCGCTCGGCGCCCTGGTCTACTCCGCCAACCTGTTCGTCACGAACGCGTCGGCGATCGCGCGGCATCTGGGCTGGTCGCCGCTGTTGATCGGCATGGTGATCGTGGGCTTCGGCACGTCGGCGCCGGAGATGCTGGTGTCGGCCCTGGCCGCGATCGAGGGGAGTTCGAGCCTGGCGCTGGGCAACGCCTACGGCTCGAACATCGCGAACATCGCACTGATCCTCGGCGTGACGGCGCTGATCCGGCCGATCGCGGTGCAGTCGACGGTGCTGCGCAAGGAGCTGCCGATCCTGGTCGCGGTCACCGCGGTCGCGGCGTGGCAGCTGCGCGACGGGCTGGTCTCGCGTGTCGACGCGGGCGTCCTGCTCGTGCTGTTCGGCGGACTGATGGCGTGGTCGATCCGCACCGGCCGCCGCGACGGCCGCGACGCCCTGGCCACCGAGGTCGAGCAGGAACTCGACGCGCACCCGGTGCCGCTGCGACGCGCGGTCGTGCGCCTGGTCCTGGGGCTGGTCCTGCTCGTCGCCAGCGCGCGCGCCCTGGTGTGGGGTGCGGTCGAGATCGCCCGCGGCTTCGGCGTGAGCGACCTCGTGATCGGTCTGACGATCGTGGCCATCGGCACGTCGCTGCCCGAGCTGGCCTCGTCGATCGCCGCCGCACGCAAGGGCGAGCACGACCTTGCGCTGGGCAACGTGCTGGGCTCGAATCTGTTCAACACGCTCGCGGTGGTGGGGATCGCCGGCGCGATCCAGCCGGCCGACGTCGGCGCCGACGTGCTGGGGCGCGACGTGCTGGT
>CAZQHE010000260.1:0-2921 GCA_964593155.1 uncultured bacterium
GTACGGAGCGTCTCGTAGGGCAGGTCGCCCGCCACGCCCACCTCGAGGATCGGCAGGTCCTGGCTCTCGATGGTCTCCACGCGCGGTTCGTCATCGACCTCCGGCGGCAGGTCGACCACGCGGTCGACGGCGCGACGCACCTCGTCCTCGATCTGCTGCTTGTCGTCGGCGTCGATGTCGATGGTCACGGTGATCACCGACAGGTTCTCCATGGAGTACGACGAGATCTCCTCGATCCCGGCCACGCCCTCGATCTCTTCCTCGATCTCGTCGGTCACGTTCAACTCGACGTCGCGGGGCGAGGCTCCCGGATAGCGGGTGGTCACGACCATCTCCCCGAGGTTGACCTCGGGGAACACGTCGCGCTGGATCCGGAATCCCTGCACGACGCCCAGGACCAGCACCATCAACGTGAACAGGTTCGCGGCCAGGTGGCGGCGCGAGAAGACGAGGAAGACCTTCCGGGCCGTCTCACCGACGGGCAGGGCCTTCGAGTCCGGTGTTTCACCGGTGCGTTCGGTGGTGTCGGTCACGATCCGTCTCCCGGAGGTGGTTCGTCGAGCAGACGGTCGATCACCGCGCGGTAGGCCAACAGCGCGCGGCGGTACTGCGCGCCCGTGCGGATCCAGGCCTCGCGCGCGGCCTGTTCGGCGTCCTGTGCCTGCAGCACGAAGGTCAACGGATTGCGGCCCTCGCGGTACAGTTCGCGTTCGGCGGCCGCCTTGCGCTCGGCGATCTCGACCTGGCGTGCGTGCAGGGCCAGGGCGTCGGCCAATCCGCCGAGCCGCGCGCGCTGGCGGGCCACCTGCGAGCGCAAGTCGAGTTCGGTCTGCTGCCGGCGATGGTCGAGGCGGCGGAGCTCGAGGTCGGCCTGTTCGCGGGCGGCCTCGGCCCGGCCGGCGCCGAGCTGCTGACGGAACACCAGCGCCGCGCCCACGTCGGGCGAGTCGAGTGCCCACGCCGATCCGTAGGAGTCACGGTCGCCGCCGGCGATGCCGACGTCGAGGTCCAGGTCCAGGCGTGGGTCCTCGGACTCGGCCGCGCCGTCGCGGCGCACCTGCACCGCGCGGCGGCGCTCGTCGACGACCTGCAGCCGCCTCGCCCGGCCGCGCAGTTCGGCGAGCACGGTCTGCAGGTCGTCGAGCGCCACGGTGTCGGTCAATGCGATCGACGGCGTGCGGCGGGTCAGGTCCTCGATCTGCGCGAGTTCGGCCAGGGCGGCGCGTTGCCCGCGGAGTTCGGCCTCGACCGTCGACAGACCGCGCCGGGCCGCGGCCAGCGACTCCTCGGCGCGCAGGACGTCGACGCGATTCACGAGATTGCTCTCGCGCAGATCGCGCACGAGATCGAGCTGCTCCTCGGCCACGTCCACACGATCGGCGGCCACGTCACGCAGCCGGTGCCATTGCGCCCAGCCGACGAACATGCTCCCGAGTTCGAGCAGGAAGGCCTCCTGCCGCTCGCGTGCCTGCAGGCCGGTGACCTCGATGCCGTGTGCGGCGGCGTCGTACTCGAGCCGATCGAGGGTCCCGCCGCGATTGCGCAACAGGGGTTGGGAGAAACGCAACGACAGGCCCGTCTGCCACAACCTCCCCGCGCCGGTCTCGATCGACTGCAGGCCCTGCGGCGAGGGGACCTCGATCGACGGCAATTGCTGTTCGGTCCAGCGTGAGGTCCAGTCGACGGCGAAGCGACCACCCGTGGCCCACACCGCGCGCTCGACCGACGAGTTCAGGTCGAAGACCTCGGTCCAGCGAGGTGCGAAGGTCGACGTGCTGATGGGTTCGCGGTAGGTCCAGCCACCGCGCGCGCTCAGACGCCAGTCGCGCGCACTGCCCAGCTCGTCGCGCCGGGCCGTCTCGATGCGTGGGCCGAGGTCCTCGGCCGGGAACAGGGGATGGGTCGACCGCACTGCGGCCAGGAAGGAATCGAGGTCGATGGGTGGCTCGTCGTCGGCCGCACCAGTCGGCCCGGCGAAGAGCGATCCAGCGAGCAGGATCGGGAGCAGGAACCCACGGATCCCGGTCTGCCCGCGGCGTTCCGGGGACGAATCGAGTTGCATGATCCCACCGCCCCGATCAGTGCGCGACGTGGGTGGCGACACCGTGGAACGACGCCGCCGCCTCGCCGATCGTCTCGGACAACGTGGGATGCGGATGGATGCTCAGCTCGAGGTCACGGGCGACCGCTCCCATCTCGATCGCGATCACCGCCTCGGCCACCAGGGTCTCGGCCTGGCGTCCGACGATCCCGGCCCCGAGCAACCGGCCGTCGGCGGGATCGAAGAGCAGTTTGGTGAAGCCCGCGCTCGCTCCGAGCGTGTGCGCCCGTCCGCTGGCCGACCACGGAAAGCGTTCCACCTGCACCTCGCGCTCCTGACGTTCGGCCTCGGCCTCGGTCAGTCCGCACCAGGCGACCTGCGGATCGGTGTAGACCACCGCGGGGATCGCCCGGGCGTCGAAGGCGTCGGCCTCGCCCGCGATCGCATCGGCGGCGACCTCCCCCTCGCGCATGGCCTCGTGCGCCAGCCAGGCGCCGCCGGCCACGTCGCCCAGTGCCAGCACCCGCGGATTCGACGTGCGGCGGTGCTCGTCGACGTCGACGGTTCCGTCGTCGCGGGTCTCGATGCCGGCGGCGTCGAGCCCGAGGTCCTCGACGTTCGGCACGCGGCCGATCGCCACGAGTGCGCGGTCGAAGTGCAGGTTCTCTTCGCCGATGCGCGCCTCGACCCGGCCCTCGCCGGCGGTCAGCTCCTCCACGCGGGTGCCCAGCCGAACGCCGTGCACCATGGCCGCGACGGCGTCGGACAGCGGACCGACGAGATCCTCGTCGGTCCCCGGCAACAGCGAGTCGGTCATCTCGACCACCGTGACCGCGCTGCCCAGCGTGATGGAATTTTCATTCTCGGAAATCTGTTTCAA
>CAZQHE010000261.1:0-2891 GCA_964593155.1 uncultured bacterium
GCCATCAGGCGCGCGGCCTCGACGGCTTCCAGACGTCCGCGCTCGAGGGCCACGCTGCCCAGGTCGGTGCCCTCGACGAATTCCATCCAGATCCCGAGCTGGTCGTCGTGTTCCTCGATCCCGTAGATCCGCACCACGTTCGGGTGCTCCACACGAGCCAGCAGCCGCGCCTCCTCGAGCACGCGCTGGCCGGCGTCGGCGAGTTCGGCCATGCGGGCGTTCATGAGCTTCACCGCGACCTGGCGGTTCAGCGCGGGATCCCAGGCGCGGAACACGCGGCCGAAGCTTCCCCGCCCGATCTCCTCGAGCAGTTGGAGACGACCCCACGTGGCCACGGTCTCCGGGGAGGATGGCGCCGCGGGCACCGCACCCGACGTGGCGTCGGGCTCGCCGAGGACCACCGACGACGGGTCGTCGGCGCGTGCCACCCGACCGATGTCGTCGATCAGCCGCAGGTTGCGGATCCAGGCGCGCTCGTCCGCGCTGGCGGCACCGGCGTCCACGGAGCCCCAGTCCACGGCCCGGCCGTCGGCCAGACGTTCGGCGAGTTCATCGAAGGACTTCGGTCGCACCATCGTCGTTCCCTCCGGCGAGATCCGGGCCCATCGCCTGGGCCAGCCGCATGAGTGCCCGCTTGCAGGCCATGCGCGCGGCGTTCGCGCTGGGGCGGTCGGTCATCTGGGCCAGCTCCTCGTAGGAGCAGTCCATCTCGATCCGGGCCACCACCAGTTCGCGGTCGCTCTCGCGCAGTGTCGCCAGGGCGTTCTCGTAGCGATCGAGCGCCTCGGATCCGATCAGCTCCTCGAGCGGCGAGCGGGGAGGGCGGTAGCCCTCGGCGACGGGCTCCTCGGCCCGGTCACGCACCCCGGCGTGCCGCACGCGGTTGCGGATCCGATTGAGGATCGCCGTGCGCAGATAGCTGTGGAAGGCGCCTTCGTGCCGCTGCTCGAAGTGGTCGACGTGGTTCAGGGCCTGCACCAGGACGTCCTGGACCAGGTCCTCGGTGTCGTCGATGTGCCGCGCGTGGCCGGGCAGACGCCCGGTGGCCCAGCGCCGCAACCGCGGCCCGTAGCGCTCCAACAGGATGTTCACGGCGTCCTCCCGGCCCTCCTTCGCTCCGTCCAGCAGGACCTGGGTCGGATCGTCGGGCCGGAAGCGGTCTCGCCTGGCGTGGTCGTCGGACACGGTGGATCCCACGGTGGGGTCGTTGGTCGTGCAGAGGGTTCCGCTCAGCATAACGCAGGTCCTCCCGTGGGGTCAGCGATCATCGGGGGAACCCGCGACCCGCCGCGCACGCACACCTCGGCACACGAAAAAGGGCCCGCTCCGGGGGAAGCGGGCCCGCAGGCCGTGGGAGCCGGGGCACGGAAGTACGGGCGCCACCGCGGACCACGGGCAGACTCCCGCCCCCGGCTCCCACGGGCTACAACGTTCCATGCGTCGAAACCGCACGGAACCGGCACCATTTTCTTCGGCAAGAGATCAGGAGTGCGTGCCCACGCCCGGCTCGTCGGCCGCCGGCAGGGCGAAGAACTGCAGCGCTCCGGCCTCGCCCTCCAGCCGCTGCTCGCGCAGCTCCACGGTCGAAAGTTCCGCCGCCGTGTCCCGCGCGAAGTCCAGCGCCTCGGCGTAGCGACGCCTGCGCTCCGCCTCGCTCAGGGCACTCGGACCCACGTGGCAGGCACACAACGCGGCCTGCAGGCCGAAGGGCACGTCCGACTCCTCGGCCTCGCGGTGCTCCCAGCTCCCCGACACCGGATCGAAGCGGTAGAGCGGCAGGAAGCGATGGCCCTCGGTCGCCAGCAGGTCGACCGCCTCGATCACGTAGTCGGCCTCGGCGTCGTCCATCACGTAGTGGAACCCGATCCGGCACCAACCGGGCTTGATCCCGTTCACGCCGTCGCGGATGCAGGCGCGGTAGCGCTCGCTGGTGGGCTCGTCGATCCCCAGCAGCCGGTGGCCGTAGGGGCCGGCACAGCTGCATCCCGCCCGCGACTGGATCCCGAACAGGTCGTTGGCCAGCGTGGTCACGAACTTCGGGTGCAGGTAGCTGCCCGTGGGCGTCTTCAGGTTGAAGCTCAGGATCGCCACCCGGCGCCGTGGATCGGGGTTGCCCAGCAACTCGAACTGCGGATTCCGCTGCCAGCGTTCCAATGCCCGCGTCACCAGCTCGAACTCGCGGGCCTCGATGCGCTCGGTGCCCGCGGCGCGTTTCACGTCGAAGGCCAGGGCCGCCTTCAGCGTCTGCAACACGCCCGGCGTTCCCGCCTTCTCCCGCTCCTCGACGTCGGCGGTGAAGTCGTGGTCGTGTTCGCCGACGTAGTCGACGGTTCCACCGCCACCGACCGTCGGCGGCAGGTCCCTGCGGTACAACCGCTCGTTGAACACCAGGATCCCGCTGCTGCCCGGCCCGCCCAGGAACTTGTGCGGCGACACGAAGACCGCGTCGATCGAGGCCTGTGGATCGTCGGCGGGATTCATGTCGATCTCGACGTACGGACCGGTGGCCGCGTAGTCGAAACACACGAAGGCGTCGTGGGCGTGCAGCAGCCGCGCGATGTCACGCACCGGCGTGCGCGTGCCGGTGACGTTGCTGCCCGCGCTGAAGCTGCCGAAGCGCGGACGCCCGTGCCACTGCGGGTCGAGCAGCAGCTGCTCGAGATGGTGGAGATCGACACCGCCGTCGTCGTCGAGATCGACCTCCACGACCTCGGCCAGACCCTCACGCCACGTGACCTCGTTCGAGTGGTGCTCGTAGGGGCCCACGAACACGACCGGACGCTTCGCCTTCAGCTCCGCCTCGAACGCGGCGAAGCCGTCCTCGCCCAGGTGGCCCCTCAGCACGTCGAACACCAGGTGCCGCGTGGCCGGTGGAACCATCACCCCGACCA
>CAZQHE010000262.1:0-2885 GCA_964593155.1 uncultured bacterium
TGCTCACGTCGTGGGTCCGCCTGCTGAGCGGGCGTCTGCAGGATCCGCTCGTCGGGCGGGACGTGTTCCTCGGCCTCGTGGGCGGGATCCTGGCTGCCGCGGTCTTCCCGGTCACGGCCTGGCTGTCCGAGGCGATGGGGATTCCGGTCCGGGCCCTCGTACTGACCGCTCAGGGGACGGAAGCGATCGGGGGTTTGTCGTCCTCGGCGTCGGCCGTGCTCGGAGGCCTGGGCTCGGCCTCGATCCAGGCCCTGATGTACGGCAGCATCGCCTTCGCCCTTCGTTTCGTCCTGCGACGGGACGGACTCGTCCTGCCGGCGATGATCGCCATCGCGACGGTCATCTTCACGGTGCAGTTCTCCCCGCTCGTGGCGCTCGGTGCCGCCGCCGTCTACGTCACCCTCTATTGGTTCCTGCTGTTCCGGATCGGACTGCTGAGCTTCTTCGTGGCCATGACGATCGGTCCGATCCTCTTCACGATGCCCCTGACCCTCGACCTGGGCGCGTGGTGGTCGACGCCCAGCTGGGTCATGCTGGTCTTCCTGGGTGTGCTGACGTGGTGGTCCGCGCGCGCGGCGCTGGCGGGCACCCCGGTGTTCCGATTCCGGATGCTCGACGAGGGCGAACCGTCGGCCTGAAGGCGGGCTTTCCACCGCTCGTGGGATTCGTGTTCACCCGGCGGTGGCGGTCGGCGACTGCCCGCCGCAGCCGGTGACCCGGCGGCGTGCGATGACATACTCGAATTCCGGGGTTGGAGGGGTGTCACCCTCGCGGGGCTGACGAAGCGAGATGTCAGCCCGTGAAGGCTGACATTCGCCGTCGTCATCCGTCATTGGCTGACGATCCGAAAACCGGGTCTCGCCGAAGGGGAACCGCGGGCGAGGTCACGTGCGATGGGCTCCCGACGCTCGGTGTCGCCCGGTAGGCTGGGCTCGCTGGCCCACACACTGAACCCCGAGGGTTCCCAGAAGAGCGGCATCTGTTCGGTGTGATCTCTCAGACGCTGGCCTGGCGCAAGCGTCCGACTTCCGCGGCGGAAGCGGTGGGGCTTCTGCGGCGGAAGAGCGAAGAGGCGGCCCGGGCGGAACATCGCGATGCGGGCGCTGCATGCCGGACGAGTACGACGACCCGATCCGGTTTGCACGCCGACTGCGCCTCCCACTGGCCGAGACCCGGGAGACGATCGTCGGCACGTCCCAGTCGTCGCGCGGACGCGTCGTCCCCTGATTCGACTCTCTCGCCGCGAAGCCGTGGTGCTATCATGCCCGGGTGGCTCGCCGGCGAGGTCGTGCAGCTGCGAACCGATCCGCACCCCCGACGACGCAGGAGATCCGGTGCACGACGATCCCACGTCCCCGAGCCACGATCCCCACGAGACACGCCCGCTCGGCTCCGCCCCCGGTTCCGACGACACGATCGAGGGGTCCGAGTCCCACCCCGATCGCATCGGAAACTACACGATCCATGGCGTGCTCGGCCGCGGTGGGATGGGCGTCGTCTTCGAGGCGGAGCAGGAGGCACCCCGGCGTCCGGTGGCGCTGAAGGTGATCCGCGGGGCGCGCTACGTCGACGAACTCATGCTGAAGTTGTTTCGCCGCGAGACCGAGTTGCTCGGCCGGCTCGACCATCCGGGCATCGCGAAGATCTACGAGGCCGGGCGCACCGCCGACGGCGAGCCCTACTTCGCCATGGAACTCGCCCGCGGTCGGACGCTCGCGCAATGGGCGGAGATCGGTGACGGTGCGCGCCTGGACCGTGCGGCGATCGAGCAACGCCTTCTCGTGTTCGTCCGCATCTGCGAGGCGGTCGGCTTCGCGCACCGGCGCGGGGTGATCCATCGCGATCTGAAGCCGGCGAACGTGATCGTCGGCGCACCCGACGAGACGACCGGCCTCCCGGCGATCAAGGTGCTCGACTTCGGTCTCGCGCGGCTCGCCGAGAACGACGATCCCGACGCGACGGCGATGACCCAGGACGGTCAGACCCGGGGCACGCTCGCCTACATGAGTCCCGAGCAGATCCAGGGGCGTGCGAATTCGCCGGACGTGCGGGTCGACGTCTACGCGCTGGGGATCGTGCTGTACGAGGTCCTCACGGGCACGCGTCCGTACGACACGGGCTCGTCGGTCGCACGAGCGGTGCGCGCGATCTGCGAGGAGGCTCCGGGGACGTTGCGCGACGCGTGGCGCGGTCCGAGTGCACCCGACGCCGACCTCGAGACGATCGTGGCCACCGCGCTCGCGAAGGACCCGGACCGGCGGTACGCGACGGTCGACGCGCTTGCCGACGACGTGACGCGCTATCTCGAGCGTCAGCCTATCAAGGCACGACCGGCCAGCACGGCCTACGTGGTGCGCATGCTGGTCCGGCGCAACCCTCTCGCGAGTGCATTGACCACCGTCGCTCTCGCGATGGTCGTCGGCTTCGGCGCGGTCATGCTCGTGCTGTACCAGCAGTCGCAGCAGAACCTGCGCCGTGCGCTCGTGGCCGAGACCACGGCCGCGCGCGAAGCGCGCTCGGCGACGCGCGTGACCGACTTCCTCGTCGATCTCTTCGCCGTGGCCGATCCGCGCGGTGGCGAGGGGGAGACGATCACCGCGGGGGAGATCCTCGAGCGTGGCGCGGAGAAGACGCGAACGGCGCTCGCATCCGAGCCCCACGCCCGCGCGCGCCTCACGGACGCCCTGGGAGAGGCCTACTTCGGCCTGGGGCTCTACAAACGTTCCGTGGAACTCCGGCGTGAACTCGTCGAGTGGGCCGACGCCAGCGACGCGCCGCTGGCCGAGCGCTTCCGGACGCGTCTGAACCTCTCCGAGGCGTTGAGCTGGGAGGGTCGATCGGACGACGCGCGGGCCGAGCTGGAGGCGGCCGCGACCCTTCTCACC
>CAZQHE010000263.1:0-2779 GCA_964593155.1 uncultured bacterium
ACCGTGTGGACCGAGCCCGATCGGACCAACTACTTCGAGATCGAGTCGAGCCAGCAGGTCGTTCCGTGGCTGAGGATCGAGACGAGCCTGGAGATCCTGCACGACGTCTACCTGCGCGGCGAGATCCGGTGGACACCGAACCCGTGGTTCGAACTCTTCACCGAAGCGCTGCACAACACCGCCACCGGCGCGGTGAACCACGGCACGACGCTGGTGGTCGATCCCCTGGCGCGGTGGATGCCCCGCGCGGCGGGACGCACCGAGGTCGTACTGAACCACTCCTACATCGGCCGCGACATCGGTCTACGCGGCGAGCTCGCCGACGACTTCTTCACCTACGGACACAGCGTGACGTTCGAACCCGGGGTCGTCCTGTCCGAGCGGCACGACCTCGAACTCGGCGGCGAGATCATCGTGGGCGAGCAACCGGCCGGGCGACGGCCGGGGGGTTTCTTCGAGGAGGTCTACACGCGGGTGAACGTCGTCCTCGGTTGGCGGCTGCCGTGACCGCCTCCGGGAACGACGACGGGGCCCCCGTTCCCGGAGGCCCCGTGCCACTCCGCGCTCGACCGGGGTCGCGGCCGAACGAGCGGATCAGTTCTCGTACATCGACTTCACCGCACCCCACGAGTCGTCGTCGGTGTCGACCGGCGGCTCGTACGAGATGAACGTGTTGAAGTCGCCGTCGGCGAAGGTGTAGGTGGCCTGGCCGACGTTGTCGGCCGGGGCGGCGGTCACGCCGTGGAATTCGTTGCTCCGGAAGGCATTGCCCGAATTCAGATAGGTGACCACGTAGTCGAAGCTCCCACCCTGCGCCAGGCCCAGGTCGGACAGTTGGACGGCCAGTTCGAAGCCGAGCGCGCTCGTGTCACCGGTCGGGACCAGGCCGGCGTCGGCGAGGAACGGATGCGAGCCCGTTCCGGCCAGGCTCCACAGTCCGGCGAAGCCCACGTCGAAGGCGATCGCGAAGTCCGCCTCGAACCCGGTGGGGAACTCGAGGGTCGAACGGTCGCCGCCAGCGTTGAGCCCGGAGACCGCCGAGCGCAGAGGGTCGACGTTGTCGTCGAAGGTCGCCGTCGTCGCGAAGCCGCCCGGCACCGAGTCGATGTAGATCACCACGGCGTCGTTGAGATCGCCGGCGCCGCGGCTCAGTCCGAAGTTCAGGTTTCCGCTGTCGTCGGAATCGACGTACAGCTGGCTCGACGCTCCGATCACGTCGCCGAAGCCGGTGCCGACGCCCTCGGAGAAGCCGACGTACTCGCCGCTGTTGATCGTGCCGTCGACGGTCGCGGTGCCCGCGGTGTTGTCGGAGATCGTCGTCGGGGCCGCCAGGGCAGGGGCAGCGAACAGCGCCACGACTGCCAGCGACGTCAGTGGATTCTGGAACCTGTGAAGCATGGATCTCTCCTGTCGAAGGGGTTCGGATTCGAGTCCCGAATATAATCGTTCCGGCCAATCCCCGACCAGTGGATCCGGACACCTCACATCACAGTTCTCCAGGCGCGCCGCCGCGCACACCCCGTGTAGCCTCGGACGGTTCGAGAGGCGATTTCCACCGCGCAGCCGCGTACGCACGGTGATGTTCGCCCTTTGTGCGAATTCTTCGGAGGAGTCCTTCCGTGATGACCCGATTGCTGCTCTCGCTCGTCCTCGTCGGCCCGCTCGTCTGGGCACCGCCCGCCGCGGCCGACGACGACGAAGGACCGATGAACGCTTCCACCTTCGCCGGACTCGAGTTCCGTGAACTCGGACCGGCCATCAACTCCGGTCGCATCGGCGACATCGCCGTCGATCCCACCAACGACCACCACTGGATCGTGGCCGTTGCCTCCGGAGGCGTGTGGAAGACCGAGAACGCCGGCACCACCTGGACCCCGGTCTTCGATTCCGAGGGCAGCTACTCGATCGGCTGTGTGACCTTCGATCCGAACGATCCGCTGGTCGTGTGGGTCGGCACCGGCGAGAACAACAGCCAGCGCAGCGTGAGCTACGGCGACGGCGTGTACAAGTCGATCGACGGCGGCATGACCTGGGAGAACGTCGGCCTGCCGAACAGCGAACACATCGGCGACATCATCGTGCACCCCGAGGACGGCAACACCGTGTACGTCGCCTCGCAGGGACCTCTGTGGAACGCCGGCGGCGACCGCGGTCTGTACAAGACCACCGACGGTGGCGAGAGCTGGGAGAGGATCCTCGAGTTCTCCGAGCACACCGGCGTGAGCGACATCGCCATGGACCCGCGCGATCCCGACGTGATCTACGCGACCTCGTACCAGCGTCGCCGTCACGTGTGGACGCTGATCAACGGCGGCCCCGAGGGCGGGATCCACAAGACCACCGACGGCGGCGAGACGTGGACCGAGCTCACCCGTGGTCTGCCCGACGGCGACATCGGCCGCATCGGCATCGCCGTGGCACCTACCAACGGCAACCGCGTGTACGCGATCGTCGAGGCCGCCGGCGACGGCTCGGGCTTCTACCGCAGCGACAACGCCGGGGCCAGCTGGAGCAAGGTCGACGACTACGTGAGCCGCAGCCCGCAGTACTACCAGGAACTCATCGTCGATCCCACCGACGCCGACGTGATCTACAGCAACGACACTTGGTTCCACCGCAGCGTCGACGGTGGTCACACCTGGGACCGCATCAACGACGGCACCATGCACGTCGACAACCACGCGCTGTGGATCGATCCCGACGATCCGAAGCACCTGGTCACCGGTACCGACGGCGGCGTGTACGTGAGCTACGACTGGGCCGAGACCTGGAACTTCTG
>CAZQHE010000264.1:0-2759 GCA_964593155.1 uncultured bacterium
CAGATCGGCGTCGTCATCGGCGACGTCGTCGGCCATGGCCTGGACGCGGCGGCGGACCCGGGCCACGAGGCCGGCCTCGATCTCGCGTCCGGTGAAGTCTCCGGCGTGCACGATCCGCCGGTGGGAGTGCCCTCCCTCGCGGCCGAGCCGGTAGGAGCCGTCGCGTTCGCGCGAGAAGTCGATGCCGTGGGCGACCAGGTCCTCGATCATGGCGGGGCCGCGCTCCACCACCGCCCGGACCACGTCCCCGCGACAGATCCCCGCGCCCGCCTCGAGCGTGTCGGCCAGGTGCTCGTCGAACGAGTCGGTGCGGTCGAGCACCGACGCGATCCCGCCCTGGGCGTAGTTCGTGTTGCTCTCGGAGATGCGCTTCTTGGTGACGAGCATCACGTCCACCGCGCGCGCGAGGGCCAGAGCGGCCCGCAGACCCGCGATTCCGCTACCGATGACGAGCGCTTCGGTCTTCATGGACGGTCCCGTGGGAGGAGTCGGCCGCACATGGTAGGCCAAAGGCCGCGCGGATGCGACGGACGACTCTCGACGTTGCAGGTTGCGGCACCGCGCACCACGACGCGGCAGGCTGAGCCACGAGTCGCTCGTCCGGTCCACGCCGGGTGCGCCGCAACTCGTTCTGCGGCAGGGATTTCACACATCCGGACCCTTGGCATGTGCCTTGCGATCCAGCAACGCGTCGCGCCGGCCCGTCCGGCGGGGCCGCTCGAATCCAATGCCCGGGAGGCGTTCCGTGTTCGTCAAGCGCTCGATCATCGTGGCCACCATCGGCCTCCTCGTCCTCGCCGCCGGATGCGGAGACGACATCGACGACGCGCGTTCCGTCGTCGAGGTCGCGTCCGTCGCCGAGAACGGGATCTTCGTCTGCGGGATCTACGACGCCGGCCAGGACAAGCTCTTCCCCTCGGAAGACGACATCATCCCGCCGGGCCACGTGCTCGTCCGTCTGCAGAACCGGTCGTACGACGATCTGATCTCGGCCGAGACCCTCGAGCCCTACGGCGACTTCGTGGTGACGGGAGTCCAGGTCGAGTGGGTCCCGGTGACCGGATCGACCACCGAGGAGCAGTTGGCCAACCTGCGGCGCTTCAACTATTCCGCGCAGTACGACGTGATGATTCCCAAGGACTCGCAGGTCGAGTTCAACGTCATGCTCGTGCCCTACGCGATGAAGGAAGATCCCTTCTTCCAGAACCTCACCAGCGCCTACGGCGGAGACGGTTCCACGCCGCCGTTCACGGCCGGCGCCCGGATCACCTTCACCGGACACGACAGCGGTGACGAACGCGAGGTGCAGTTCACCGGTTTCGCCATCGTCGAGTTCATCGGCGTGATCATCGACGACGACTGATCACCGGCACGTCTTCCGTCGCAGCCCGACGCGCGAACGGGGCGGCACTACGGTGCCGCCCCTTCGTCGTCGTGGCGGGTCGGTTCTCCGGCCTCGACCAGGCCCGGGAGAATACCGAGTGCGGCCAGGGGATCGTCGGTGTCCCAGCGGACGGCGGCGGCCAGCGCGTGGACCGGCAGAGCGGGCTCGGCGGCGACGAGACGTGCGCGGTTCTTCTCGGGACACACCAGGGCCCGCGCGCCGAGTCCGCGTGCCCACTCCACCAGCCGCGCCAACTCCTCCCGCCGCGGGGCCCAGTGATCCCGCGCGCGCCAGGCCCCGACCATCGGAACGTCGAGCGCGGCGAGCGTGGCCTCGAAGCTCCGCGGACGGGCCAGACCGCTCACGGCGGCGACCGGACCCGGAAGCGGGAACGGACGGAGTTCGCTCGCGAATCCCTGCGGATCGATCCACCCCGTGGGCTCGAGCCGGAATCCGACGCAGGGACGGCCGAGGTGTTCTCCGAACAGAATTCCGGCGGCGCCCACGGGACGCCGCACCAGGATGCCGTCGGCGCGGAGCAACGCGGCGGCACCCTCGCGCGCCGGCCCGGCGGGTAGTGGCCGCGGTGGACGCACCAGGTCGCGCTCCAGCACGATCACCAGACGCCGCGTGGCCCGCGCCCGCGTCTGGAATCCGTCGTCGAGCAGGACGACGTCGGCACCGCCCCGCGCCGCCCGCGCATGGGTCCGGTGGCGGTCGGATCCCAGGTGCACGTCGAGACCGCGGTCGGCGAGCCAGGCCGGTTCGTCGCCTCCGCCGCCGGCGCGGTATCCGCGGCTCAGGACGGCCACACCGAGCCCGCGATCGCGGAGGCGCGTGCCCAGGTCCTCGACCACGGGCGTCTTGCCCGTGCCCCCCACCCGCAGGTTGCCGACGGCCACGCTGGGCGGCATCGCGGGCAGGGCCCGCTCGCCACGGACCGCCCGGTGCACTCCGGCCAGCGCGGAGTAGACCTGTCCCAGAGGCGTGAGGAAGCCGGCCCAGAAGGAATGGGGGGCGTCGTCGAGAGCGTCCAGGGCACGGACGGCCGGGGCGCGGCGGTCGACGACGATCATCCCGCGTCGGCCCCGGCACGCGACCAGGCCGCGGTGGCGGTGGCCTCGTCGACCGGTCCGCCGGCGGGCCGTGTGCCGCCGAGGAGTTCGGCCAGGCGCTCCCCCGCGGCCTCGATGCCGGCCTCGGACGGGCCGACGTACAACGGCGCCGAGACCCGCAGCGACAAACGATCGCCCGGCCGGGGGATCTCGAAGTGGTCCCAGCTCCCCGGTGCCACCCAGGGCCGCCCGCCGGTCCGCCTCAGGGCGACGATCGGGACGTCGGCCCGGCGGGCGAGACGCAGCACTCCGTCCTGGAC
>CAZQHE010000265.1:0-2697 GCA_964593155.1 uncultured bacterium
GATCACGATGGACCCAAGCCGCGGAAGAAGAAGGTCGAGGACACGGCGAAGCCGGCACCCGCGAAGCCGTCGAAGCCGAACGCCCCGACCCGCCACGTCCCCCGTGCCACCCGCGACCAGGTCTTCGATCGCGACGGCCATCGCTGCACTTTCGTCGCACCCGACGGCACCCGGTGTACGGCCACCCACGACCTCCAGATCGACCATGTCCAGCCCTTCGCCCTCGGCGGGACCAACGAACCCGACAATCTGCGCGTGCTGTGCGGGGCACACAATCGGCGGCGGGCGGAGCAGACCTTCGGTGACGCATCGACCCGACGGGGAGAGGGGCAGGCTCACAGTTGTGAGCGAAGGCCGGAGGTCGTATTCCATGGGGGCTGACCGAAGCCCCCTGGATCGACGAGCTGCCATGGATCGCGACGCGGCGCACCGCGACACGGAGCCAGGTTGGTCACGGACCGAATTCCGGGTTCCGCAGATGGATTGCCCCTCCGAGGAGCGGATGATCCGCATGGCGCTGGCCGACGTCGAGGGTGTGGGTCGGGTGGAGTTCGACCTGCCGGAGCGGCGGCTCGTCATCGTGCACGCTCCGAGTCCGGACACGGTCCTCGCGCGACTCGAGCCGCTCGGGCTCGGTGCACGCATCGTCGGGAGCGAGCCGGCCGATCCCGTCACCGAAACCGACGCCGCCGATGACGAAGCCGGTGAACGCGCAGTCCTGATCGCGCTCCTCGCGATCAACGGCGTGATGTTCGTGGCCGAGATGGCGGCCGGCTGGTGGGCGCAGTCGACGGGGCTGATGGCGGACGCCCTCGACATGCTGGCCGACGCCTTCGTCTACGGTCTGAGCCTGTACGCGGTCGGTCGCGCGGCGCGGTTGCAGGTCCGTGCGGCGCACGTGTCGGGCTGGCTGCAGATGGCGCTCGCGCTCGGCGCCTTCAGCGAGGTGATCCGTCGATTCGTCACGGGCAGCGAGCCCGAGCCCAGGTGGATGATGGCCGTCTCGGCCGTCGCGCTGGCCGCGAACGTCGCGTGTCTCCTGTTGATCGCCCGGCACCGCGGCGGCGGCGCGCACATGAAGGCCAGTTGGATCTTCTCGACCAACGACGTGCTGGCCAATCTCGGTGTGATCGTGGCCGGGGGACTGGTCGCGTGGACCGGGACGCGCTTCCCGGATCTGGTGATCGGGACGGTGATCGCGGCGGTGGTGCTGACCGGGGCGGTGCGGATCCTGCGGTTGCGGTGAGGGGCGGCAGCTGCCGTCGACGGGACCCGGGAGGAAGAGGAGCCCGGTCCGGGGAAGAGGTCCTTCGAAGGGGTTCGAGGGCGAACCGGCGTTTTCGATCGTCATGAGGATCGAAAGCGACGCTTTGGTTTCGCAGCGCTCTGCTGCGCTCGGTGGGCGGCGAGCCCGGAAGAAAGGCCTGGACCCACGGGGGTCTGGTGTGTATATTTGCGCATATGTCGAAATATGCAACCGTCATGACCGACCCCGTCGCGGACTTCACGACGCTCGCCCGCGCCCTCGCCGACCGTAGCCGCGTCCGCGCGCTGCTGGCCCTGGGCCGGGGCGAGCTGTGCGTCTGCCAGCTGGTCGAGCTCCTCGACCTCGCGCCCTCGACCGTCTCCCGGCACATGGCCGTCCTCGGTCGCAGCCACCTCGTCCGCAGCCGCAAGGACGGCCGCTGGGTCTACTACCGCCGCGCCGGCGCCGACGCGCCGTCCGCCGCCAAGGCCGCGCTGGAGTGGGTCGACCGCACCCTGGCCGACACGCCCGACGCGATCGTCGACGCCGAGAAGCTGGATCGGATCCTGGCGTGTCCGGTCGAGGAGCTCTGCCGCCGCTCGACCCCGCCGACGGACGCCTAGACGCCCGAACGCCTGACCCCCGAAGCGTCCGACGTCCCGGAGCTCCCCGAACCCCGCAACCCCGCAACCCCGCCACCCCGAAGGACCGCCCCGTGGCCACCGAAGCCTGCGTCACCAAACAGCCCCAGGGACTGGGGTTCTTCGAACGCTACCTCACCGTGTGGGTGCTGCTCTGCATCGGCGCGGGCATCCTGCTCGGCCGGATCGCGCCCGGGGTCGCAACCACCCTCGACGGGATGACGATCGACGTGAACGGCGCGCCCGTCGTGTCGATCCCGATCGCCATCGCGCTCTTCTTCATGATGTATCCGATCATGGTGAAGATCGACTTCGGCGAGGTCCTGCGCGCCGGGCAGAACGTCAAGCCGGTCGGCCTGACGCTCGCGATCAACTGGCTGGTGAAACCCTTCACCATGCTGGCCATCAGCGCGTTCTTCCTCGGCACCGTCTTCCACCAGTTCATCGGGCCGGAAGCGACCGATCTCGTGAAGCTCCCACTCGGCCTGGACCTGCAACCCGGCGCGCAGTACGGCGACGGCACGGTCGTCCTGGTCGACGGCGTGCGGATGCTCGAGATCCCGCTGTGGCGCAGTTATCTGGCGGGCTGCATCCTGCTGGGCATCGCGCCGTGCACGGCGATGGTGCTCGTGTGGGGCTACCTCGCCCGCGGTAACGACGGCCACACGCTGGTGATGGTCGCGATCAACTCGCTCACCATGCTCTTCCTGTTCGGGCCGCTGGGCGGGTTCCTGCTGGGCGTCGGGCAACTGCCGGTGCCGTGGCAGGCGCTGCTGCTGTCGATTTCGATCTACGTGGCCCTGCCGCTGG
>CAZQHE010000266.1:0-2585 GCA_964593155.1 uncultured bacterium
CAGACAGCGCGCGATCACATTCGGAAAAAGCGGGATCGCGGGGTGTCAGCCTCGCGGGACTGACAAAGCGAAATGTCAGCCCCTCGAGGCTGACATTCGCAGTTGTCAGCCGATCGCGGCTGACAATCCGAAAACAGGGTTTTCGAACAATGGTTTCACCGGCCGACACCACGCGGCGACACCACGCGACGATGCCACCGCACGATACCGACGCACGCGCCTAACCGATCGCCGCGCCACTCTCCTCGTCCACGTGCTTCTTCGCGTGGTACGAGGACCGCACGAAGGGCCCGCTCTCCACGTGCGCGAAGCCCATCGACAGGGCCTTCGACCGCAGCTCGGCGAACTCCTCGGGCGTGTAGTACTTCTCGATCGGAAGCTGCCCGCGCGTCGGCTGCAGGTACTGACCGATCGTCACCACGTCGACGTCGACGAAGCGCAGCATGCCGAGAAGCTCGACGACCTCGTCCATCGACTCGCCCAGGCCGACCATCAGCCCACTCTTGGTGCGCTGGATCCGATCGGGGCGCGCCTCGCCCGCGCGACGCAGCACGTCGAGCGAACGCTCCAGATCACTGCCGTAGCGCGCACGTCGGTACAGCCGCGGCACCGTCTCGACGTTGTGGTTGAAGACCTCGGGTCGGGCCTCGAACACGACCTCGAGTGCCTCGGGATCGCCGGCGAAGTCGGGAACGAGCACCTCGATCTTGCACGACGGGTTGCGCCGGCGCACGGCCTCGATGGTGCGCGCGAAGTGGCCGGCACCGAAGTCGGGCAGGTCGTCGCGGTCGACCGAGGTGATGACGACGTGGTCGAGCCCCAGACGCGCGGCGGCCTCGGCCACGTTCTCCGGCTCGTTGGGATCGAGCGCGCCGGGCTTGCCCTTGCCCACCGAGCAGAAGCCGCAGTGCCGGGTGCAGATCTCGCCCATCAGCATGAAGGTCGCCGTCTTGTCCGCCCAGCACTCGAAGAGGTTCGGACAACGGGCCTCCTCGCAGACGGTGGTCAGACGCAGCTCGCGCATCATGCCGGTGACCTCGTCCACGGTTCCCTGGTCCTGGAGGCGGACCTTGAGCCAGTCCGGGCGTTCGGCGCTGAGCTCGAGATGGGACTTCTTCTTGCCGGCCATCACACGACCGCCTTTCCGGGGGTGGGGGCGGCGTCGCCGAGGACGCGCCCGAAGACGCGGGGGAAGTGCTCGATCACGCGTTCGGCCACGGTGTCGACGTCGACGTCGCGTCCGAGCACTCGTTGCATCGAGGTCACGCCGAGGTCGCGGATCCCGCACGGGACGATCACGTCGAAGTCCGTCAGGTCCACGTCCACGTTCAGCGCGAAGCCATGGCTGCTCACCCACTTCGACAGGCGCACGCCGATGGCGGCGATCTTCCGTTCGACGCCCTCGTCGCGCACCCACACGCCGGTGTGCGGCGGGTGGCGGAAGGCCTCGATGCCGAAGTCGGCGAGGGTATCGATCAGCACCTGCTCGATGCGGCGCAGGTGGCCGTGGGCGTCGCGCTCGTCGCCGTCGAGGCGCAGGATCGGGTAGCCGACCAGCTGCCCCGGTCCGTGGTAGGTGACGTCGCCGCCGCGGCCGACCTCGAAGACCTCGAAACCGCGCGCGCGGAGCTGCGCCTCGTCCAGGAGGACGTTCTCGGCGTGGGAGTTCCGGCCCAGGGTGAGCACGCGGGGGTGTTCGAGCAGGACGAGGGTGTCACGGCCCTCGCCCCGCTGCCGTGCGACGACGAGTTCGTCCTGCAGACGCAGTCCTTCGGCGTAGGCGACCCGTCCGGGCCGCCGGACGTCGAGCACCTCCTGCCCGTTCGCCTCGGCCATGACTGCGCCCACCCCGTCGGCCCTACAGGGCCGTCTCGTCGAAGTTCTCCAGCGTCTCCTTGATGCCGCTCAGGAAACGCTCCGCCGTGGCGCCGTCGATCAGACGGTGGTCGTAGCCCAGGGTCACGTACATGCGCGGCCGGATCGCGATGGCGCCGTCGATCGCCACCACACGATCCTCGACCTTGCCCATGCCCAGGATCGCCACGTTCGGCTGGTTGATCACGGGATCGCCCATGAGGCTGCCGAAGCTGCCCGGGTTGGTGATCGTGAAGGTCGACCCCGACAGCTCGTCGGGACCGAGCTTGCGATCGCGGGCCCGGGTGGCCTTGTCGGTGATCGCCTTGGCCAGACCGACCATCGACAGGTCCTGGGCGTCGTCGATCACCGGGACCATCAGCCCCCAGTCGAGGGCGACGGCCATCCCCAGGTTCACGTAGTCGTGATAGATGATGTCGGTGCCGTTGATCGACGCGTTGATCACCGGGTGCTTGGCGAGCTGGTCGATCACGGCCTTGGCCATGAACACCGTGTAGGTGAGCTTGGCCCCGCCGGTCCGCTGCAGGAAGGCTTCCTTGTTCTTCTTCCGCAGCTGGTCGACGCGCTTCATGTCGATCTCGTAGTAGGTGTGCACGTGCGGGCTGGTCTGCACGCTGTGCACCATGCGCTCGCTGATGACCTGGCGCATGCGCGACATCGGCTCCACACGGTCGCGCTCGCCGGCCTCGCGGATGAGCGCTTCCATGTGG